>DAHVTI010000118.1 GCA_027324255.1 Bryobacterales bacterium | reverse complement strand
AGGGCGAGAGTCAGCAGCGATGAGAGGTCCGACATGTAGCGCGGGCCGTAGGAGTGGCCGCCGAACCAATCCTCGTAGCCGCACATGAGCAGGTAGTGGGCCGTGCAGACGGCGGCGAGGTAGAAGCCGAGGAGATGGGTTTCCCGGGCGCGCAGCCAGCGCCAGATTCCGGCGAGCGAGAAGAGAAAGACGGGGGAGAAGACGAAGATGCCGCGGGAGGGGCTGACGAGGTTGCCGAGGAGGGCTTCGCCGATGCGGGGGTGGAGGCCGAGGGAGGCGGTGCCGGCGCGCTTGACGAAAAAGAACGGGGCGAGCGGGGAGCCGTAGCAGGCGAAGTTGATAGCGACGAAGACGGCGGCGACGGGGACGGCGCCGGCGGCGAAGCGGAGGGCCTGGGCGCGGCCCTGCCAAAGGGCCCAGAGGGCGGCGAAGGCGAGGGGGACGACGTTGGTGGGGCGGCAGAAGAAGGCGAGGGCGAGCAGGGCTCCGGCCGCGGCCCAGCGCTGGCGAAGCATGGCCCACAGGGCGGCGGGCAGGAGGAGCATGGAGAAGCCGTGCATCCAGAGGGCGCGGCTGCCGGTGGACCAGGCAGGCGTCGCGAACGCGAAGACGAGGGCGATGAAGAAGGCGGCGCGCCAGCCGGCGAGGCTGCGGGCCAGGAGGAAGACGACGACCGCGGCGAGGGCGACGACGATGGAGGCGAGGATGAGCTCGGCGGGCATGGAGGCGGCGACGAGATCGCCTTCGAGGAGGCTGCGGCGGAAACCGGGGGGGAGCTTGGAGGCGATGGGCGCGAGGAAGGGCTGGGCGAGGTGGAGGCCGGTTTCGAGGGCGGCGAGGAGGGGCGAGACGAGGATGGGAACCGCGGCAGGGTAGAAGTGGTAGAGATGGCCGCCAGCGCAGGCTCCGGCCTGCTTGACGGGGTAGAGGCGCGCGCCGCCGGGCTGGATGCATTCGATGGCGTAGAAGCGGTCGCGGGCGAGGAGGGGCTCGTACTCGTTGAGGTCGGCGTCGTGGCGGTGGATGAGGCTGAGGGCGGTGTGAACGGTCCAGCGGGAGTCGAAGGGCGTCGCCATCGGGCTGACCAGGTAGACGAAGAAGACGGCTGCGAAGAGGAGCAGGGGAAGGAGCCAGGGGCGGTTCATACGTCGAGACGGATGACGCGGCGGCCGTCGATGCGGTAGCGGCCGCTGAGGACGAGGGCGATGGCTTCGGAGAAGATGCGGTGTTCCTCGACGAGGATGCGGGCGGCAAGGGTGTCGGCGGTGTCGTCATCCAGGATGGGGACGGCGGCCTGGGCGACGATGGGGCCGGTGTCGAGGCCGGAATCGACAAAGTGGACGGTGCAGCCGGAAAACTTCACGCCGTAGTCGAGGGCCTGCTGCTGGACGTGGAGGCCGGGGAAGGAGGGGAGCAGCGAGGGGTGGATGTTGAGGATGCGGTGGGCGTAAGCGTCGAGCAGGGGCTGGCCGACGCGGCGCATGAAGCCGGCGAGGCAGAGGAGGTCGATGGAGAGGGGCGCGAGGGCGGCGACGACCTGGGCGGCATAGGTGTCGGAGTCGACGCCCTTGGAGGGCAGGAGGATGGCGCGGAGGCCGAGGGCGCGGGCGGTGTCCAGGGCCTTGGCTTCAGGGTTATTGGCGACGACGGCGGCGATCTCCGCTTCCAGGCGGCCTTCGCGGATGTTCCGGGCGATGGCCTCGAAGTTGGAGCCGCGGCCGGAGACGAGGATGGCGATGCGTTTCATTTGTAGATGACGCGGCCCTTGCCGCGGGGCTGGCGGACGATGCGGCCTATTTCGTAGAAGGGCTCCTTGAGGCGCTTCAGGAGCTTTTCCGCCTTGATGGCCTTCTTCTGCGGGATGACGAGGATCATGCCGGCGCCGAGGTTGAAGGTGCGGCGGTAGTCGTCGTCGGGGACGTTGCCGAGGCGGCGGAGAAGCTCGAAGACGGGGAGAACCGGCCACGAGCCGAGCTTCACTTCGGCGGCCATGCCCTTGGGCAGGACGCGCGGGGTGTTGTCGGTGATGCCGCCGCCGGTGATGTGAGCGGCGGCGGCGAGGAGGCCTTCCTTCATGAGCTTCTGGATGGGCTTGAGGTAGGAGCGGTGGACCTTGAGGAGCTCGTCGGCGATCGTGCAGTCGAGTTCGGGGAGGAAGGTCTTGGGGGTGTAGCCGGCGACCTCGAACAGAAGCTTGCGGGCGAGGGAGTAGCCGTTGGTATGGAGGCCGGTGGAAGGAAGGGCGAGGAGGAGGTCTCCGGGCTGGACGGTCTTGCCTGTGAGGAGCTTGCTTTGCTCCACGGCGCCGACGATGAAGCCGGCGAGGTCGTATTCGCCGGGCTGATAGAGGCCTGGCATTTCAGCGGTTTCGCCGCCGATGAGGGCGCAGCCGTTCTCCTGGCAGGCCTTGCCGAGGCCGGAGGCGATCTGGCCGGCGACTTCGGCTTCGAGCTTGCCGACGGCGAAGTAATCGAGGAAGAAGAGGGGGGAGGCGCCCTGGACGGCGATGTCGTTGACGCAGTGGTTGACGAGGTCCTGCCCGACGGTATCGTGGCGGCCGGTCATGAAGGCGATCTTAATCTTTGTACCGACTCCGTCGGCGGAGGAGATGAGGACGGGGCGCCTGTAACCAGCGAGGCGGTACATGGCGCCAAAACTACCGATATCCGCGAGTACGCCCTTCGTGAAGGTCTTCTTGGCGGCTACCTTGATGTAGCCGACGGCACGGTCCGCCTCGTCGATGCTGACCCCGGCGTCCTGATAGCGGATAGGTTTTTGAGTTGGCATCTTTGAAACACCAGTCTAAAATACTTGGATTCACCATGCGCCAAATAATTGGAAGGCTCGTTGTGTGGGCAGGTTGCGGCCTGGCTCTGGGGCAGGCTCCCGTGCGGGCGGAAGCGCCGGGACTGCTGGCGATTCAGGACGCGCGGATCGTGACGGTCAGCGGCGGCGTGATCGAGAAAGGAACCGTTGTCGTCCGGGACGGGATCATCGCGGAGGTGGGTGCCGCGGCGGCGGTGCCGAAAGGCGCGTGGGTGGTGGACGGGAAAGGGCTGACGGTGTATCCGGGCCTGATCGACGGGCTGAGCACGTGGGGCATCCCGCAGGCGGCGGCGGCCGCGCCGGCAGCGGCGGGCAGAGGCGGCGGAGCGCCGGTGGGAGGCCCGGGAGGATCGCCGGCGGCGGCGCCGCGTTCGTGGGGGCCGCAGGACCGGCCGGGCACGACGAGCTGGGTGAAGGCGGCGGACCTGGTGAAGCTGGAGGACCGGAGGATTGAGACGGCGCGGGGCGCGGGCTTCACGACGGCGGTGACGTTCCCGAAGCAGGGTCTGGTGGCGGGCCACGGGGCGGTGGTGAACCTGGGCGGGGAGACGAGCGGGCGGATGATTGTGGACCCGGGCGCGGGGCTGTACCTGAGCATGACGCCGTCGGGCTACACGGGCTACCCTTCGTCGCCGATGGGCATCCTGGCTTACTTCCGGCAGTTGTGGATCGATGCCGGCTACTACAGGCTGGCGAAGGCGATGTACGCGCAGAACCCGGCGAACGTGAAGCGGCCGGACTATGACAGGGCGCTGGAAGGGGTGCTGGAGGCGAAGCGGGTACTGCTGCCGGCGGCGAGTCCGGTGGCGCTGGAGCGGATATTGAAGCTGGCCAGCGACCTGAAGGCGCCGTTCGTGGTGTACGGCGTGGTGCAGGGCTATGCGATGGCGGACCGGCTGAAGCAGGCGGGTACGCCGGTGGTGCTGAACGTGAAGTGGCCTACGCGGGAGCGGGACGCGGATCCGGAGCGCGAGGAGAGCCTGCGGACGCTGGAGATCCGGGACAAGGCCCCGGCGTCGCCGGCGGCGCTGGCGGCGGCGGGCGTGAAGTTCGCGGTGAGCTCGGACGGGATCGACGCGCCGAAGGACGTGATCCGGGCGCTGAAGAAATCGATCGACCTGGGCTTGAAGAAGGAAGACGCGCTGAAGGCGCTGACGCTGAACGCGGCGGAGATCTACGGGCTGGCCGGGAAGCTGGGCTCGATCGACAAGGGCAAGATCGCGAACCTGGTGGTGACGGACGGCGACCTGTTCGACGACAAGACGAAGGTCAAGATGGTCTTCGTCGATGGGGTGAAATTTCTGCCGCCGCCGGAGGCGCCGCAGACCGGGCCGGGCGGAGTTTCAGGCCGGCCGTCGATGGCAGCCGGGGAGGAGAACTGAGCGATGCGGGCACTGACGCTACTATTCATGCTGGCGGGGCTGGCCGCCGCGCAGAACGTGACGGTGATCCAGAACGGGATCATCCACACGGTGACCCAGGGCACGTTCACGGGCTCGATTGTGATCCGCGACGGGAAGATCGCGGAGGTGGGCGAGAAGGTGATGACGCCACTGGGCGCGAAGATTGTGGACGCGGGCGGCAAGCACGTGATGCCGGGCATCATCGACTGCCACACGCACATCGCGCTGGATTCGATCAACGAAGGCACCATCTCGGTGAGCTCGATGGTGGACGCCGGGGAGATGCTGAATCCGGATTCGAAGAGCATCTACCAGGCACTGGCGGGCGGCGTGACGACGGCCAATTCGCTGCACGGCAGCGCGAACTCGATCGGCGGACGGAACGTGCTGTTCAAGACGCGGTGGGGGCAGAACGCGGACGGGCTGCTGTTCAAGCAGGCCAAGCCGAGCCTGAAGATCGCGCTGGGCGAGAACGTGAAGCGGGCGGGCAACGCGCAAGGGTTCCAGATGCCGGGGACGCAGTCGAACCTGCGGTACCCGGGCACGAGGATGGGCGTGGAGGATGTGATCCGCGACGCGTTCACGCGGGCGCGTGAGTATCAGAAGGAGCTGAAGGAGTACGAGGCCAAGCGGGCGCGGGGCGAGACCGCGCTGCCGGTGCGGCGCGACCTGCAACTGGAGCCGCTGGTGGAGGTGCTGGAAGGCAAGCGGCTGGTGCACGCGCACTGCTACCGGGCGGACGAGATCCTGATGCTGATGCGGATCTTCGACGATTTCGGCATCAAGGGCGTGACGTACCAGCACGTGCTGGAAGGCTACAAGGTGGCGAAGGAGATTGCGGCGCGGGGCGATGGCGCTTCGACGTTTTCGGACTGGTGGAACTACAAGGTGGAGGCGGCGGACGCGATTCCGTACAACGCCGCGATCATGCAGAAGAAGGGCGTGCTGGTGAGCCTCAACTCGGACGACGCGAGCGGGGCGGAGCTGATGCGGCGCCTGAACACGGAAGCGGCGAAGGTGATGAAGTACGGCGGGGTGACCGAGGATGAAGCGCTGGCGATGATCACCATCAACCCGGCGAAGCAGATGCAGATCGACAAGTGGGTGGGGTCCATCGAGGTGGGCAAGGACGCCGACATCGTGATCTACGACAAGAACCCGCTGTCGATGTATTCGAAGGTGGAGAAGGTGTTCATCGAAGGCAAGCAGTACTTCGACCGGGACAACGACCTCACGGCGCGGCCGAAGGTGGAGGCTCAGAAGAAAGGGCTGATGCAGAAAGAGAAGGAAACCGAGAAGCGGAACATGCCGCAGACGAGGAGGACGTCGTGAAGAGGATCGTCATTTCGATTGCCGTGCTGGCGGCGCCGCTGCTGGCGGCGGAGAACGCCACGTTCCTGATCCGCAACGCGACGGTGCACCCGGTGTCAGCGCCGAAGATGGAGAACGCGTCGGTGCTGGTGGTGGGCGGCAAGATCGCGGATGTGGGCGCGAAGTTGGCGGTGAAGGGGAAGGTGCGGGTGATTGAAGGCAAGGGCCTGCACGTGTACCCGGGCATGATCGATTCGGGGTCGCCCATCGGGCTGTCGGAGATCAGCAGCGTGCGCGAGACGGTGGACACGGGCGAGCTTGGCGACTTCAACCCGCAACTGCGGGCGATTGTGGCGGTGAACCCGGAGAGCGAGGCGATTCCGGTGACGCGGGCCAATGGCATCACGGCGGTGATGGCGACGCCGGGCGCCATCGGAGGGCGCGGCAGCGGCGGGGGCATCATCAGCGGGCAGATGTCGCTGATGAACCTGAACGGCTGGACGTGGGAAGAGATGGAGATCCGGCCGGGCGCGGCGCTACAGATGACGTGGCCGGTGATCGTGTCGGGCGGCGGAAGGATGGGGAGCGCGAGGATGGGCGCCCGGCAGACGACGTTCGCGGAGGCGAAGCGGAACCAGGAGCAGCGCGTGCAGAAGCTGCGCGAGTTCTTCGAAGAGGCGCGGCGCTACCAGGCGGCGAAGGCCGCGGGCGCAGCGGGCTTCCAGCCGGATCTGAAGTTCGAGGCGATGCTGCCGGTGCTGGCGGGCAAGCTGCCGGTGATGGTGTTCGCGGCGCGCGAGCGGGAGATCCGCGAAGCGGTGGCGTGGGCGGAGAAGGAACGGGTGAAACTGGTGCTGGCGGGCGTGCGGCGGCCGGGCCAGATGACCGCGGAGATCGCAAAGAAGAAGATCCCGGTGATCCTGGGCAGTACGTTCGCGACGCCGCTGGAAGAGGACGATCCCTACGACGAGCCGTTCGCGCTGCCGGGGCTGCTGGTGAAGGCGGGTGTGAAGGTCGCTTTTGCGAGCTTCGGGACGCAGTTCGCGCGCAACCTGCCCTACGAGGCGTCGCAGGCGGTGCCGTTCGGGCTGCCGTACGACGAGGCGCTGAAGTCAGTGACGTTGAACGCGGCGGAGATCTGGGGCGTGGCGGACCGCTACGGCTCCGTGGAGAAGGGCAAAGTGGCGGACTTGATCGTGACGGACGGGGATCCGCTGGAGATCCAGACGCAGATCAAGTTCATGTACATCCGGGGCGAGCAGGTGGACCTGGAGTCCAAGCACACGCGGCTGTACAAGAAGTATCTGGCGCGGCCGTAATTCGTTAAGGACGGCTGTTCGAGTCCATGCTGGCGAGGTCGGCATAGACTTGAACCGAATCAGCTCAGTCGTGAGATTTCGATCTGAAGCCCGGTGAGCAGTCCGTCTAGCACGCATTGCTGGAGCATGAAGTAGACATCGGGAATCTTGCTGGGGGACTTGCCTTCGAGGTCCTGGTTTAAGTACTTTTTCATTTCCGTGGAGGCGCTGGCGGTGAGTTGGATGTGGAATCTCTCGTGGCGATAAAGCTTGATCCGCTGTAGCGAAATCCACAATCCCGGATAAGCGTCCTTGATCTCCTGCCAGTAATATTTGGAGAATCCATGTGCTTTACCGTAGATTTCGATGGACTCAACAAAGCACCGGTTGCAGACGTTGATGAAGGACTCGAAGTCGGCCTCGTTGGTGCAGGCCGGTATTTGGTAAAAGCGATCGGCCTCTGGGAAAGAGTTCTCCCCGAACAGAGACGGCTGGCCGGCACTGCGGATGACAGACTCGAGCGATCGAAGGTCGTGGAGAATGGTCTCCTTCCTTTTTTCGATCCACCTCAGCCGTTCAGAAGGAGGAACAACGCGGTAAAGGGTTTGTCGGCCTTCTCTCCGAGCCGACTCCAGCGCCACGTACCGGCCGATGACCTGAATGGCAACGCACGGCTGCCCAATGCCTGAACGGGCGAGCAGGCCATAGGATTGCAGGTGCTTAGTGTAGTCCTGAGACGATTCTAGTTCCAGGAAGTCGTTCGTCTGGCCGCAGGAAAGGTACTCCAGCATAGTGTACTCATCGGGATAGAACTGCTTGAGTTCAGAAACGACGTGCCGACAATAGAACATCAACTCCGTTTCTCGTTGCTCCTGTTCGGCTTTCAGTCTGGCCTCGGTAACTTCTATAGGCCTCGGTTCTTTCTTCGTGCGAACCGCGGTATTGAAGAGGCTGCAGGCGATCCTTGTGAGGAGTGGGTGGCCGCCGTATCGGCTAAAAATGTAGGCAGCGGCCTCAGGGGTGAACTTCAGGCCCATGCGCTTGCCCATGGTGCGAATCATGTTTCTCGTGTCGTCGATGTTCAGTCCCGTGAGGAACTGGTAAGAGACGATGCCGAAGAGGGGATTCTGAATGCCGCAGAACACGTCCGCTTCGACGACGGAGGGATTAACGCCTGCGATCAAGGTGGAGATGGCTTCGGCGCTCGCGAGAATTTGCCCGCCTCTGCTTCCCAAAACTGACC
>DAHVTI010000094.1 GCA_027324255.1 Bryobacterales bacterium | reverse complement strand
GGTCCGTCGGAGGAGGCCTCCGTCCGCCTCGTGCAGCTCCAGGCCCTGCTCCGCACCCGGGCCCGCGCCTATCACGAGGACCTCGCCGAGTTGGCCGATTCCACCCGCCGCGCCATCGCCCTCTCCGCCGCCGGACGCCCGCCCATCGCCCTCTTCTGCGCCCGCTTCGTCTCCGGCTCGACGCGCCTCCGCTACCTCAATGCCGGCGTCTATCCCCCCATCCATCTGCGCCGCACCCCCGATGGCGCGCAGATTGTCCGCCTCACCACCGGGGGCGATCCCCTCGAACCCCAGTCCGCGTCGCTCTTCCAGGAAGGCGAAATCGAGTTCCTTCCCGGCGATATCCTCGCCATCGCCAGCTCCGGCATTCCCGGCGCCGCCGCGCCGGACGGCACGATCTGGGGCGAAGGCGGCCTCGTCGACGCTCTCCTCGCCGGCGACAAAGACCGCGCCGCCGACATCGCCCAGCACACCCTCGCCGCCGCCGCCGCCTTCACCGCCGGCAGCCAGGAACAGCCCCCCCGCATCCTCCTCGTCCTGCGCCGGCAGGCGACCGGCTCCTCATCCGGCCCGGCATTGCTACAATAGCCTTTACTGTTCTTTTTCAAGGGATTATTGCAGTCTTGACCAGTATTTCAGGCAACACCCAACTCTGCCCCTCGGCCTTTCTCCAGCGCGCCGGCCAGTGGTTCCTCCGCTCCGGAATCCAGGAGCCCGAAGGCGGCGTCGCCCGCTACCACTTCATCGCCGAACGCCGCAACGCCCGCGTCTCCACCGAGATCACCGGCTACACCGTCTCGGCCCTGCTCGAACTCCACCAGCGCACCGCCGACGACGCCTATCTCGACGCCGCCGTTCGCGCCGGAGACCTGCTCTGCCAGGCCTGGAACCCCGCCTGCCAGGCCATGCCCTTCGAGTGGTCCCCCACCGGCCAGTTGCCCGAGCACCATTCCTATTTCTTCGACAACGGCATCATTGTCCGCGCCCTCGTCCGCCTGTGGCGCGCCACCTCCAACCAGCGCTACCTCGATATCGCCGTCCTCTGCGGCGAATCCATGAGCCGCGACTTCGTCGCCGCCGAAGACATCCACCCGATCCTCGTCCTGCCCGAAAAGCAGCCTCTGCCGCGCGACCCCCGCTGGTCCCGCTCCTCCGACTGCTACCAGTTGAAGAGCGCCCTCGGCTGGCTCGACCTCGCCGCCGCCACCGGCAACCAGCTCTTTGAAGCCGACTTCGAAACCGCCCTGGACTGTGCGCTCGTCACCCATTCTTCCTTCCTCGAAAACGAGCCCGACCGCCAGCGCCGCATGGACCGCCTTCACGCCTACTCCTATTTCCTGGAGGCCCTGCTCTCGCGCTCCGAACGCTCCGCCGTCCGCCAGGCGCTCGCCGAAGGCATCGAACGCACCGCCGCCACCTTGCGCGACATCCGTCGGGAGTTCGAACGCTCCGACGTCAACGCCCAGTTGCTTCGCGTCCGCCTCTGGGCCGACGCCCTCCGCGCCGTTCCGCTCAACGCCGCCCAAGCCGCCGAGGAGGCCGCCTGGGCCGCCGCCCATCAGATGAACTCCGCCGAGCCCCGCCTCGACGGCGGCTTCAACTTCGGCCGCCGCCACGGCGCGCCCTCTGATTACTCCAACCCCGTCTCCACCGCCTTCTGCCTCCAGGCCCTCGCGCTGTGGGACGACCGCCTCCGCGGCACCCTCACTCCCGACTGGCAGAGACTCATCTAGCTTGACCCGGCCTTCACGCATCCTGCTCGCCTTCGCCTCCGGCTCCGAGGACCTCATCCCCACTTTCCTCGACAACTTCCAGGCCGTGGCGCCCGATCTGCCCCTGTGGATCGTCAGCGAATTTCCGCCGCCGGACTCCCACAAGCACCTCCGCTGGATCCCCTGGTTCCTCGGCCGGACGCTCTCCCAGAACCGCGCCCGCCTCCACGACGCCCTGCGCGGCGTCGCCGTCGCCTACACCGGCGTCATCCTCCAGCCGCGCATGCCTTACTGGCCCATGCGCCTCGCCGCCCTGCTCGCCGCCCCGTCGCGCCTGCTCTGCTTCAACGACAGCCTCGACCATTTCCCCATGCACCCGCGCGCCGCCGGCGCAGTCGTCCGCTACTACCTCTGGCGCCTCGGCAACCTCATCCGTTGGGAGACCCGCCCCGGCGGCTGGCTCTACACCCAGATCTGGCGCATCTTCCACCCGCACTCCTTCAAGCGGCCCCTCGCCGTGCGCGCTGCCCTCCGCGCCGGCGCCCGCGTGGCTTCCGTGAAGCGCTCCCTCGCCCCGCGTCCCGACCCCGACCCCGGCCCGCCCCTGCCCGCCGGCATCGGCGTCGTGGTCCCTTCGCGCAACGGCCGCGACCTCCTCGCCCGCCTTCTCCCCGGCCTGCTGCGCGAGCTCGAAGGCATTCCCTCCCAGGTGATCGTCTCCGACAACGGCAGCGACGACGGCACCGCCGCCTGGCTCGCCTCCGAGTTCCCCCAGGTGGTCTGCGAGGTCTCGCCCGCGCCCCTGAGTTTTGCCGCCGCCGTCAACCGCGGCGTTGCCCGCTCGCGCTACTCCCATACCCTCCTGCTCAACAACGACATGGTGCTCGAGCCCGGCTTCTTCCCGCCGCTGCTCGCCGCCTTCGACAAGGTGCCGGACCTCTTCTGCGCCACCGCCCAGATCTTCTTCCCTGAAGGCGTCCGCCGCGAGGAGACCGGAAAGGCCGTCTCCTGGCTGCGCGGCCACCCGGTGGACTTCCCCGTCTGGTGCCTGGAGCCCGTCGAAGGCGAGGACCTCACTTACGTCTTCTACGGCAGCGGCGGCTGCTCGCTTTACGACACCCGCAAGCTGCGCCAGGCCGGCTGCGTCGGCGAGGTCTTCACCCCCGCCTACGTCGAGGATCTCGACCTCGGTTACCGCGGCTGGGTGCGCGGCTGGCCTACCGTCTTTGTCGCCGGCGCCAGGCTTGTCCACCACCATCGCGCCACCACCTCCCGCTACTTCACCGAGGACCAGATCCAGGCTGCCGTTGAATTGAACTACCTGCGTTTCCTCGCCCGCAGCGTGGCCTCGCCCGAAGTCTTTCAGCGGCTCTGGCAGTACTCCATCCACCGCCTCAACCTCTTCGCCGCCCAGGAGCCGCCCATGCCGTGGGTCTTCCCCACCTTGCGCGCCGCGGCGCAAATCGATCGCTGGGTGGAGCCCCCGCCCGCGGTCCGCGCCGACGAGAATCTGGCCCTCGCCCTCGGCTCCGGCGAAGCCGTGTCGTTCCCCGGCCGCGCCCGCGATCCCCGAAAGCCCGTGGTCCTCGTCGCCAGCCCCTACATTCCTTACCCGCTCTCCCACGGCGGCGCCGTGCGCATCTTCAACCTGATGAAGCGCGCCGCCGGCGAGTTCGACCAGGTCCTGCTCGTCTTCTGCGACCGCCACGAAACGCCCGCGCCCGAGATCCTCGATCTCTGCGTCGAAATCGTCCTGGTACGCCGCGAAGGCTCGCACCTCCGACCGCTCACCGCGCGGCCCGACGTCGTCGAAGAGCACGACACGGAGCCCTTCCGCGCCGCGCTGCGCGAGATGATCCGCAAGCACTCGCCCGCCGCCGTGCAGCTTGAGTTCACCCAGATGGGCCTCTACGCGCCCGACTGCGGCCAGGTGCCCACGCTGCTCATCGAGCACGACATCACGCTCGATCTCTACTCGCAGCTTCTGCGCGAGCACGACGACTGGGAGACCCGCCAGCAGCTCGAGCGCTGGGTGACGTTCGAGCAAAAGGCCTGGCGGGAAGTCTCCTGCGTCGTAGCCATGTCGGCCAAGGATGCCGCCACCGTCGCCGGCGCGCGCCGCGTCGAAGTCCTCGCCAACGGCGTCGATCTCGAACGCTTCCAGCCGTCGGACCAGGAGCCCGAAGACCGCCGCATCCTATTCATCGGATCGTTTGCCCATCTGCCCAACCTGATGGCCCTCGACTTCTTCCTGCGCGATGCCTGGCCGCTGCTCGAAGCCGGAGGCGCCACGCTCCACGTCATCACCGGCGCGCGCGCCGAGCACTACCAGGAGCTCTACCAGGACCGCGTCAAGCTCAACCTCTCGCGCCCTGGCCTCGAGGTGGAGGGCTTCGTCTCCGACGTGCGCGCCGCCTACGGCCGCGCCTCCGTCGTCATCGCTCCCCTGCTCGCCTCCGCCGGGACCAACATCAAGATCATGGAGGCCATGGCCATGGGCAAAGCCATCGTCTCCACGCCCGCCGGCGTCAACGGCCTCGATCTCCATCCGCCCGAAGACGTCGTCGTCGTGCCCACCGGAAAGGAAATGGCGGAAGAGATCCTCGACCTCTTCCGCCATCCCGAACGCCGCCGCGCCATCGAGCGCGCCGCGCGCCTGACCGTCGAGCGCAGCTTCAATTGGGACGGGATCGCCCGCCGCCAGGCGCAACTCTACCGCGACCTCATCGCCGGCTAGCTACTTCTTCCCGCGCGCATACGTCGCCGTGATCGTCGAATACACCCCGCCGCGCGGCGTGAACTCCCCCGTCACCGTCATCTCCCGCGGCTTCGAAGCCTTCACACAGTCGTTCAAAATGCGGTTCACGGCGTTCTCCTGGAAGATCCCGAGATTGCGGTATTCCAGCAGGTACATCTTGAGCGACTTCAATTCCAGGCAGTCCTTGCCGGGGATGTAGCGGATGGTGATGGTGCCGTGGTCGGGCAGCCCGGTGCGCGGGCACACGCTGGTGAACTCGGGCGACGAAATCTCGATCCAGTAATTGCCGTTGTCGAACTGGTTCGGCCAGCAATCGATCGCCGGCAGCTTCGCGTCCAGCCCCGAGCCGGCGTGCTCGTCGGTGTACAGCTTCTGCTTCTTCACGGCCATTTACTTCGCCTCCTGCAGGTTCTTCTCGAGCAGCTCCAGGAACATTCCGACGTCGGTGACGACGCCCAGCGCCTGCCCTGTGCCGCGGTCGCTCAGCTTCGTCGCCACCGCCGGGTTGATGTCCACGCACACTGTTTTGACCCACCCCGGCAGCATGTTGCCGGTGGCGATGGAGTGCAGCATCGAGCCCAGGCACAGCACCAGCCCGGCACCGCGCAACTGCTCGGCGTAAGCGTCCTGCGCCGCGTTCATGTCCGTGATAGTCTCCGGCAGCGGGCCGTCGTCGCGCAGGCTTCCGGCCAGCACGAACGGCACGTCGTTCGCCACGCACTCGTAGATGATGCCCTTTTTGAGCTTGCCCTGCGCCACCGCGCCCCGCAGGCTGCCGGCGTGGTACACCGCGTTGATGGCCCGCATGTGGTTGCGGTGGCCGTGTTCGGCCAGCCGCCCGTCGCTCATGCGCACGCCCAGCGAGGTGCCGATCATCGCCGCCTCCGCGTCGTGCACGCCCAGGGCGTTGCCGGCCAGCAGCGCGTTCACGTAGCCTTTGCGGATCAGCGCGGCCAGCGGCTTCGCGCCGCCCGTGTGCACCACCACCGGACCGGCCACCACCACCACGCGCTGCCCGCTCTCTTTCGCCGCGCGCATCATGGCCGCCGTCTGCCGCACGGCCGTCTCCACCTGCCGCTCGCTCGAGATGCCGTTCGACATGAACGCGAACGCCAGGCGGTCGCGCTCCTTCGATTCGGGGATCACGCGGATGCCCCGCATCCCCACTACCACCTCGTCGCCAGCCTTGATGTCCCGCAGCCGCCGCGCCCAGGCCTTGCCGCCCGACCAGACAATCAGCGCGTCCATGCGCTGGTTCTCCACCACGTGCCACTCGCCGCCGCGCCGCACCTGCGTGCGGTGGTTCGTCGTCGAGTAGAAATCCTCCGGCGCGCAGCGGTCGCGCTCCACGCGCGCAAACGCCGCGTCACTCGCGTCCACCGGAGTGCAGCCCAGCCCCAGGAGCTGGCCCAGCATCTTGTCCAGATCTTCCCGCGCCGGCGCTTCCACCCGCAGCCGCAGCCGCGACGGGTCGGCGTTCGTCCTGCCGATGTGGAAGTGCTCCACTTCGAACCGCCCGCTGTGTTCCACAACGGTGTCGAAGATCTGCTCCATGATGTGCGAATCGATCAGGTGGCCTTCCGCTTCGACCACTTCCTGAAGCGAAGGCTTGACTTGTTTTCGGGTCATCTCATTTCACCGCGGTCCAGCAGAGGAACAGCCCGTCCGGTTCGACGTCTTCCCAGTACGAGATCGGACGGCACTCCACGTGCCGGCAATGCCACCCCAGCAGCCCCTTCAGCTCCTCCTCGTGGAACCACTTCTCCCATTGCGGGGTCTCAAAGCGGCCCCAGTGGGCGGCGTTCTTGTCGATCACTACCAGCTTACCGCCCGGCTTCACCACGCGGCACATCTCCGCCACCGCGCGCGCCGTGTCCACGGCGTGTTCCAGCGATTCCGTCGCATAAGCCGCGTCCAGCGCGCCGTCGGGGAAGGGAAGCGCCAGCATCGACGCCGCCACGCGCTCCAGGTTCGTGTCCGCGCACTCGAGCATCGCCACAGCCAGGTCCATCGCCACCACCGCCGCCCGCGGGTTGTGCTCCTTCACGATGCGCGCAAACCGCCCCTTGCCGCAGCCCAAGTCCAGCGCCCGCCCGCTGCCCAGGTCTCCCAGGAACTCCACAATCGTCCGCACGTGCAGGATGCGCGGGTCGATCGTCGAAGGAAAATGCTCCTCGTCCGACGCCGCCTCCTCAAACGAACGCCGGATCTCGCTGGCGAGATCCGGCGTCATTTGCGGGACCGGCTTGCGGCCGAAGATCCGCTGAAACAGCTTCATTGCGCCCTGCAGAGGAAAATCGGCAGGCCGCGCTTGTTGTGGTAGTTCGGGCGGTAGCGCTCGGTGTTGTACATCGTCGTCAGGTCCACCCTCCTCGGCCCCAGCTTCGGGTCGGGGATCTCCACCAGGTCGAAGCAGCCGTTGACGATGCCCGTCATCATGCCGCTCTTGCCCTCGCTCAGCGCATCCATCGCCATGTTGCCGTAGGTGCAGGCCACAAGCTTGTCGGTGAAGTCCGGGTCGCCCGAGCGCAGGTCGTAGGTCAGGTCGCTGACGATCGTCTCTTCCTTGGCCCGCGCCTTGATCTCCGCCGCCAGGTCGTCGCCCACGTTGGCCTTCTTCTGGTGGCCGTAGGCGTCGGCTTCGCCGTAGTGCTTCACCTGGTAGCCTTCCCACTCGGCGCCTTCAGAGAGGATCACCAGCGAGTAGTTGGACGGGTTGTTCTTCTTGTCCTGCACCAGCAGCCCGATCAGCCGGTCCAGGTCCACCCTGTACTCGGGGATGACGCAGCGGATGTTTGTCACGTACGCCGTGTACAGCGCCGTGTAGCCGGCGTCGCGGCCGAAGATGCGGAACACGCCGATGCGCTCGTGCGAGCCCACCGTCGTCCGCTGCCGCTGAATCGCGCTCTCGGCGCGCGTGATGGCCGTCGAGAAGCCGATGCAGTACTCCGTGTTGCGCACGTCGTTGTCCATCGTCTTCGGAATCGCGATCACCTTCACGCCTTCGTCGTGCAGCCGCCGCGCGTAGCTCAGCGTGTCGTCCCCGCCGATGGCGATCACCGTGTCCGCGCCCAGGCTCTCCAGGTTCTTCAGCACCTGCGTCGTCACGTCGAACGTGCCGAACTTCTGCCCGTTCTTCTCGATCTCCCGCTGCGGGAACGTCAGCCCTTTCAAGTGCTCCGGCAGGGACTTCATCTTGGCCGGGTTGGTGCGCGACGAATGCAGGAACGTCCCGCCCGTGCGGTCGATCGTCCGTGTGTTCAGCGGAGTCAACGGCAGGATGTAGCGCGACTTGCTGTCGGCGTCGTCGAAGTTCAGGTGGGTCAGGCCTTCCCAGCCGCGGCGGATGCCGATGACTTCATAGTCCATCGCGCAGCCGCGGTAGGTCACTTGCTTGATAACCGCGTTCAGGCCCGGGACGTCGCCGCCGCCGGTGAGGATCACGATACGCTTGGGCATTCTCTCTCCTGGTCCGTAGTAGTAGGGATGAGTCTGAATTCAGTATAACTGGTCTGTTTCCTGCACTGCCCTACTTGCCCAGCAGCTTCCGGAACGCCGCCACGATGCGCGGCGCCGCATCCGGCCCCACTGAGTTCACCTCCCCATACCAGCGCTTCGTTGCCCCGAACGTGTACGGCGGCTTCTCGTCCCACTGGCACTTCGGAATGATGTAGCCGATCTCGTCGTTGGCCAGTCCGAACAGCATCCGGTAGGGCGCGCTCATCAGCTTCTTGATCGGCGGCTCCGGCGCCGCCGTCGGAAACTCCGAATTCGCGTCGCACGTCACTCCCCCCACGCTCAGCTCCGGATACAGTTCGCCCGGAATCAGCGCCGCCTCAATCACCGGCTTGCCCTTCGACGACAGCTTCAGGTACCCCACCGGCACTGCCGTCTCCTGCCCCGCCGTGAATGCCTTCCTGCCCCCAAAGATGCCCGCCTGCGAGGCCATCAGGAACCCCTGGTTCGCCACCGGGACCGACACCATCGCTTCCTTGTACTCAACAGCGTCGATCGCCGCTCCTTTCGCCTTCTTTTGGGACTCCAGGACCTGGCCGGCCGCATACTCCCCCACCACCTCGGCGAAGCGGAACGTGCGCTCCGGCGCCGCTTGCCCCGTCTTCGGGTCCATGACCTTCGCGCCCAGCGGCGACTGCATCCCCCCCACCGCGCCGTTCACGAACACCACCGGCCCGCTGCCCTGCGCCTCCAGCGCCGCCCGCAGGAAGTGCGGCCAGTCCGACGTGATCAGCGTGTTCCTGCTGCCCAGCGCCTCCGGGTGGTTGTTCCAGTTCACCAGCGTCGCGATCGCTTTCCCGTC
>DAHVTI010000090.1 GCA_027324255.1 Bryobacterales bacterium | reverse complement strand
CGCTCCAGTGGTTGCTGCGAGTGTTCATTGCCTCCCTCCTCGATGCTGAGCGTACAAATCCTTCAGTTCTTCTCTCATTTTGGCCACCGCCCGCGCCATGTGCGCCTTCACCGTGCCGACGTCCAGGCCCAGCACCGTGGCGATCTCCTCCAGACTGTGGTCTTCGTAGTGCCGGAGCGTGAAAACGGCGCGCTGGCGGGCCGACAGTTTGTCCAGCGCCGCGGCCAGCCGCGATGCGATCTGGCGCGCAAACAGCCGGTCTTCGGCGTCCGGCGACCCCGACGGCGCCATGGCCAGGATCAACTGCTCGTCCTCCTGGTTCGGCCGGCGCCGCCAAAACTGCCAGCGGCGGGACCGCAAGCGGTCCAGGCACGTGTTCACCGCGATGCGCGTCAGCCACTTTGCCGGATCGTCCGGCGGCGTTTCACTCCGCTCCAGGGCGCGGTAGGCCTTGAAGAACGAGTCCTGCGTGGCCGAGCCCGCCTCGTCCGCTTCGCCCAGCATGCGCTGGCAGAGCAGAAAAATACGGCGCTGCTCGGCCAGCATCCAGCCCGCGAAGTCGGCGGTCGGGACGGCGGCGGGGGCGGTGGCGACGAACTGATCGGCCATCATGCTCATCCTAAACCGGATGACGGAAAAACGCTCGCCGGGATTACAGCCCCGCGCGGGAGAGGTCAAAATTCGAGTAGACTGGCCGCAGGATCATGGATTACGTATACTTGCTGGCGATTGGCCTGGTGGCCGGAATACTGGGTGGCATGTTTGGCATCGGAGGCGGGCTCGTCATCGTTCCGGCGCTTATCTTTCTGTTGAAAATGAAGCAGTTCGACGCACTCGGCACTTCACTGGCGGCGCTCATTCCGCCCGTCGGCCTGCTCGGCGCCTTCGAGTACTACCAGAATGGGCACATGAACATGAAGTACGCGATCCTCCTCGCGGCCGGCCTGTTCATCGGCTTCTACTTCGGGGCCAAAATCACCCTGGGCCTCTCGCCCGACACCGCCAGGCGCGCCTACGCCATTTTTCTGGTACTGGTGGCAGCCCGGATGTTGTGGGGGAAATAGGTCAGGCTGTCCGGGCTTCTTTCGACTTCAGCAAGCGCGCGCCGTGCAGCCGGTCTTCGCCCGACAGCGAGCGGGTGCTGAAGATCGACGACTGCTGCGCCAGGCTCTTCATGTCGCTGCCTTCTTCCACCACCATCTCGTGCTCCACCCAGTTGGAGAGCGGGATATTGCGGAAGAACAGCCGTTCCTGCAGCACCAGCGCCTTGCGGTTCACGAACATCGACTTGTTCTCCCGCATGTAGTGCCGCTCCTCCACCCGGAAATCGCCCAGAAACTGGTCGAACGCCTGCCGCATGGTGGACTCCTCGGCGGATTTCACCTTCTCCACCATCAGCTTCTCCTGGTTCTTGATGATAGCGTTAGCCTCGGCCAGGCTCTCGCGCTCCTTGGCGACGGCCACCTCCAGCCGCGCCTGCATGATGTAGAAACTCAGCAGCGCGCTTCCGGCGGCCACGAACACAGGGAGCAGAATCCACAGCATGGCGGTCATAAGTTCACCTGCGAGATTTATCGGCAGACGCCACCGTAGGCTTTAGGGGCGGTCTGAAATAGGGGGAACTACTGAGTCGGATCGATCCGGCTGCCCGTCAGGATGGAGAACGCCAGGGGCACGCGGAACGACCCCAAGGCAGACAGAAAACACTTGATTCTGAACGAAATACCCGCCCCCATGCCGTTGTGTTTCGCAATGTAGGCGGCGGCCCCGGACACGCGGTCCGCGATGTGCAGCGGGTCTTTCTCGTACCGCTCCCGCCCAGGGTGCAGCACTCCCCCGGCCTCGGCGCCCACCACGATCTTCTTGCCGGCGTTACGAATCTGCCAGCACACTTCCAACAGGCTCCAGTATTCCGAGAACCGCTTTTCGTCCAGGTAGTTCATGCCGGCCACGAAGTCCTTGCGGACCAGCAGCGCGGCCTCGTCCACCGCTTCGACGGTTTCCCCGGCCGGCGCCCGGCGCGGCAGCGGGATTCCGCGCAGCGACGCATCGGCCAGCTCCGGCGCGGAAGGGAGGCTGAAGGCGGTGTCCAGAACCTGGCCGGAGGGGTCGGCCAGCCGCGGGGCGGCGGCCACGGCATCGCCGCGGGATTCGAGCATGGCGGCCAGGGCGTCCGCGGTGCCCGCCTGCAATTCAACGTAAGGATCGAGAAAGAGAACCAGGTCCGCCTGGGCCGTCCGCATCCCGATGTTGCGCGCCCGCGTCCGGCCGAAATTGCGGGGCAGGCGGAGCACTGTCACCCTGGGGAAGTCGGTGTCGATCCGCGGGCACCCATCGGAGCTGCCCGCATCCACCACGAGAATCTCGAACCGCTCGCGGCCCTTTGCCGCCTCCAGCGCGGTCAGGCAGCGGCGCAGCGCCGGCTCGCAGTTCCGGGTCACGATGACGGCCGAGACACGCGGCCGGACTGCTTCGTCCTGGGGTGGAACTGCTGGAGGCACCAGTGGAGATGATAGCGCAGCGCGATGCGGGGACGCGCACCTCCTCTCCGACCCGGACGCCCCTCACTCCAGTTGCCGCGCCAACTCGCGCGTGATGGCGATGCGGCGCTTCGTGTCGGGATGAGAGGAAAGCCATGCCGGCAGCGCCACCTCTCCGCTCGTTGCGGTTTCCAGGCTTTCGAGCATCTCGGGCAGGGCCTCCGGCCGCAGCCCGGCGCGCTTCAACAGCAGCACGCCTTCCCGGTCCGCCTCGTCTTCATCGGCGCGCTGGTAGTGCAGCGCGCCCAGGCTGCCTGAAACCCGGGCGATCAACCCGCTGGCGTCGCCGAACACCAGGCCCGCCACCGCCTGCAGGGCGAAGGCCCGGAAGATGGCCCGCGTGGCGTGCCGCCGCGCCACGTGCTGCATCTCGTGCGCCAGCACCGCCGCTACCTCCTCCTCCGATCCGGCCGCGTCCAGCAGCCCCTGAAAGACCACGATGTATCCCCCGGGCGCGGCCAGGGCGTTCACTTCCTGCGCTGCGGCGCAGCGGATCTCGAAGCGGTACGGGTTCGGTGGCGGCAGCGCCCGCTCCAGTTGTGCGGCCACCCCCGCCAGGCACGGCTTGGCCCCTGGAGCGATGGCAGCGGCGGCCGACGAGCCCACCTCCTGCTCCCACGACACCGGTACTAGTTTCGTCGCCGACGCCGCGAGCCACGGCAGCCCCCATTGCCACGCGGCATACGCCGCGTACACGGCCAGGATCAGCAGGGCCAGCGCCCACAGCAGGAATTGGCGGTTGGAGACGCCCGCGCTCATGGCGTCAATCGATCAGGCCCTTGCGCACGGCGAAGCGCACCAGTTCGCCCGTGGAGTGCAGGTTCAGCTTTTCCATGATGCGGCCGCGGTGGGCGTCCACCGTATACACGCTCAGCTTCAGGTCGTTGGCGATCTCCTTGTTGGTCTTGCCCTCGGCGATCATCTGCAGCACCTCCCGCTCGCGGGAGGTCAGCAGGTCGATCGGGTCGGTGACGTGCTGCCGGTAGTCGGTCAGCACGGAATCCGCGATGGCCGGCGCGAGAAACGCGTCGCCGCGCGCCACCGCGCGCACCGCCGCCACCAGGTCGGCATCGATCGCGTCCTTCAAAAGGTAGCCGCGGGCCCCGGCCCGCAGGATCTCTCGGACGTACACCGCATCCTTGTGCATGGACAGCGCCAGCACCCGCGTCCGCGGGCTGGCTTCGGTCAGCCGCCGCGTGGCCTCAATGCCGTTCAACTCCGGCATGGCGACGTCCATCACCACCACGTCCGGCTTCAGCTCGGCGGACCGCTCCAGCGCCTGCCGCCCGTTGGCGGCCTCCCCCACAATCTCCATGTCGGGTTGCGATTCCAGGATCCGCCGGAATCCCTGGCGGACCATGCTGTGATCATCGGCCAGCAGGATGGTGATGGGACGCGTTTTCACGACTCGACCTCCCGTTCAGGACACGGCCTCTTCGCGCTCGATGAAGGGAAACGACGCGAGAATCTCAACCCCTCCACTGCCCGGGGTTTGCACTTTCAATTCTCCCCCAATGCTCCGCGCCCTGGCGCGCATGCCCACGATGCCCAGGCCGCGGCTGGCCCGCATCACGTCTTCCGCCAGGCCCTTGCCGTTGTCGGCGACGCGCAGGCTTACCTTGCCGCCTTCCCGCCTCAGCGTCACTTCCACGCGCGTCGCCGCGGCGTGCCGCGCCACGTTCGTCAGCGCCTCCTGCACGATGCGGAACAGGTGCGTTTCAGTTTCGTCGGCCAGCCGGACGTCCAGGTCGGCCTCCAGCGCCACGTCGATGGAGGTGCGCTGCTTGAAGCGGTCGCACAGCCATCGCAGACTGGCCTGCAGGCCGAAGTCGTCGAGAATCGTCGGGCGCAGCAGTTGCGAAAGCTCGCGCACGTTGGCGATGGCCTCATCCACCAGGTGCAGACAGTCGTCCAGTTGCGGCCGCCCGCCGTTGGGGTGCGCGGAGAGCGCGACGAGATTGGCCTTGACGGCTGTCAGCGACTGGCCCAGCTCGTCGTGCAGTTCGTGCGAGAAACGCCGCGCCGTGGTCTCCTGCTTCTCCAGCAGGTTCCAGGAGACACGGCTCAGCTCTCCGGCCTGCCACTCCAGTTGCCGGATCAGGATCACCGTCCAGCGCACCGTGTAGACGGCGCAGATCAGCGCCAGCAGCAGGCTGGCGCCCAGCAGGAAAGCCGACTGCCGCAAAAACCGCCCCGAGATCTCCTCCAGTTGCTGCTTCAGATACACAGACCGGCGGCCCTGGTATTCCACCAGCTTGTCCACCAGTTGCAGCACGTTCTGGTGGGCCTCCATCAACTCCCGCAGGGGCCTCCCCCGGCGGCCGGAGTTATCCAGCAGGGCGCGCGCCTCATATGAGAAGTGGGTCACCGCGCGGTAGATGTCCTGCCACAGCAGTTGCGCGGGTTCCCCCACGGTGTCGGCGGCGATGCTCTCGATCTGGCGGTCGGAGGCTGCCAGTTGTGCCAGCAGTTGATCCCTGCCCAGTTCGTCGGGGTGCTTGGCGAAGTTCGCGTAGATGGCGTTGATGGCCCGCTGCTCCCGCAGCACCGCGTCCAGCAGTTCCTGTGTCCGAAGCTGTTCGTCCAGCAACTCGGCGTTGGTGGAGCGGATCGAGCTGATGTTGCGCAGCGCCAGCAGCCCGGCCACCAGCAGCAGCAGAATGACCAGCGTAAAGCCGCCCAGGATGACCTTGGCGATCGCCCGCTGCGTCACCGGACGGGTGACGGCTTCCGCCCGCGAATCCTGAGGCCGCGTGATGAAGTGCATCCTGCTCCTCTATGAGAATGCTACACGGGCGCGCCCTCCGCCATCCCTCGCCGGGGCTAGTCCGCCTCGGGAAATCCGGGGATGTGCCGCCGGACCGCCATTCCGTTAGCCCAGATTGGTGCCGCCCCATCCCCTCTTGCCGGGATGGGGCCGCGCACGGCGGCCTGCCGATAATGGGCCAAGTGAAATCTTCCGTTGGAGCACTCCTTCTCTGGGCATGGATCGGGTGCGCGACCGGTATGCCCGCTGCCGGCCAGGCCGCGCCGGCAAAGCCGCCTTCGCTCAGCGTCGAAGACGCGGTCCAGCAGGCCGTCGGCGCCAACCTGGACCTGATCGCCGAAAAGCAGAACGTCCCCATCGCCAAGGCCCGCGAAATTCAGGCTGCCCTGCGCCCCAACCCGATCCTGTCCTTCACCTGGGACTACCTGGACTGGTTGCGCCGCGGCCTCAGCGCCGCTAACAGCGCCGGCCCGTCGGAGGTCGTCCCGCAGTTCAACTACATCTGGGAAACCGCCGGCAAGCGCGGCAAACGAGTGGCCGTCGCCCAACTTGCCACCTCTGCCGCCGAACTGCGCCTGGCTGACTCCATCCGTCAGCTCACCCTTTCCGTCCGCCTCGCCTGCGTCGAGTTTCTGCTCGCGCGCGACAACTTGAGCCTTGCCCACCAGAACCTCCAGGTCTTCGACGGCATCCTGCAGGTGAACGAAGCCAAAGTGAAGGCCGGCGACCTCGCCGGCGTCGAAGTCATCCGCACCCGTGTCGCCCAGCAGCAACTGCAGACCGCCGTGGCGCAGGCCGAACTCCGCCTGCAGACAGCCCGCAACAATCTCCAGCAGCTCCTGGGACGAAAGACCAAGGACCCCGCTTTCGACATCGCCGGCAGCCTCAGCGATTCTGCCGCCGCGCCCTCCCTCGACGAGTTGAACGAAAGCGCCCTGGCCACCCGGCCAGACCTGCTCGCCCTCCGCAAGGACCGCGAGCGCGGCCAGGCCGACACCCGCCTGCAGACGGCCATGGCCCGGCCCGACGTCACCACCGGACTGCTCTATCACAACCAGTACGGCTATTCGAGCGGCCGCACCTTCGGTGTCTTCTTCTCCACCGAACTGCCTGTCTATGAGCGCAACCAGGGCGAAATCACCCGCGCTCAGCGGGAGGCCCGCCAGGCGGAGATGCGCGCCACCGCCATGGAAACCAGCATCGCCACCGAAGTGGCCAACGCCTGGCAGCAGTTGATGAGCGCCCGCAACCTCATGCAGCGGATCCGCGCCTCCCTGCTCGCCCAGGCCAAGCAGGTTCGCGACATTACCGAGTTCAGCTACCGCCGCGGCGAAGCCTCGCTGCTCGAGTTCCTGGACGCCCAAAGGGCTTACAACGACGCCATGCAAAGCTACAACGACGCGCGCGCGGACCTGACCCGCAGCCTCTACCTCATCGAAGCGGTGAGCGGAAAAAAGGTGACCCCGTGAGATGGCTCGGAGCCCTCGCGGCCGCCCTGGTCCTCGCCGGCTGCTCGCACCAGCGGGAACTGCCCAGGCACGCCGCCGCCATCTCCGTGCGGCCCGGCGAAGTCGTCCTCGCCGCGGATTCGCCCAAGCTGAGGCAGATTCGCGTCGAGCCGGTGGCGGAACACGAAATCCCCGTCGGCGAGGTCGACGCCCCCGGCGCCATCGAGGTGAATCCCAATCGCATCTCCCGCGTCGTCACCCCCGTCGCCGGCCGCGTCACCGAAGTCTTCGTCAAGCTCGGCGATTCCGTTCAGGAAGGACAGGCGGTCGCCTCCGTCGAAAGCCCCGACGCCGACCTCGCCATCTCCTCCTACCTCCAGGCCGATGCCGCCCTCGGCCAGATGAAGGCCAACCTCATCAAGGCCCAGGCCGACCTCGACCGAAACCGCGACCTCTTCTCCCACCAGGCCGTGGCCCAGAAGGAGGTGCTCAACTCCGCGAACGCCGTCGCCCAGGCCCGGGCCCAGGTGGATCAGGCCGGGGCCGCCCGCGAACAGACCCTTCGCCGCCTCGCCATCCTCGGCCTCAAGTCCGGCCAGTTCGGCCAGAAAATAACCCTCCGCGCGCCGGTCCCGGGCAAGGTGATCGAGATGAACGTGGTCCAGGGCGAGTTCCGCAACGACACCAACCAGCCTCTGTTTACCATCGCCGACCTCAGCACCGTCTGGATCGTCTCCGACGTTCCGGAATCCGCCATCCGCTTCATCCAGCCCGGCGAGGATCTCGAGATCGAGCTCAGCGCCTATCCCGGCCAGCGCTTCCATGCCAAGGTGCGCCGCATCGCCGATTCCGTCGATCCCACCACCCGCACCGTGAAGGTGCGCGCCGAGCTGCGGAACCAGCACGGGCGCCTGCTCCCGCAGATGTTCGGCCGCATCCGCCACGTGGAAGGCACCCGCAAGATGCCCGCCGCTCCCCCGTCCGCTGTTCTGCAGGGTCAAAGCGGCAGCTATCTCTACGTGGAAACTTCACCGGGACGGTTCCGGCAGACGCCCGTGCAGACCGGCAGCCGCTCCGGCGACCTCATCGGCATCACCGCCGGCTTGCAGCCCGGTGACCGCATCGTCACCGACGGTGTGATGCTGCTCAAAGGCAATTGAGTAGCCGCATGCCTGGAAAGAGAGTCATGCCTTGATCGCCAAGCTCCTGCGCTTCGCCCTGCGGCAGCGCTTCCTCACCATCGCCCTCGGCCTCGTCCTCGTCGGCGCCGGTATCTGGGCCTACCAGCAGCTCAAGCTGGAGGCCTACCCCGACATCTCCGACACCCAAGTGGTGGTCATCTCGCAGTACGAGGGCCGTGCCGCTGAAGAAGTGGAGCAGCAGGTCACCGTGCCCGTGGAGCGCGCCCTCAACAGCGTCCCCAACGTCATCGCCCGCCGCTCCCGCACCATCTTCGGTCTCTCCGTCGTCGAGCTCACTTTCGCCTTCGGCATGGACGATTACCTCGCCCGCCAGGTCGTCCTCGAAAAGCTCCGCGACGCCAACCTGCCCCCGGGCGTCACCCCCACTCTCGGGCCGCTCTCCACCCCCATCGGCGAGCTCTACCGCTATTCGCTCGAAGGCGATGGCTACGACGCCATGCAGCTCCGCGAGCTGCAGGACTGGGTGGTGGCCCCGCGCTTCCTGCAGGTGCAGGGCGTGGCCGACGTCACCCCGTTCGGCGGCCTCATCCGGCAGTACCAGGTGGAGATCGATCCCCTCGCCCTCGCCAAGTACGGCCTCACCGTCGCGGCCGTCGCCCAGGCCGTCGACGCCAACAACCAGAACGCCGGCGGCGCCCTGCTCGACAACAGACAGCAGGCCCTCGTGGTCCGCGGCGTCGGCCAGGTGAAGTCGCTCGCCGACATCGAGAGCATCGTCGTCAGCGAGGCCAAGGGCGTCCCGGTCTTCGTCCGCGACGTCGCCCGCCTCAGGTTCGGAGCCCCGCCGCCCACCGGCATCTTCGGACTCAACAAGAAGACCAACGGCGTCGAAGGCATCGTCCTGATGCGCCGCGGCGAAAATCCCAGCGACGTGCTCAAGGGCATCAAGGACGCCGTGGACGACCTCAACTCCACCCGCCTCCCCAAAGGCGTCCACCTCACCGCCATCTACGACCGCACTGACCTCGTCAACAATACCCTCGGCACCGTCACGCACACCCTGCTCGAAGGTCTCGTCATCGTCGTCACCGTCCTGTTCCTCTTCCTCGGCAGCTTCCGCGCCGCCCTGCTCACCGCCATCACCATCCCGCTCTCTCTCCTCTTCGCGTTCATCTGCATGCAGCTCACCGGCATCCCTGCCAACCTGCTCTCTCTCGGCGCGCTGGACTTCGGCATCATCGTCGACGGCACGCTCGTCATGGTCGAGCACATCGTCCACCTGCTGGTGGAGCGCCGCCGCGCCGGCCACCTCGCCGGACGCGACAGCGTCATCGCCACCGTGCGCGACGCCGCGCTCGAGATGGAGCGCCCCATCTTCTTCTCGCTGCTTATCATCATCTCCGCCTATATCCCGCTGTTCACCCTGGAGCGCGTTGAGCGGCGCCTCTTCACCCCCATGGCCTACACCATCTGCTACGCCCTGTTCGGCTCCATGCTCATCGCCCTCACCCTCATCCCCGTCTTCGCCACTTACCTCTTCCGCAATGGCGCCAAGGATTGGGAGAACCCCGTCCTGCACTGGCTCAGCGAGCGCTACCGCCGGGCCCTGTCGGTCACCCTCGCCCGCCCGCGGCTCACCGTTGTGGTCAGCCTGGTCGCCGTGCTCGTGGCCTTCGGCTTCGCCCTCACCCTGGGCTCGGAGTTTCTGCCGCAGCTCGACGAAGGCGTCATCTGGGTGCGAGCCACGCTCGCGCCCGGTGTCTCCATCGAGAAGTCCGCGCAGGTGGCCACGGAGCTGCGCCGCATCCTCAGCGAGTTCCCGGAGGTGAAGCTGGCCAGCTCGCAAAGCGGCCGCAACGACTCCGGCACCGATCCCTACGGCGCCAACCGCAACGAGGTGTTCGTCGCCCTCCAGCCCTACGACTCCTGGACCACCGGCCGCAACAAGGCTACCCTCATCGAGGCCATGTCGCAGCGCCTGCGTAGCGAGATGCCCGGCGCCGCCTTCAGCTTCACGCAGCCCATCATCGACAACGTCACCGAATCCGTCACCGGCTCCGCCGCCGACCTCGCAGTCATCTTCACGGGCCCCGACCTGAGCGAGTTGCGCTCCGTGGCCCGGCAGACTCTGGCGCTGATCCGCGACGTGCCCGGCGCGGCCGATTCCGCTATCGAGCAGGAAGACGACCAGCCCCAGCTCCGCATCCTGGTGGACCGCCAGGCCGTCGCCCGTTACGGCATCAATGTCCGCGACGTCCAGGACATGATCGAGATGGCCATCGGCGGACGCGCCGTCAGCACCGTCTTCGAAGGCGAGCGCGTATTCGACGTTACCGTCCGCTACATCCCCGAGGCCCGCAAGGATGCCCACGTCATCGGCGACATCCTGGTGGCCACCCGCGAAGGCGGCCGCGTTCCCCTCTCGCAGCTCGCCCGCATCGAAGTCGTGAACGGCGCCAGCATCATCGCCCGCCGCGAAAACCGCCGCCAGATCACCGTGCGCACCAACATCCGCGGCCGCGACCAGGGCAGCTTCGTGGCCGGCGCCCAGCAGCGCTTCCAGTCCGCCATCCACCTGCCGCCCGGCTACAAGGTGGACTGGGGCGGCCAATTCGAAAATCTCACGCGCGCCAGGCGCCGCCTCACGTTCATCATGCCCGTGACCATCGCCGTCATCTTTGCGCTGCTCTTCTGGACGTTCGGCTCGCCCGTCTACGCCGGCCTCGTGCTGATGAACGTGCCGTTCTCCCTCGTCGGCGGCATCCTGTTCCTCTATCTGCGCGGCATCAATCTCAGCGTCTCCAGCGCCGTCGGCTTCATCAGCCTGTTCGGCGTGGCGGTGATGAGCGGCGTGCTCGTCGTGGCCGAGATCAACCGCCGGCGGAGAAGCGATCCCGAGCTGGACGTCATGCAGGCGGTAATCGACGGCGCCCGCGCCCAGTTGCGCCCGGTATTGATGATGATCGTGGTGGCGCTGCTCGGCATGGTGCCGGCCGCCCGCGCCACCGGCATCGGCAGCGACGTCCAGCGCCCGCTCGCCACCGTGGTGGTCGGCGGGCTGTTGTCCACGCTGCTGCTCACTCTGCTCGCCTTGCCCAGCCTCTACATTTGGGTGGCCGGAGTTGCCGGAAAAACGCCGGCCCGGGAGGATGCATGAAGCTCCTGTTGATCTTTCTCTCCGAAACCGATCTGCACGGCGACGTGCCGCTCTATGAATCCATGGTTCGCCGCTTGAACCAGAAGGGCGTCAGCGGAGCCAGCGTCATGCGCGGCGTCATGGGCTTCGGCCAGGACCACCACGTCCACCGCGGCCGCCTCTTCGGCATCTCCGACGACCGCCCGGTTATGATCGTCGCCGCCGACGAAGAAAGCCGGCTGCGCGCCGCCCTTCCGGCTCTGAAGGAACTGGCGCCCCAGGCGCCCATGCTCCTGCTCGATGCCGAGCGGCTGCAATGACGGTGCCTACT
This sequence comes from Bryobacterales bacterium, assembly GCA_027324255.1. GTDB lineage: Bacteria > Acidobacteriota > Terriglobia > Bryobacterales > Bryobacteraceae > Paludibaculum. The sequence goes on along the minus strand of DAHVTI010000090.1, from coordinate 17,356 downwards.
CGGCCCGGATGTCGATCTCGCCGATGCCCCCGTTCACGGTCAGCCGGATCGTCGTCTTCGACGTGCCGTAGGCGTCGTTCACCCACCTGTTCCCCTCGCGCTTCATGCCGCGCACGTTGATCTCGCCGATGCCGCCGTGCGCCTCCGCGATCACCCCGACGTCCGTCGGCACGATCACTTCCGCCTGCCCGATGCCGCCGTCGATGCGCGCTTCGTAGTCCTTCGCGGGCTTGTTGCGCAGGTCCACCCTCACCTCGCCGACGCCGATGTGCATCTCCAGGCTTCGCAGCGTCACCTCCCGCAGGTCCAGCCGGTTCTCCCCCGCGCCGCAACGCACCACCAGGTCCAGCGGCAGGTCCTGGGCCAGTTTCAGGTCCCAGCGATTCTTCACATTTCCCGGCGACATGGTCACGCTGCCGGATTGCGACACCGTCAGGCGCCCCCTGAACCCACCGCCTTCGTACCGCACCTCCGGCTTCAGCGCCGGCACGTTGTAGGCGAACTCCGCTTCCAGCAGTTCCTTGGCTCCGCCGCTCAAGTACAGTTCGCCGGCGCCCATGGTCACCTCGGCGCGGATCATTTCGGCGCCCGCCGCCTTCGACCTCTCCACCACTCGCGTGTGCCTCTCCAGCGCCCCCACTGACCCGTTTCGCCCGTCCCCGAGGTGGACGTTGCACCCGGTTCCAAGTACCGCCAGCCCGGCCAGGACAAGCCGGCAGGCATATTGAGACATCTAAATCCCTCCCCTAATCATTACGACAGAAAAGGACCCGATGTTCCAGGCCTTACTCCACAGGCCGCAGGACCACACGCTCCAGGTTCACCGTGCCGCCCCCCGCGGTCTGAATCCGCACCCGCGCCTCGCTCTGCCCGGCCTTCAGCTCCACCTCGCCCAGCGCGTGCGTCTTGAATACCCAGTCGCCGCCCGTGGCCGCGGACTTGCCCTCCAGTTTCACGCCTCCGATCTCCACCCCGATCGGCGTTCCGGCGCGCCGCGCCGAGTAGCTGATCTCCACCTTGTAGCGGCCCGCCCTCGGTGCGTTCAGCGTCCACAACGGCACGTCCTTGTCCCGCGTCCAGCGCGTCAGGAACACGTGGCCCAGCGCGTTCTCCTTCTTCGCGCGCTGCTCGAACTCCGTCTCGATCTCGCACGACTCCACTCCCAGCGAGATCACCCCCTTGGCGTCCGGCCGGTTGGCGAACGGCGCCGCCACCGGCGCCCCGTCCAGCGTCAATTCGATGACGCTCGCAATCTCGTCCGGCGCCGGCCCCGCCAGCCGCAGCACGATATCGTCCCCGTCGCGCTGCCAAGCCAGCGCCCGGCCCGGATCGGCCAGCAGCCGCGCCTTGTGCACCAGGTTCCTCAACCCGGCCAACCGCAGCGTCCCGTCCTTCGGCCACTCGAACACGTGCAGGTACAGCCGGTTGCCCTTCGCCGTGGCCCGGCCGAAAAACGACATCCGCTCGAACGGGCTCGCCGTCGTCCCGTAAATGCCCTCGCTGTTCACCTTCATCCACCGCCCCATCGCGTTCAGCCGCGTCACGAACTCCTCCTGAATTGTGCCGTCGGGCTTCGGCCCGACGTTCAGCAGCAGGTTGCCGCCCTTGCTCACCACCTCCACCAGCATGCGGATCAGGTCGCGCTCGGTCTTGAACGAGGTCTCGTACTTGTTGTAGCCCCACGAGTCGTCGTTGATCGTCACGCACGCTTCCCACAGCGTCGGCTTGCCCGACGGGTCCTTGATGCCCGTTGCCGGCACGTACTGCTCGGGCGTGCCGAAGTCGCCCTTGCTCCCCGGCTTGCGCTCGTACAGCCGGTCGTTGATCAGCGTGTTCGGCTGCAGCCCGCGGATGAAGTCGTACACCTCGTCGTCGCGCCTGGCTTCGGCCAGCGTGTGCTCCCACTCGCCGTCGAACCAGATCATGGCCACGTCGCCGTAGCCCGTCAGCAGCTCTTTCAACTGGGCCTTCATGAAGTCGATGTAGCGGTTGTTGTTGCCGCCTTCCTTGTAGGTCTTCGGGTACTCCCAGGCGCGCCGCGGCCGGTAGTCGGGATGGTGCCAGTCCATGATGGAGTGGTAAAACCCCAGCCGCATGTCTTTCTTCTTCGCGGCCGCCGCCAGTTGCTTCAGCGGGTCTCCCGGATACGGCGTGATCTCGATATCGTAGTCGCTCACCTGGCTGCGGAAGATGCTGAACCCGTCGTGGTGCTTGGAAGTGATGACGATGTACTTCGCCCCGGTGTTCTTGGCCAGGTCCACCCACGCGTCGCCGTTGAAGTTCACGGGATTGAACCGCCGCGCGTAAGTGTCGTACTCGGCCTGCGGAATCTGCGCCTGTTGCCGGATCCACTCGTGGCGGCCGATCACGGAGTACGCGCCCCAGTGGATGAACATCCCGAACTTGGACTCCTTGAACCACTCCAGCCGCGCCTCCGGCGACAGCGGCGGTTGCGACGGTTGTCCGGCGGCGCAACTGCCGAACAGGGCGGCTGCGGCGAAGCTCATGGCGGCAAGACGGCTGGTGTTCATGGCTGTTGCGTATTCTATCGCCCTCCGCCCAACCCGCCGCCATCCTCCGGGCCGCCTCGCATATATTGGGTGAAGGAGAACACCCCTCATGACTACCGCGCGACGTACCTTCGTCCAGACTGCCGCCGCAGCCATCGCCACTTCCCGTTTCCCCATCCTCGGCGCCAACGACCGCGTCCAGGTCGGCATCGTCGGCCTCGGCGGCCGCGGCCGCGACCACATGGACTACTACGGCCGAATCGACCAGTGCCGCATCGCCGCCGTCTGCGACGTCAACCAGGCCGCCCGCGAGCGCGCCGTCACAATGGTCGAGAAAGCCAAGGGCCACAAACCTTCCGAGTTCGCCGACATGCGCCAGCTCTTCGCGTCCAAAGACATCGACGCCGTCTCCCTGCCCCTGCCCAACCACTGGCACGCCCTCGCCACCATCTGGGCCTGCCAGGCCGGCAAGGACGTCTACGTCGAAAAGCCCGCCAGCCACAACATGTTCGAGAGCCGCAAAATGGTGGAGGCCGCCCGCAAGTACAAGCGCATGGTGCAGGTCGGCTCCCAGAGCCGCTCCACCCCGCACAAGATGAAGGCCATCCAGATGCTCAAGGACGGCGCCATCGGCAAGGTCTTCGGCTCCCGCGCCCTCTGCTTCCGCCGCCGCTTCTCCATCGGCCACACCCCGGACCAGCCCGTCCCCCCCGGCATCGATTGGGACAAGTTCCTCGGCCCCGCCCAGATGAAGCCCTTCAGCATAAATAAGTTCGACTACAACTGGCACTGGTTCTGGGACACCGGTAACGGCGACATCGGCAACCAGGGCGTCCACGAAATGGACATCGCCCTGTGGGGCCTCAACCGTGCGGACTGGCCGAAACAGGTCACCAGCAGTGGCGGCAAGTTCATCTGGCAGGACGACCAGGAAACGCCCAATACCCAGCAGGCCGCATTCGTCTGGAACGACGGCGAGATGACCTTCGACGTCCGCAACCTCCCCACGCCGCCCGAAGGCCTCGCCGCCATGCGCGGCCCCAACTACGTCGGCAATATGTTCTTCGGCGATCTCGGCTTCATGGTGCTCGACGGTGCCGGCTTCCAGATCTTCAAGAGCACCGCCGGCAACTTCGTCGGCGCCCGCGGCGCCGGCGCCGGCGGCCGCGAGCGCTATGAGAAAACCGCCGAGGAGAAGAGCAGCGGCGACGCTGTCGTTGCCCACATGCAGAACTTCCTTGACGCCGTCAAGTCCCGCGATTACACCAGGCTCAACGCCGAAATCGAAATCGGCGCCCGCTCGGCCTCCTTCTGCCACATGGCCAACCTCGCCTACCGCCTGGCGCGGCCCCTCAAGGTCGATTCGAACGGCCGCTTCATCGGCGACGCCGAGGCCAACGCCATGCAGACACGCAAGTACCGGGCGCCCTACGTCGTCCCGGACCGCGTCTAGTTTTCTGCCCCGTTTGGCCGCCTGTTTGCATCAAACGAAAAGGATCGGAAGTAAATGCGAAACGTCATCATCATTGGTTCCGGTTGTGCGGGGAACACTGCGGCGATTTACACGGCCAGGGCGAACCTGAAGCCGCTCGTCATCGTCGGCCATGAGCCCGGCGGCCAGCTTTCCATCACCACCGAAGTCGAGAATTTCCCCGGCTTCCCCGAAGGCGTCATGGGCCCGCAGCTCGTCGAAAACATGAAGCGGCAGGCCATCAAGTTCGGCGCTGAATACATCATGGGCAAGGTGGAGGAGGCGGACCTCAGCAAGCGTCCCTTCCGCCTCCGGATCGACGAAGAGTGGCACGAGTGCCAGACCCTCATCGTAGCCTCCGGCGCCTCGGCCCGCTGGCTCGGCCTGCCCAGTGAGCAGAAGCTCATCGGCCACGGCGTCAGCTCCTGCGCCACCTGCGACGGCTTCTTCTACCGCGGCAAGAAGATCATGGTTCTTGGCGGCGGAGACTCGGCCATGGAAGAGGCCAACTTCCTCACCCGCTTCGGCGAAGAGGTCACCCTCATCCACCGCCGCGACGAGTTCCGCGCCTCCAAGATCATGCTCGAGCGCTGCAAGGCCAACCCCAAGATCAGGTTCCTCACCAGCACCGTCGTCGAAGAGGTGCTCGATGTCGACAAGGGCTACGTCACCGGCGCCCGCCTCAAGAACGTCAAGACCGGCGAAACCTGGACGCAGGACGTCGACGGCTTCTTTCTTGCCATCGGCCACATCCCCAACACCAGGCCCTTCGCCGGCCAGCTCGACCTCGACGAGGACGGCTACATCGTCGGCCACGGCGGCGCCCGCACCAACATCCCCGGCGTCTTCCACGCCGGCGACGTCGAGGACCGCATCTACCGCCAGGCCATCACCGCCTCCGGCGCCGGCTGCAAAGCCGCCATCGAAGCCGAGCGCTTCCTCGAAGCCAACGGCCACCACTGAGCCGGAGCGTCGCCGCGCCCCGCCCGAAAGTGATCCTATAGAAGGCATGCGATTCGCCCTCGCGTGCCTTCTTCTTTGCGCCCCCGCCCTCGCCGCGCCTTCCGCCCAAGTCTCCGGCGTCCTCAAAGCGTGGCACTCCGTCACCGTCAGCATCGCCGGCCCCGGCCTCGGCGAGGACTCCAACCCCAACCCCTTTCTCGACTACCGCCTCACCGTCACCTTCACCCACAAGGCCACCGGCGCTCAAACCGTCGTACCCGGCTTCTTCGCCGCCGACGGCCAGGCCGCCGAAACCTCCGCCACCAAAGGCGACCAGTGGCAGGCCCGCTTCCTGCCTGACCGCCCGGGTCTCTGGACATATCAGGCCAGCCTCCGCACCGGCCCCGCCGTCGCCCTCTCGCAGGACCCCCAGGCCGGCCAGCCCACCCCCTTCGACGGCGCGCATGGCGAATTCCGCGTCGCCCCCGCTGATCCCAAAGCGCCCGGCTTCCTCGCCCAGGGCCTGCTCCGCTACACCGGCGAGCATTACCTCCGGTTCGCCGCCACCGGCGAGCGCTATCTGAAGGGCGGCGCCGATAGCCCCGAAAACTTTCTCGCCTACTACGAATTCGACCAGACCTTCGACACCGATGCCGCCTTCAACGAGGGCCGCAACACCACCGGCAAGGCTTTCGTCCATCACTACGAACCCCACGCCCGCGACTTCAAGCCCGGCGATCCCACCTGGCAGCACGGCAAAGGCAAAAACATCCTCGGCGCTCTGAACTACCTCGCCGCCCAGGGCATGAACAGCGTCTACTTCCTCACCTACAACATCGATACCGGCGACGGCAAAGACGTCTGGCCGTGGACCTCGCCCCAGGTGCGCGACCGCTACGACGTCAGCAAGCTCGACCAGTGGGAGCTCGTCTTCTCCCACATGGACCGCCTCGGCCTCATGCTCCACGTCATCCTCCACGAAACCGAGAACGACCGCAAGCTCGGCGGCGGCCCCGGCCTCAACCCGGTCCGCAAGCTCTACCTCCGCGAACTCGTCGCCCGCTTCTCTCACCACCCCGCCCTCGTCTGGAATCTCGGCGAAGAGAACAACATGCCCGACCCCGACCGCAAGGAAATCGCCGCCTGGATCCGCACCCTCGACCCCAACCGCCACCCCATCACCGTCCACACCCACAACAACCGCGTCCCCGATTTCTACAACGGCCTCCTCGGCGACCCCAACTTTGAAGCCACCTCCAACCAGGAGGACATGCGCCGCTATAACTCCAGCGCCATCGCCCTGCGTGAGCGCAGCGCCGGCGCCGGCCGCAAGTGGGTCGTCTTCGGAGACGAGCAGCCCAGCGCCGAAACCGGAGCCCTGCCCGATGCCGTCGACCCCAGCCACGACATCCCCCGCACCCAGGCCCTCTGGGGCAACCTCATGGGCGGCGGCTCCGGCGTCGAATGGTATTTCGGCTACAAATATCCGAATATGGACCTGAACTGCGAGGACTGGCGCTCCCGCGGCCTCATGTGGGACCAGACCCGCCACGCCCTCCGGTTCTTCCGCCAGTACCTCCCCTTCTGGGAGATGAGCCCCGCCAACCACCTCGCCCCCGGCGCGCTGGTGCTGGCCAAACCAGGCAGCGTCTATGCCGTCTACCTGCCCCACGGCGGCTCTACGCAACTCACGCTCGAAGCCGGCCGTTACAGCGTCGAATGGTACAACCCGCGCACCGGCGGCCCGCTGCAAAAGGGCGGCACTCTCAACGGCCCCGGCGCCCGGACCCTCGGCCCCCCGCCCGCCGATCCCGGCGCCGACTGGGCCGTGCTGCTCAAACGTAACTAGCTCACTGCGCCGCCGCCTTCACCCAAACGTCGCGCGGATAGCTGCACACGCCTTCCTGCCCCGGCGCCTGCCCGCACACCAGCACCGCCGTCGACATCGTCGGGAAGTAGTCCGGCACCGTGATCTTCACAATGTCGATCCCCGCCTGCCCGGAGGGCTCCGCCGCCGCCTCCATCCACACGTCGTGGATCTTTACGTACAGCGGCGCCACCGCCAGTTGCAGCCCCGTCACGTACAACTGCAGCGCCTTGCCCGCCTCGGCCGGACTCTGCTCGCCGTTGCGGTCGTCGTTCTCGTTCAGCGCGAAAACCAGGCCCGGCGCCACCGGCATCGTCTCCAGCATGAACGCCTGGCTGTACTGGTCCAGGTTGATCACGTACACCGGCACGCGCCCCAGCGGCACGTCGGCCGGCAGTTCCACCGTCAGGCTGTCCGGGTTCACCAGGATGATGCGCGCCGTCTTGCCGCCTACCGTCACCGCACTCAGGTCCAGGAAGTTCTTGCCCTGAATCACCACCACGGAGCCCGGCGCCGCCGGGCCGCCCCAGCCCGTCGCCGGGCTCACCACGTCCTGGATCGCCGGCTTCGGCAGCGGAGGCGGCAGCGCCGCCGTCACCACCAGTTTCACCGGCACCACCACTTCCGCGTTGCCGCCCTTGGGCGCCCCTACCTGCTGGAACACCAGGTCCGCTTCATACGTGCCCGGCGGCAGGTTCTTCGGTATCACGTCGTAGCGCACCGTGTAGTCGTTGAAGCCCGCTTCCCGCTCCAGCGCCAGCCATCCCGTCGTGCTGCGGTAGCGCGCCGTCACCTTCCACTCCAGCAGCCCGCCGCCCGTGTTCTTCAGCAGGACGTAGGCCGCCTGCGCCCCGCCGCCCGAAGCCCCGGAAAACGACGGCTCCTGCACCGGCGTCACGCTCATCCGCGACCAGTAGGAAGCGTCGCAATCGCCCACCGCTTCGCAGTCGTTCCCCACCACCGCGCCGGCGCGGAACCGCGGAATCGGCGCGTCTTCCACCGGCCCCGGCTGGTCCGACTCCGGCGCCAGGCTCACCGTCGAGCGCACCACCACGTCGGTATTCGCGCGCTCCAGCGGCGTGAACAGCCAGATCGGGATCTGCGCGTTCTCGATCAGCGAGGGATTCGCGTCCTTCACTTCGTACACCGCCCACGCCGTCCCGCCGCTCACCAGCGCATCCCGCACGCCGAACAGCGCCTGCGGCCCCGGTCCCGCGATCCACCCCGCGTAGCCGCCCGAGCCGTCCGGCTGCCCCCCCTGCACGCGCACCAGCAGCAGCGACCGCTGCCCCGTCGGGTCGTACAGCCCCGGCGTCGGGCCCCCGCCCAGCTCACCCGACGTGGTCGGCTGCAGCGTCGACGACCCCGCCACCGCGTCCGGCACAATCACCCGCGAGCCTTCCGGCACGCCCGTCAGCTTCACCAGCACCCGCGTGCCGTTGGTGACGTATTGGTCCAGCCGCCACGGCACGAACGCCGACGCGTAGCCCTCCGTCACCCGCACCGTCGCCACCGGCGCGTGGCTCGCCGTCATGTTGCTGAAATCCAGATACGTGGGCGTCATCGGCCCCGCGCCTCTCGACACCGCGCCCAGCGTCGTGCTCAGCAGCCCGGGCTGCGAGTACGCCACCGTCGTCTGGAAATTCGAGACCAGCAACTGCTCGTTCCCGCTGAACTGCAGCGCGGCATAGGTCGTCCCGCCCGCTTCCGCCCTCAGGCCGCTGATCTTCAGCCCGAACGTGCCCTGCGGACTCATCGTCATGTTCAGCCCTTCAAACACCACCGAGTTGTTCAACAGCCGCACCGAAACCGGCAGCACCATGAAGAACCCGGAGCCCACTTCCTGCGACAGCGTGATGCCGCCGAAACGGCCGTACGCCGCGTCGATGTAGTTCGCCACGCGCCGGCCCAACGACACCTGCAGCGTCCCCGTCAGGGCGCCGTTCGCGGCGCCGCCCTCGCACCTCAGCACGATGTCGCCCACCGGCTCCGCCAGCCCTTCCGAGCTGGTCTGCAGCGGCACTGCGGTCAGGCTGCACTGCACCAGCGCCCGCGCCGGAAAATTCATCGCCGCCGCCGCCGCCAATGCGAACAAGATCTGCTTCCGCATCTTTTTCCTCCCGCCCACCAGACTACAACCCTTACAATACACTTTCACCCCTATCGGCCTATGCGATTCACGATATTGCTCTCTCTTTCCCTCCTCGTTCCCGCCCTCCTGTGGCCCGCCGAACCGCCGCAGCCCGCCTGGAAAAGCCTCAAGTACCGCTCCATCGGCCCCTATCGCGGCGGCCGTGTCGATGCCGTCACCGGCGTCCCCGGCAAGCCCGGAACGTTCTATTTCGGAGCCACCGGCGGCGGTGTCTGGAAAACCGCCGACGCCGGCGAATCCTGGCTCCCCGTCTCCGACAAGTTCTTCCACACCGGCTCGGTCGGCTCCATCGCCGTGGCTGAGTCCAACACCAACGTCCTCTACGTCGGCATGGGCGAAGGCTGCATCCGCGGCAATGTCAGCCACGGCGACGGCGTCTGGAAATCCACCGACGCAGGCAAGACCTGGAAGCCCGCCGGCCTCCAGACTACCCGCCACATCCCCCGCATCCGCATCCATCCCAAGGACCCCAACACCGCCTGGGCCGCCGTCCTCGGCCACATCTTCGGCCCGCACGAAGACCGCGGCGTCTACAAGACCACCGACGGCGGCAAGTCCTGGCGCAAGGTCCTCTACCGCACAGATCGCGCCGGCGCCATCGACCTCGCCCTCGATCCCTCCAACCCCGACATCCTCTACGCCGCCCTCTGGGACGTCAAGCGCACTCCCTACTCGCTCGAGTCCGGCGGCCCCGCCTCCGGCCTCTTCAAATCCACCGACGGCGGCGAAACCTGGACCGACATCTCCAAAAACTCCGGCCTCCCCAAAGCACCCCTCGGCCGCATCGGCATCGCCGTCTCCCCCGTCAACCCCGACCGCGTCTGGGCCCAGGTCGAAGCCGCCGACGGAGGCCTCTACCGCTCCGACGACGCCGGCGATACCTGGCGCCGCGTCAACAGCGACCGCAACCTCCGCCAGCGCGCCTGGTATTACACCCACATCTTTGCCGACACCCGCAACGCCGACCGCCTCTACGCCCTCAACGTCCAGTTCTGGCGCTCCGACGACGGCGGCGCCACTTTCAAATCCATCGCTACCCCCCACGGCGACAACCACGACCTCTGGATCGACCCCAACGACAACAACCGCATGATCGGCGGCGACGACGGCGGCGCCCACGTCACTCTCAACGCCGGCGTCAAGTGGTCTGAGCAGGACCAGGCCACCGCCCAGTTCTACCGCGTCGCCCTCGACAACGATTTCCCCTACAACATCTACGGCGCCCAGCAGGACAACTCCACCGTCAGAATCGCCTCCCGCGGCAACTCCTTCGCCATCGGCACGGAGGACTGGTGGGCCGTCGGCGGCGGCGAATCCGGCTGGATCGCCCCTTCTCCCGGGAACAGCGACGTCGTCTTCGCCGGTTCCTACGACGGCTACCTCACCCGCTACGAGAAGAAGACCGGCCAGGTGCGCGCCGTCAACGTCTGGCCCGACAACCCCATGGGCTACGGCGCCGAAGGCATGAAGTACCGCTTCCAGTGGAACTTCCCCATCCTGTTTTCGCCCCACGACCCCGCCACCCTCTACGCCGCCGGCAACCGCCTCTTCAAATCCACCAACGAGGGCCAGTCCTGGGAGGCCGTCTCCCCTGACCTCACCCGCAACGATCCCTCGAAACTCGGCCCCTCCGGCGGCCCCATCACCAAGGACAACTCCGGCGTCGAGTACTACTGCACCATCTTCACCGTCGCCGAAAGCCCCTTGCGGAAAGGAGTCATCTGGACCGGCTCCGACGACGGCCTCGTCTGGGTCACCCGCGACGCCGGCAAGAACTGGTCCAACGTCACCCCGCCCAAGGACCAGATGCCCGAGTGGATCCAGATCAACTCCATCGAGGCCTCCCCGCACGATCCCCAGAAGGCCTACTTCGCCGCCACCATGTACAAGTCCGACGACTTCCGCCCCTATCTCTTCAAGACGGTGGACGGCGGCAAGTCCTGGAAAAAAATCGTCAACGGGATTCCCGCCGATGCTTTCACGCGCGTCGTCCGCGAAGACCCCAACGCCAAGGGCCTGCTCTACGCCGGCACCGAGACCGGCCTTTACGTCTCCTTCGACGACGGCGAAAACTGGCAGTCTCTGCAACTGAACCTCCCTGTCGTCTCCATCACGGATCTGGCCATCCACAAGGCCATGCAGGATCTCATCGTTGCCACCCAGGGCCGGTCTTTCTGGATCCTCGACGACCTCCCGGTCCTGCGCAACTGGCAGCAGACCACCCCCGGTTTTTTCCCCGTCGAGGACGCTTACCGCATGCCCGGCGGCTACGTGAAAATCCAGCCCGGCGTCGCTGCCGGTGAAAACCCGCTGGCCGGCGCCGTGTTCCACTACCTCTTGGCCGATAAACCCAAGGGCGACGCCACGCTCGAAATCCTCGACGCCTCCGGCAAGGTCATCCGCAAGTACACCAGCAAGAAGGAGGTGGCCCCCGCCGCGCCCCAGTCCGGCCGCCGCCGCGGCGGAGCTTCCACGCCTCTGCCCGCCGAAAAAGGCCTCAATACGTTCGCCTGGAACCTCCGCCACGAAGACGCCAAATCCTTCCCTGGTCTCATCATGTGGGCCGGCTCCGTCACCGGCCCCAAGGCCGCTCCGGGCGCCTACACCGCCCGTCTCACCGCCGGCGATGCCAGGTTCGAAACCAGGTTCGAGGTGAAGAAGGACCCGCGTCTGATATCGGTCACCCAGGAAGACCTGATGAAGCAGCAGGCCCTGCTCCTCCAGATCCGCGACAAGCTCACCGAAACCAACGAGGCCGTCATCCGGATCCGCGAGATCCGCAAACAGCTCGACGAATGGGCCGCCCGCGACAAGTCTCTCGAAGCCCCCGCCAAGGAGCTCGGCAAACAGCTCACCGCCGTGGAGGAGGAACTCTACCAGACCAAGAACCAGTCCGGCCAGGATCCCCTCAACTACCCCATCAAGCTCAACAACAAGCTGGCCGCCCTCGCCTCCATCATCGGCAGCGCCGACACAAAGCCCACTGACCAGAGCTACCAGCTCCACGAAGAGCTGGCCGCGCAGATCAATGCCCAGCTCCGCACTCTCGACAGCCTGCTGAAAAAGGACCTGGAGTCGTTCAACAAACTGGTGCGCGACAAGAACGTCCCGGCGGTGTCGGCAAAATGACCACGCGCCTCCTCCCCCTCCTCCTGCTATCGCTCGCCGCCCATGCCCAGTCCTGGCGCCCCCTCTTCAACGGCAAGGACCTCTCCGGCTGGCAGGTCCGTGGCGACGGCATCTGGACCGCCCTCCCCGACGGCGTCCTCCTCGGCCAGCGCAACATCGGCCACGTCTCCAAGCCCTTTGATGCCGATTGGCCCATCACCCAGCGCCAGTACGGCTCCTGGCTCAACCGCCACGCCTGGCTCTACACCGAACGGGAGTTCGGCGAGTTCGACCTCCACCTCGAATACCTCCTTCCGCCCCACATGAACTCCGGCGTCTCCATCCGCGACGTCAGCCGCGCCCACTACTCCATCGGCGAAAAAGCCTCCGCCGCTGACCCGCCTCTCCGCACCACTCTCAAGGGCACCCCCTCCCACATCGGCTACGAAATCCAGATCATCGGCAACGACGCTGAAAAGTACCCCACCGGCAGCATCTACCTCTTCCGGGCCGCGCCCAAAGACCTCCAGAAGCCCGGCCAGTGGAATTCGCTCGACATCGAATCGCGCCATGCCGGCATCCGCGTCAAGGTCAACGGCCAGCTCGCCGCCGAACACCCCGGTGAGCCGGGCCGCCCCCTCGCCGGCCCCATCGGCCTCCAGCTCCACGACCAGTTCACCTTCATCATGTTCCGCAACCTCCGCATCCGCGAACTACCCGCCGGCCGCCCCAAGTTACAATAGAGAATTCATGTCTCATCTCCTGAAAGACAAGACCGCGCTCGTCCTCGGTCTGGCCAATCGCTGGTCGCTCGCCTACGCCATCGCACGCGCCTTCCGGCGTGAGGGCGCCAACCTGATCCTCACTTACCAGGGCGAAAGACAGAAGGACACCGTGGAAGAGCTGGCCAAGGAACTCGGCGCCTCCCGCGTCCTCTCCTGCGACGTCACCCAGGAAGCCGACCTCCATCACCTCAACGAAATCCTCCGCGCCGAAGGCGACCAGCTCCACGCCGTCGTCCACTCCATCGCCTTTGCCAACAAAGAGGACCTCGCCCGCCCCTTCTACGAAACCTCCCGCGAAGGCTTCCTCCTGGCCCAGGAAGTCTCCTGCTACTCCCTCGTCGCCGTGGCCCGCGCCGTCGCCCCCGTCATGACCAATGGCGGCTCCATCATGACCCTCTCCTACCTCGGCAGCCAGCGCGTCATGACCAACTACAACGTCATGGGCGTCGCCAAGGCCGCCCTCGAAGCCAGCGTCCGCTACCTCGCCTCCGAACTCGGCCCCAACAACATCCGCGTCAACGCCATCTCCGCCGGCCCCGTGAAAACCGCCTCCGCCCGCGGCATCAAGGACTTCTCCAAGATCCTCGACGTCGTCACCGCCAACGCCCCCCTCCGCCGCCCCACCGATCCCGAAGAGGTGGCCGACACCGCCGTCTTCCTCGCCTCCCACCTCGGCCGAGGCATCACCGGCAACGTCGTCTACGTCGACTCCGGCTACCAGATCATGGGCCTCTAAGCGCGAGCAGAAACCGTGACAGTCAGCACTTGAACCTTTTTAGGAAATGGTGACAGTCAGCACTTGAACCTTTTTGCCGTCTCCGCCACCATGCGCGGCCGCCGCTCCTCACCGCACCAGGTGGAACCGCTCCTGCCGCCCCAGCGCCCACGCCGCCTTCCCCCTCCCATCCACCACCGCGTCTTCCTCCATCCCGACCCACAGTTCGCGCCCGCCCCATTCCGGCACCGGCGCCTTCACGCTCAGCTCGATCGAGAACCATGAATCGGGGATCACTGCCACGTCCCCTCGCCCCGGCACGCCCTCCTGCCGGTCCCACAGCCCGATGAGCGGACCCGCCCCGTGGCCGTGCTCCCCGATCGGATGCGAATACACGCTCCCGTTGATGTCTTCCTTCCGCATCCGCGCCAGCGAATCCGCCAGAATCGCGTTCCCGCTCACCCCCGCCCGCAGCCGCTCCAGCACGATCTCCTGCAGCCGCTGTGCCTGCCGGAACGCCCGCAGCACGCCCGCCGGCGGCTCCGTCTCGCCCGCCCGCGGCACGTACCCCATGTGTGCTGCGTATCCGTGTTCAGCCCCAGCGTGCTCAGCCCGTGGTCCACGTGCAGCACGTCGCCCCGCTCAATCACCACCGCCGCCCCCTCGTCCAGCAGGCTCACCTTCGCCTCCGCCGGCCTCTGCACCCGCACCGTCGTGTGAAACCACGTGTCGAACCCCAGATCCCGCGTCTTCTGCCGCAGCCACCACACCACGTCCTCGCTCGTCGTCTTCCCCGGCGTGATCACTTCCCTCGAAAACGCTCTCCCGATCAGCCAGTGCACCGTCGCCTGCATCCCCCGGTACGCCTCCAGCATCTCCGGCAGCCGCGTCTCGATGTACTCCAGCGGCAGCAGTTCCGCCCCCTTCACCCGCTTCATCCACTCCGGCCCCAGCGCCTTCTGGAGCTGTTGATACTCGCCCGCCGACAGCCCGTCGGAAAACGCGTGCGTCGCGCTGATGTCCACCCCGATGCTCGCCGGCTTCCGCTCCTCCACCACCTTCCTCAGCGTCGCCCACTGCGAGTCGCCCATGATCTCCCGCCCCTGCTGCGCCGGATCCCGGTACACCGTGTACAGCCCCCCCTGCGACCCGCCGCCCAGCGCCAACCGCTCCACGCCCTTCTCCCCCCGGTCGTTGAACACGTAAATCGTCCGCCGCCGCGCCGCCATCGTCGTCGGCGGCACCAGCGAGAAGTACACCGGGTCTTCGTTGTACTCCCTGCAAATCACCAGCCACATCGCCACCCCGTGCTTGCGCATCAGCGCCGGCAGCACCTTCTCGAGCCGCGCCTCCAGCCACTTCTGCTGGATCTCCGCCTGCGCCCGCAGCGGCGGCGGAGTCCACGGCTGCCCCGGCAGCACCAGCGCCATCAACAATCCCGCCCCGGCAATCCTCATCGCGCACCGCATCGCCAAAGCTCCTTTCCCGCGCTCAGCAGCACTTCGCCCGCTGATACTTCTGCCTGAGCCGCTCTTCCGAAAACCTCCGCCACTCCTCTCCCGAATGCCCAACCCCGTGCGCCCGCAGGTGCCTCTGGTACGCGCTCTCGTCGCTGATCTCCCGCAGGATCCCCACCACGATCCGCAGCACGCCTCGCCAGCCCTTCATGGCTACAACTCCTCCGCCTGCAGTTGCGTCGCCACGAAAGGTGCCTCGCCGCTTTCCGTAGCGCGGCTGCCGTTCAGGATCCCTGCCCACACCCGGACCGAATCCACCAGGATCGTCGTCACCAGCACCAGGAACAGCCCGCACACCGCCGCGTCCAGCCGGTTGTTGAACATCAGTTGCTTCACCTGCGCCGTCTGCGCGCCCGCCTCCAGCACCCGCGCCTGCGCCAGGAAACCCACCCGCGGAGCGTCGCTGAAAATCTTCTGCCACCCCGCCGAATACGTCACCAGCACCAGCCACACCAGCGGCAGAATCGTGATCCACGCGTACTTCAGCCGGTACATCTTGATCAGGATCGTCGTCGCCACGCACAGCGCCACCGCCGCCAGCAACTGGTTCGCGATGCCGAACAACGGCCACAGCGAATTGATCCCCCCCAGCGGGTCCAGCACGCCCTGCACCAGGAAGTAGCCCCACGCCCCCACCACCAGCGCGCTCGTCAGCAGCACCCCGGGGATCCACGACGTGCGCCCCAGCGGCTTCCACACGTGCCCCAGGAAGTCCTGCAGCATGAACCGCCCCACCCGCGTCCCGGCGTCGATCACCGTCAGGATGAACAGCGCCTCGAACATGATCGCGAAGTGGTACCAGAACCGCAGCACCGCTTCGTTGCCCGCGATCTGCGAGAAGATGCTCGCCATCCCCAGCGCCAGCGACGGCGCCCCGCCCGTGCGGTAGAACAGCGTCTCCTCCCCCACGTGCCTCGCCATCTCCGCCATCATCTGCGGCGTCACCGCGAAACCCCAGCCCGTGATGGTCGCCGTAGCCGCCTCCGGCGTCGCGCCCACGATCCCCGCCGGCGAGTTCACCGCGAAGTACACCCCCGGCTGCAAGGAGCACGCCGCCACCATCGCCATCATCGCCACGAAGCTCTCCAGCAGCATCGACCCGTAGCCCACCGGCAGGATGTGCCCCTCCCGCGCGATCATCTTCGGCGTCGTCCCCGACGAGATCAGCGCGTGAAACCCCGAGATCGCCCCGCACGCGATCGTGATGAAGCAGAACGGGAAGATCGTGCCCGCGAAGATCGGCCCCGTGCCGTCCGTGAATTGCGTCAGCGCCGGCATGTGCAGTTGCGGCCGCACCGCCAGGATGCCCGCCCCCAGCATCAGCACCACCCCCAGCTTCACGAACGTGCTCAGGTAATCCCGCGGCGCCAGCAGCAGCCACACCGGCAGCGCCGAGGCCGCGAAGCCGTAGAGGATCAGCGCCACCGCCAGCGCCATCCCCCCCAGCGTGAACCACCCGCCGAACACCGCGTGGTGCGCCACCCACTCGCCCGCGAAGATCGACGCCACCACCAGCACGAACCCGATCACCGAAACTTCCAGCACCCGCCCCGGCCGCCAGTACCGCAGGTACAGACCCATCAGCACGGCTATGGGCATCGTCGCCGCAATCGTGAACGTCCCCCACGGGCTGCCCTTCAGCGCGTTCACCACCACCAGCCCGATCACCGCCAGCAGGATCACCATGATCAGCAGCACCGTCAGCAGCGCCGTCCCCCCGCCGATCTTGCCGATCTCCTCCCGCGCCATCTGCCCCAGGCTCTTCCCGTCCCGCCGCACGCTCGCGAACAGGATCACGAAGTCCTGCACCGCCCCGCCCAGCACCACGCCCAATATGATCCACAGCGTCCCCGGCAGGTACCCGAACTGCGCCGCCAGCGTCGGACCTACCAGCGGGCCCGGCCCCGCGATGGCCGCAAAGTGGTGCCCGAACACAATCCACTTGTTCGTTGGCTCGTAGTCGTGCCCGTTGCGCAGCCGCTCCGCCGGCGTCGCCCGCTCATCGTCCAGCGCCATCACCTTCGCCGCGATGAAGGATGCATAGAAACGGTAGGCCGCCAGGTAGGTGCACACCGCCGCCGTCACCAACCAGGCGCTGTTGATCGCCTCCCCGCGCTTCAGCGCGATGCCGCCCAGGCAGAAGGCGCCTACCGCGGCCACGGCAATCCATACCCCGGCTCTCAACGTCTTGCTCATACCGAGTGATTGTATCGGTTTGAGCCGGGGTGCGGCTTGGTTGAGCAGCCTGCTCTAGCTCGACATCTTCGGCAGCTTCTTCAACTGCTCGTC
>DAHVTI010000067.1 GCA_027324255.1 Bryobacterales bacterium | reverse complement strand
TCGCTGCGCCGCGCGCCCAGAGACTTCCGCACGCCGATCTCCTGCGTCCTCTCCGTCACCACCGCCAGCATGATGTTCATGATCACCACGCCGCCCACCACCATGAAGACGCTCACCACCGCCATCGCCGTGGCCGCAATGGCCCCGGTGAGCCGGTCCCAGGCCCCCATGATCGACTGCGAGTTCAGCAGCATGAAGTTGTCTTCCTTGCCCGGCCCCACGTGGCGGTAGGCGCGCATCAGCACCTTCACCTCGTCCATGGCCTGCTGAAAGTGCTCGTGGTCGATCGCCTGGCAGGAGAACGACAGCCAGCGCCGCGCCCCGAAGGCCTTGAACAGCGTGTAAATCGGCATGTGCACGAAGTTGTCCTGCGACTGCCCGAAGACGCTGCCGATGCGCTTGGCCACGCCGATCACTTCGTAGGGCTTGCCCTGGATGTAGATCACCTTCCCCACCGGATCCACGCCCAGGAAGAACTTGTCGCGCAGGTCGGCGCCGATGAAGGCCACCGCCCGGCGGCCCTGGACGTCGCCGTCGCTCAGGTAGCGCCCCGTTTCCACCTGGATGTTGTTCAGCGTACTCAGGTTGGAGGTCCCGCCCGTGATTGAGACATCCTCGCTCCGCTGGCCCTGATAGGTGACGTCGGCCTGCCGGTCGGTGGACATTCCGACGGCCCGCAGCAGCGTCGACCGCTGCTTCAGGAACTCGTACTCCTCCGGCTTCAGCTCCGGGTTGCGCCGCTGCAGCTCCAGGAACTTCTTCGGATCCCAATCGCCCAGGAACGCGAAACGCACCACCACGAACCCGTCGGCGCCGAGGTCCGCGATCTTCGTCTCCACATAGACGTTCATGCCGTGAATCAGCGCCATCACGGCGATCAGCGTGGTGGTGGATAGAATGATGCCCAGCAGCGTGAGGAAGCTGCGCAGCTTCGCCGACCTCAGGTTGGCGGCGGCAATGAGAAACGCCTCGGAAATCGAGGCAAAGGATTTCATCTCTTAGAGCTAGACGGTGCGGAGGGGCGCTTTGTTCCGAAGTTCCTCCAGCCAGTCGCGCACCACCCCGTCCAGCCAGAATCGCGGGCGCGCGCGCGCGATAAACCCCAGGTGGCCGCCGGCGCCCACCCGCACTAGCCGGATGTAAGGGTTCTCCTTCACTTCCGGCCGCTCGTAAATCGAAAACGGGATCAGCGGATCGTCCTCGGCCTGCACCATCAGCACCGGCAGCCGGATGCCATCGAGGAACCGCAGCGCGGACTGCGTGGCGTAGTAGTTCGGCGCGTCGCCGAAGCCGAACGCCTGGGCCGTGAACCGGTCGTCGAACTCGAAGATGGTGCGCGTCCGCTCCAGCCCTTCGATGGGGAATCGCCGCGGATCGGACAGGTGCCTGCGCCGGTAGCGCGCCCGCAACCCGCGCATGAAGCGGCGCTCGTAGATGCGGTTTTCGAGCGCCGCCAGCCGCCGCACGCAAGCGTGCAGGTCGATCGGCGTCGACACGGCGCAGATGCCGGCCAGCAGCCCGCGCGCCTCCTCGCCCATCTCCCCCGCCAGTTTCAGGCTGACGTTGCCGCCGAGGGAAAAGCCCACCAGAAAGCACGGCCCGCGGCCCTCCGCGCGGAAGCGCTCCAGAATGGTCCGCACGTCCCCGGTCAGGCCCGAATGGTACAGCGTATCGGTGAGGTGCTCCGTGCCCCCGCAGCTCCGCATGTTGATGCGGTGCACCGCGTAGCCCGCCTCCAACAGGCACTGCGCCAGCGAGATCATGTACCCGCTGCGGCTCGATCCTTCCAGCCCGTGGTGCAGCAACACTTCTCCCACGGCTCCGCCGGGGCGCCGCGCCTCGCCCTCCGGCCGGTTCTCGTGGATCAGCACCCGCGTGCCGGGCTCGGTGTCGTAGAGGACTTCGCGCGTAGGAAAGCGCCGCTCATCGATGGCCCGCGGCCAGAAATTGCCCGCGATGGTGAGCAGGTGGGGATTGCGGAAGAAAGGAACGAAGGGCCGCAAGGCTTGATCTTATCAGGCCGTGGCGCGCATCCCCAACCACGGCGGACGGCTCAGTCGCCTTCCACTTCCCTGTCAAGCGTCCCCGGCTCCACCGCCTTGCGCGCCAGGTCCTCGGTCAGGATGATGGCTTCGGCCAGGTCCCGCATCGGGCGCCGCAGCCGGCGGCTCTCGTTGCGCAGCCGCAGGTAGGCCTCTTCCTCGGTCAGGTGGAACTTGTACTGGAGAATCCCCTTGGCGCGCTCCACCAGCTTGCGCGTCTCCAACTGCCGCTTCATCTCCTGCGCCTCTTCGGCCAGCCGGGTGTTTTCGTCCTCCAGCCGCGCCCGCGCAATCGCGCCGCCCATCTGCTCGCCGATGAAGGTGAGCAGTGAGATCTCTTCCGGTGTGTGGTCGTGCCGGTCCCGGTGGTGCACGTTGATGACGCCGATGATGTCGCCGGCGCTGATCAGCGGCACGGAGCAGAAGGCCTCGTAGGTGTCTTCCACCAGCCCGGGCAGGCTGAGGAAGCGCTTGTCCTGCGCCGCGTTTTCCGCCAGCGCCACCACGCTCTTGTTCTCCGCCACCCAGCCGGTGACGCCCTGTCCCATCTGCACGCTGAGGTGGCCGATCTCGGCCGCGTGCGGCACCTGCGAGGCGCGCAGCACAATCTCCCCCGTGCCCAGTTCCATCAGGTACACCAGGCAGGCGTCGCAACCCGTCACCTGCACCGTCATGCCGACAATTTCTCCCAGCATCTCGTCCACGGTCCGGTTGGAGCTGACGATGCCGCTGATTCTATGTAGTAGTGAGATCTGGCCGCTGTTTTGTTCCATTGCCGTCGAGTGAGCCATGCTGCTTGTAGGATAGGAATTGGCCCCCCCGGGGTCCAATCGAAACTTTCTATCAGACCTATCGGGTGCGTGTGTCTTTCCTTCTCAAATTCAATACATTGGCGTTACTGGGCGCCGCGCTGCCGGCCGCGGTTCTGGCCGCGCCCAGATGGTATCGTCTGGAGAGCAGCGGGTGGGAGCTGCTAACTGATTCCAACGACAGGACCGGCGCGCAGGTCCTCGGGCGACTCCTCGACCTTCGCGGCATCCTCGCTCCGGAGGTCCTGGCGCTCGGCGGCACGCCGCCGCAGGGGGCCCCGCCCGTCCGCGTCTTTCTGTTTCGCTCCGCGCGCGATTTTCGCCCCTTTCAGCGGGGCGAAAACAATCGCGGCATTTTTCAGACCGGCCGCGAGCGCGACTACATTCTCCTCTCCCAGTCCGGCGACGAATCCCTGCGCGGCGCGGCCCACGAACTCGTGCATCTGACGCTCCACCACTCCACCGGTTCCCTGCCCCGCTGGCTCGAGGAGGGCCTGTCCGAGTACTACTCCACCACGCAGCACCCGGACGGCACGGCGGTCTTCGGCAAGCCCGTGGCCATCCACCAGAAACTGCTCGCCGCCGGGCCCGCCGGCTCCGGCCCCTGGTCCGAGCCGCGCCGCTTCCTCACCCTGCGCGGCGACGCCTCTCTGTCCACCGACCCGCGCGAACTGCCCCGCCAGGTCGCCCTCTACTACGCGCAATGCTGGGCGCTGGTCCACACCCTCATGAGCCGCCCGCAGCCGCACCGGGACATCGCCCGTTTCCTGGCCCGCCTGCGCGACGGCGTTGAGCAGCCCGCCGCCTTCCAGGAAGCCTTTGGCCAGAGCATCGAGCAGGCGATCGTGCAGACCCGGCAGACCGTGGCCGCCGGCCGCTTCCCCGAGCGGACCGCCGACGCCGCCCCCGCCTCGCCGCCCGCCGGTCCGGCCCGCGAACTCCTAGAAGTGGAAGCCGTGCTGGCCCGCGCCGACGCCCTGCTGGCCAACGGCCGCATCAGCGAGGCCGAGCAGGCCTTCCAGGACGCCGCCCGTCGCTGGCCCGACAGCGCTTCCGCGGCCGCCGGCCTCGGCTACCTCGCCATGCGCCGCGCCGATTACGACACCGCCCGCCGCCAGCTTGAAATCGCCATCGCCCGCGGGGACCTTCAGGCGGCCACGCACTTCGAGTACGCCATGCTTGTCCGCGACACCAGGGGTCCCGAGGCCTTGGTCGTCCAGAGCCTGCGCCAGGCCGTCGAAATCAACCCGCGCTTCGCCGAAGCCTGGTACGCCCTCGGCGCCGCGCTCCTGCGCCAGGGCAGCGCCGCCGAAGCCGTGGACTGCCTGCGTAAGGCCACTTCCGTCCTGCCCCGCCAGTCGGTTTTCTGGGAGGCTTATGGACGCGCGCTCCTCGCCGCCGGCGACCGCCCCGGCGCCCGGGAGGCAGCCCGCTCCGCCCTGCTCGCCGCCGCCACCCCGGAACAGTCCGCCATGGCCCAGGGCCTGCTGCGCGAAGTCGACGCACCGCCGTCCGCCCGCCCGCCCGCCAAGCCCCCTGTCACCACCCCCCAAGGCTGGCAGCCGCCCCAGGACGACTCCACCGTCCAGGGCCGCCTGGTCTTTGTCGATTGCCGGACTTCGGTGCTGAAGTTCCACATCGAGACCAAGCCCGCCGCCCGCCGCACCCCCGCGCAGAAGACGATTCTCGCCACCGGTAAGCCCAACCAGATCATGCTGCGCGGCACCGGCCCGCAGAAGCGCGAGTTCGTCTGCGGCCCGCAGGCCGCCCGCCCGCTCGTCGAGGCCGGCTACATTGCGGCTCCCGCGGTCGAGCCGCCGGCGCCCCAGCCGCCTCAGCCGCCGACGAAGCGGGCGGCGAAGGCGGCCCCCAAACGCGTCCCCGCCCGCAAGCCTGTCAGGCCCGCCGAGCCGCCCATCGCCGGCGAGCTCGTCTGGCTGGCGTTCCAGTAACGGTTCGCGCCTCTGCCCGGCTTCGTGATAGGTTATCTCCCACATGCGAATCACGCGCGTCTCCACCGCCGTCCTCGAGGCGAACTTCGATTGGACCCTGGTCCGCGTCGAAACCGACGCCGGCGTCACCGGCTTCGGGGAGGCCTTTCTCGGCCCCGGCCTCACCTCCGTCATCCGCGAGTTCAACGAGATCCTGATTGGCGAGGACCCCACCCACCTCGACCGCCTGCTGCGCCGCCTGCGCGCCTCCGTCGTCTACGCCTCCCCCGGCCTCGTCTTCCACGCCATCGGCGGCATCGAGACGGCGCTGCTCGACCTCCTCGGCAAGGCCCACAAGATGCCCGTCTGGCAGCTCCTCGGCGGCTGCTACCGCGACCAGGTCACCGTCTACGCCGACTGCCACGGGGACGAGGCCCTCAACTCCATCTCCCCCCTCCTACTACCCCGCCGGCCGCATTGGATGGGCCCCGCCGAAGATCCCCAAACGGCCCGCATCAGCATCAAGCACCACGGCTGGGACGCCTCCCGCCCCGAGTCGCATTCGTCCGCCAGCTACGCCGAGCGCGCCGCCGCCATGGCCGCCCGCGGCTTCCGCATCCTCAAGTTCGACGTCGACGTACCCACGCCCTTCGAGACCGACGAGTACAACCGCGGCCTCAGCCCGCAGGAGATCGACTTCGCCGTCGAACTGGCCTCCGCCGTGCGCCGCGCCGTCGGCCTCGAAGTCGGCCTCGCCATCGACTGCCACTGGAACTACGGCGCCGCCGCCGCCGTCGATCTCGCCCGCGCCCTCGAGCCGCTCCGCCTGCTCTGGCTCGAAGACGTCATGCCGCCGGAGAACATCCCCGCCCTCGCCCACGTCCAGCGCGCCACATCGACGCCGCTGGCTACCGGCGAGAACCACTACTTCCGCCTCGATTTCCAGCGCCTCATCACCGATGCCGGCCTGCGCGTGCTCGCGCCCGACGTCCAGAAGATCGGCCTGTGGGAAGGCCGCAAGCTGGCCGACCTCGCCGACCTCCACTACGTCAACCTCACCTGGCACAACATCAGCAGCCCGCTCGGCACCATGGCCGGCGTCCACCTCTGCGCCGCCACGCCCAATCTGCTGGCGCTGGAATGGCACGCCGCCAGCGTGCCGTTCTTCGACGAGATCATCGGCGCCGGCCCCCGCCCGCTCATTCAGAACGGCAGGATCGCCGTGCCAACCGGACCCGGCCTCGGCCTCGAAATCGACCTCGACGCCGCCTGGAAGTACAGAAAGCCGGGCGAGCCGTTCTTCGAGTAGCCTCGAAATCCCAGCGCCCGGCCATTCCTGCTGATTCGGCTTGCCCTACTTCTTGCGCACTCGCGCGCAGGCCGTCACCGCGCCGGTCGGATCCACCGCCGCGGTGCCCTCCTCGATGTGCTGAATTTTGCCCTCCGCGTCGATCACAAACGTGGCGCGGTTGGCCGCCCCGGACTGCTTGTTCAGCACCCCGTAGGCCTCAGTCACCCTCCGCTGGCTGAAATCCGACGCCAGCGGGAAACTCAGCTTCAACTCTTCCTTCGACCAGTGGCTCAGCGTCGGTAGGTTGTCCGTGCTGATGCCCAGCACCACCGCGCCCGCCGCTTCGAATTTGGCGATACCAGCCTGGTACGCCGTCATCTCCTTCGTTCAACCGCCGGTGAAGGCGGCCGGGAAAAACGCCAGCACCACGGTCTTGCCGCGCTGCTCGGACAGCTTGAACTGCGTGCCGGCCGTGGTCCGCAAAGTGAAATCGGGCGCCTCGTCGCCGATTTTCAGGTGAGTTTTTGGCGGTGGCACGCTCTGGGCGAACAGCCCCGCGCCCAGCACCAGCCCCACAATCAGAGTTCTCATGGAACCTCCCAGTCCGGCGGTCCTCCGGACCTCCGGTGGGGATGAGGATAACAGTCCGGCGGCCGCACCCGCAACTGCGGGCCCAGTGCTTGCGCCCAAACACCCCGAGGTCCAGCTCGTCTTCTTTCTTTCTTCTCGAAGCAATGTCAGGACCTTACTTAGGAAGTATCCCTATGCCCCACCCCTGGAGTGTTAACCCCCGACCGCCGATGGATAGCCAAGAGAGGAAAAGGTATACAACTATGAAGGCACGCGCGCTCGTCCCCGGTCTGGTCGCCATCTTATTGACTCTCGCACCGGCAGGGTTCTCCCAGGAGGAGGTTGGTCGCTCCGCGGCGGTCCGGCAGATGAATGCCGATGTGCTCCAATTGCACGAATCCATCCTGGCCGAGCGCGGCCTGCCGCGCGACTTCGACCGCCGTGCCGCCGCCAACCTGCTCCGCCAGCGCGGCCAGGACCTGGTCGAGTTGATGAGGCAGGACCCCGGCGAAGCCCTGAAAGTCGCCCTCTCCGGCGAGGTTTCGGGCACCCTCCGCCGCACGTTCCCGGAGGCCGCCCCCTGGGTGGAACAGTCCGGCGAGTGGACGGGTGAATACGAAGCGGTCGTCATGGACGATTTCGACACCCAGACCTCACAGACCGAGGTGCGCCTCAAGAGCGGCGCGGAAGAGACGATGCTGCACTTCGCCGGCGACGTCGAGCAGCCTCCGCAGTGCACCCAGGAAGTCACCGTGGAGGGCATTCGCCTGGTTGGCGAAATGGCCGTGCGCGCCGTCACCGGCACCTCTTCCGCCCTCGCCTGCACCACCACCGGACCCCAGCAAACACTCGTCATTCTCGCCAAGTTTCCCGGCTACGCCGACAAGTTCACCGCCGATTACGCCCGCAACGTCTTCCTCGGCAATTCCGGCGCCCGGTCGCTCAATACCTACTGGCAGGAAGTCTCCGGCGGCAAGACGTCCGCAACGGGCACCGTCGTCGGCTGGCTGACTCTCGATAAGGTTTACTCCTGCACCGACTACGTCAACATGCGCCTGGCCGCGCTGAAAGCCGCCGACGGCCTTGTGGATCTCACCCAGTTCACCCGCATCCTGATCCTCTTCCCGAACCCCGGCTCCTGCTCCTTCGGCGGCATCAGCACCGTCGGCTGCACCAGCATCAGCTCCAGCCGCGGCACCTCCTACGCTTCGCTATCGCAGCTCGTCGCCGACTACACCACCACAGTGGACCGCGCCGTCCAGCTTTCGTCCCACGAAGCCGGCCACGGCCTCGGCCTCCGCCACGCCGCCTCCCGCGACTTCGGCACCTTGCCCCTCGGCGCCCTGGGTGTCACTGGCACCATCAGCACCTACGGTGACAACTTCAATACCATGGGCTACTGGAACCTGGGCCACTACTCGGGCTACCAGAAGCAGGCCCTCGGTTGGTGGAGCAGCGGGAGCCAGATCCAGACCGTCCAATCCAACGGCACCTACACCATCGCCCCCGCCGAATTGTCTTCGGCCGGCGTTCAGGCCCTCAAGGTCCAGCGCGGCACGGGCAACAACGCCTGGCTCTGGCTCGAGTTCCGCCAGAAGACCGGTCTTTTCGATACGGCCCTCCCCTCCCAGGTCTTCTCCGGCGTTCTCGTTCACTATGACGACGGCACCGCCGGCGGCATGACCCACCTGCTCGACTACAGTTCCGGCAGCGCCAATTGGAACGGCCCCGCCCTCGTTGCCGGCTCCACCTGGACCGACCCCTACACCAACCTCTCCATCAACGTCCTGAGCGTCAGCTCCTCCGCCGCCACGGTCAACGTGAGCTACGGGACTGCAACCTGCTCCCCGCTCACTCCCACGCTCACCGTCGCCCCCTCCTCGGCCAGCGTCACCGCGGGCCAGGGCGCCACTTACTCCGTCACGCTGAAAAACAACGACAGCGCCTCCTGCACGGCCAACTCGTTCAGCCTGCAGACCGTGCTCCCCGCCGGCTGGACCGGTTCGGTGACCCCGGCCTCGGCATCGCTCGCGCCGGGTCAAACCGTCACCGGTAGCCTGTCCGTGACCACTCCGTCCACTGCCTCGACCGGGACCTACACCGTGGGCGCCAAAGCCGCCGACACCACCCGCACCCAAACCGCCACCGCCGGCATCAGCGTCTCCCAGCCCGTCGCTAAGGTCACCAGCCCGCTCTCGCTCGGTCTGACCGTCAACAACATGGCGCCGACCACGAGAACCAAGCTCACCTTCACCATCTCCGCCACGCGCAGCGGCACCGCCCAGAGCGGCGTGCCCGTGACTCTGACGATCAGGTATCCAACTGGCAGTCAGAGCACCTACAAATTGACCACCGGCTCGACCGGAACCGCCGCGCTCTCGACTTTCCTCCGCACCAAGGGAACCTACTCCATTGTGGCCAGTGCCAGCGACTCGGGCACCACCGTCAGCAGCCCGACGCTTTTCTTGACGGTCAAGTAACTCACGCACCGCCGTTCCGCCGGCCGCCAGACACACAACGACCCGCCAACCACTCAGTCGGCGGGCCGTTGTGCTCGTTTCTCTATCAAATCAGGACCGGCGCCGGCGAGCCAGCAAGGCCAAGCCAGCCAAGCCCGTTCCAAGCAGACCCATCGTCGCGGGCTCGGGAACCGGCGGCGGCGCCGGATCGTCCGGAATCTCGGCGCACGCGTCAACGACGCCGCAACTGAAATTGATGTCGTACGATCCCAGCGAGCCGACCTTCTTTCCGTCATCGTCCACAAATGTGTACTTCAGGTGCAAGAAGTCGTTCAGCCCGCCTGGGGCTGAGATCTTGAACGTCCAGATCATCTCGTTGCCATCGCCGTCAAAAGGCAAACCAAGGGGATCGAAGTATTGCGCGCACAATCCTCCCGAAGCGCCTCCCTGGCAGCCGTTGGCGTTCAGTTCATTCTGCGACACTGTCCAGTCCTGAGCCGAGTCGAGCGGCGCAGCCGCCATCACGTCGCTGGTTTGATATGTGTAGCTCGTGGCAAAGTCCTTGATCGCAACTGCGAAGATCGCGCCAGGGCCGTCCGTGAGCATGCCCACGTTGATCAGCCAATTCCCTGAACCGTCTCCCTCAGCCCAAACCGCGTATTCGTATCCGTTGCACTTGCTGGGGTCAGGGCACCCGTAGGTGACTCCGATCGGCGCGGCGGTGGCGGTCACACCTGTCCCGCACAGCACGACCGCTGCCACGAAGACCCAGAAGACCGCATTCACTCTAGCTTTCAGTGGGGCCATCCCTCTCCTCCTCTTCCCCTCTTGTTCTCCGAAGAGATACTGATGGGTGTATACGTAGGTTTACGTAGACAGTTTGAGTATAGGAGAAGATTCCTAAATCTTTGGTAGAATTTCGGAACGAAAAACAAAATGAGAGTACTGGAACGGTATTATCTTTAGTTAGTACTCCTGCATCTCGCCACTTGAAAAGTAACGCGAGAAATAACCTCACAAGTTACAGATAAATAAATACTTACATGAAGCACTGCCAGCCAGATGGAACCGTTTGACAGGTTAGTATTCAGGGCAAATGCGTCGCAAATGCCCAGCTCGGCAGGTGCCCCCAAGTCAGCCCCGAACAGTACACTATCGGCGAATTTTCACCTCAGCGTCCGCAGGCAGACCGGCTGCCCCACCGTGATCCCCTGGCCCGTGTTCTGCAACTTGCCCGTGCGCGCATCCACCTCGAATACGATCACGTTGTTCGTTTTTTGGTTGGCCGCCAGCAGCCACTTGCCCGACGGTTCGATGAAGAAGTTCCGCGGCTGCACGCCCTGAGTGGGCGTGTTGCCGAGCGGGGCGAGCTTGCCCGTCTTCGCATCCACGCTGAACGCCGCAATCGAATCCTCGCCGCGGTTGGATGCGTACAGCCACCGCCCGCTGGGGTGCACGCGGACCTCCGCCGGATAGTTCGTCCCCTTGAACCCCGCCGGCAGCGTCGAGACCGAGTGGATCTCCTCCAGGTTCCCGTCGCCGTACATGAACGCCGTCACGGTCGAGTTCAGCTCGTTCACCGCGTAGCCGTACCGCCCGTTCGGATGCCAGGCGAAGTGCCGCGGGCCGCTGCCCGGCGCCAGCTTCACCGCGTTGTGCGCCTTCAGCTCCGCGGTAGCCGGCGTCATTTCGTAGATGCTCACCTCGTCCGTGCCCAGGTCGCACGCCACGGCGTACCTGTTGTCCGGCGCCGGGTTGATCGAGTGCGCGTGCGGCCCCGCCTGCCGCCCCTTCACCGGACCGCTGCCCTGGTGCTGGAAGAAACTCACCGCCTCACTCAGGCGGCCGTCCGGCTGAATCTTGAATGACGCCACGCTGCCGCTGCCGTAGTTGGCGATCATCGCCATGCGCCCCTTGTGGTCGAGGTTCACGTGGCACGGTCCGGAGCCTTTCGTCGACACCGTGTTGAGCGCCGCCAGCTTGCCTGTCGCCTTGTCGATGGACCACGCGCACAGCGCTCCCGCCTTCTGACCCGCGTAGTTGCCGATCTCGCAGATCGAGTACAGCCACCTGCCGTTCGGGTGCAGCTCCAGGAACGTCGGGTTCGACGTCTCCGCCGCCAGCGTCATGCCGGTGATGGCGCCCGTGGCCGGGTCCAGCTTCGCCACGGTGATGCCCTTGTTCGTCTCGCTCGTGTAGGCCCCGATGTAGAGCCACAGCGGCTTCGGCGCGGCGTGCGCGGAGGTGGCGGCACAGACGCCGGCGCTGGCGCCCTGCAGAAAGGTCCGGCGGGTGGTGGTCATGCGACTATCACACCGCATGCTCCCGTTCTTCGCAAGCCCGCCTGCGCAGCTCCAGCCACTCCGCGAACAGCGGCGGGTTTTCCAGCCACACCCGCAGCCATAGCAGGTCCTCCTCCTTCGGCTTGTTCCGCGACGCGAACACCGCGTGCTGCCGCGCCTCGATCACCGCCGCCCGCACCTGCCGCCGCCGCGCCGCGTCCCCCGCCTCGTACTCCGCCGCCAGCGCCAACAGGGTTCGAGCCAGATTCTCCGCCGTATCCTGCCGCACCCCTTCCACCATCGGCGCCAACTTCAGCCCGCACTCCAGCAGTGCCGCCCGCAGCGTCCGCCCGGACACGCCCGGGTGCTCCGCCGCGGCGCGGAACGCGAGCGACTCGTCAACCTGCTCTGCGCCTTGTCTCCGCAGCCACTGAATGAGAAGCGCCTTCTTTGCGGCCATTCTTCTGTCCCCGGCGGTAGGCTTCCACCGCCTTCTGGTGCGCTGCGTAGTCGCGGCTGAAAACGTGCCCTTTCGACTGGTCGGGCCGCGCCACGAAATACAGCGCGTCGGTCGCCTCCGGCCGCAGGGCCGCTTTCAACGACGCCTCGCCCGGGTTCGCCACCGGCCCCGGAGGCAGCCCCTCGTGCCGGTAGGTGTTATAAGGGCTCGCTCTCTCCAGGTCCGATTTGTGGATCATTCCACGCCACCGTCCTTCCAGCTTGGAAGCGTACTCCACCGTTGGATCGCATTCCAGCCTCATCCCCTTCTCCAGCCGGTTCCGGTAGACGCCCGCGATGCGCGCCCGCTCTTCCTCCAGCGCGGCCTCGGTCTCCACCAGCGACGCCAGCGTCACCACGCTCGCCTGCCGCGACGCCCCACCCCCCAGTTCCTCCCACACCTTGTCGAACTGCGCCCGCATCGTGTGGCAAATCGCTTCCACCGGCGTGTTCCTCCGGAACCGGTACGTGGACGGAAAGAGGTAGCCCTCGTACTGCAGCGCCGCGCGCGCGAATTCCGGCGCCGCCCCGAGCCCCGCCCTCTCCACCAGCGCCGCTATGTCGAACACGTCGCTGCCCTCCGGCACCCGCAGCTCCACCAGGTACACATCCCCTTTCGCGATGCGCGTGAACACATCCGCCGGCGTCGCCGCCCGCGCGAAGCGGTATTCGCCCGCCTGCGGCTTGGCCCCGGGCTTCGTCAGCCGCGCCAGCGGAAACAGCAGTGGATGCCGCAGCACGCCGGCCTCCGCCAGCATCTCGCCGATGCGCAACGTCGGCGTGCCCCGCGGAATGTCAACGAATACCGGCACTTCAAACCCCGCATAGCGGTCCATGCGCACGAAGTAGTGCGCGCCGCCCAGCACCGCCAGCACGCCCGCGATCACCAGCATCCGCAGCAGTTTCTTCATTCGGCCTTCACCTCTCCGCCCAGGTACTCTTCCAGCAGAATCAGCGCCGCCAGAGTATCCACTGCCCCGTCCCGCTTGGCCGCCAGCATCCGCTTCAGGCTCATGCCCCCCGCCTTCAGCCGGTCCTCCGCCTCCACGCTCGTCAGCCGCTCGTCCTGGTACTCCACCGCCACGCCGGTATCCCGCGCGAGCCGCTCCGCGAATGTCCGCACGAACGCCGCCATCTCCCCTTCTTCCCCGTTCCGGTGCAGCGGCAGCCCCACCAGGAACAGCTCCACCTTTCGCTCCCGCGCCACGTTCGCCAGTCTCGCGATATCTTCCCGCATCGTCTTGCGCTGCATCGCGTCCAGCCCGCGCGGCAGCCCCGCCGGGTCGCTGAACGCCAGCCCGATCCGCCGTCGCCCCACGTCCAGCGCCAGAATCCGCATCTCCGTCCGGCTGCCGCTCTGCTCCACACCCTGATTGTGCCATGCTGGTCGATTGCGGGCGTGCGCGGCGACGTGAGCCGCGTGCCCCGAATGAGCCCGGAACGTCAACCCTCTCTTGGAGTCATGGCTGTGAAACTCAGAATTGCACTCTGCGCCCTGGCTGCCCTCAGCCTGGGCGCCCAGCAGAAGAAACCGGTCACCCTCGAGAGCCTCTCCGGCGGCATGTCCCGCATGATGGGCGCCATGGGCATGACGGGTTCCACCATCTGGGCCCCCGGCGGCCAGCGCATGGCCGTCCAGCGCGGCGACAAGATGTTCCTCTACGAGGCCGCCACCGGCGCTGAGAAGGAGATCTTCCAGATGTCGGCGCTCTCCAAGCTCGCCCGCCCGGTGCCCGCCGAGACGCGTATGGGCTGGGAGAACCGCCGCGTCCGCGACCAGCGCGTCCAATGGTCCGCCGACGGCAAAAAGCTCCTCGTCGTCGCCGGCAGCGACCTCTTCCTGTGGAGCGAGGACACCGCCAAAGTCGATCAGCTCACCGCCACCGAAGAAGCCGAGCGCGACCCCAAGCTCTCCCCCGACGGCGCCAAGGTCAGCTTCCGCCGCGGCTCCGAACTCTACGTTCTCGACCTCGCCTCCCGCAAGCAGACCCGCCTCACCTTTGACTCCTCCCCCACCCGCTTCAACGCCATGCTCGACTGGGTCTACCCCGAAGAGCTCGACCTCGGTACCGCTCACTGGTGGTCCCCCGACTCCCGCTCCATCGCCTACCTCCAGTTCGAGGTCGGCCGCGAGCCACTCTACCCCCACGGCGACCACGTCAAGATCGCCGCCGTGATTGAGCCCCAGCGCTACCCCAAGGCAGGCACCCCCAACGCCGACGTCCGCCTCGGGATCGTCCCCGCCTCCGGCGGCCAAACCCGCTGGATGGACTTCGGCGAGACCCGCGATTACCTTCTGGCCCGCATTCACTGGTCTCCTGATTCCAAGCAGGTCCTCGCCCACCGCCTCAACCGCGTCCAGGACCACCTCTGGATCCTCGCCGCCGACCCCGCCACCGGCCGCTCCCACCTCCTCATCGAGGAGAAGGACCCCGCCTGGATCAACATCACCGACGACTTCCAGTTCCTCAGCGACGGCCGCATCCTCCGGTCGAGTGAGAAGGACGGCTTCCGCCATCTCTATATCCACTCCCGCGACGGCAAGGAAGAGCGCCGCCTCACCAAAGGCGATTGGGAAGTCTCCTCCATCGCCTGCGTGGACGAAAAGGCCCGCAAGGTCTTTTTCACCAGCACCGAGACCAGCCCCCTCGACCGCCAGCTTTACTCCGTCGCCCTCGACGGCAAGGCCAAACAGCAGATCACCAAAGGCGACGGCACACACGCCGTCAACATCAGCCCCGCCTGCGACTTCTTCCTCGACACCTATTCCAGCCTCGAAAACCCCTCCCGCACCGTCCTCCGCAGGGCCGACGGCAGCGAGGTGAAGGTGTGGCGAGAAGCCGACACCAAGCTCCAGCAGGAATACGAAATCCTCAAGACCGAGATCCACACCTTCAAGGGCGCCGACGGCACCGTGTTCTACGGCCGCCTGATCAAGCCCGCCGCTTTCGATCCCCAGAAGAAGTACCCCGTCATCGTCTCAATCTACGGCGGCCCGCACGCCCAGAGCGTCCGCAACTCCTGGGCCGGCAGCCTCAACTGGGAGCAGGTGATGGCCCACAAGGGATTCCTCATCTGGCAGATGGACAACCGCGGCTCCAGCGGCCGCGGCCACAAGTTCGAGTCGCCTCTCTACCGCCGCATGGGCAAGCAGGAGCTCGCCGACCAGCTCGAAGGCATCAAGTACCTCGGCTCGCTCGGCTTCGCCGACACGAAGCGAGTGGGCGTGCAGGGTTGGAGCTACGGCGGCTACATGACCCTCTACTGCCTGCTCCACGCCCCCGACGTCTTCCAGGCCGGCGCCGCCGTTACCGACTGGCGCAACTACGACACCATCTACACCGAGCGCTACATGGGCCTCCCGCAGGAAAACGAGGAGGGCTATAAGGCCAGCTCCCCGGTGAGCGCCGCCGCCAACCTGAAGGGCAGGCTCCTCCTGCTGCACAACATCGAGGACGACAACGTGCTTTTCGGAAATACCATGCAGATGATGAATGCCCTCCAACTGGCCGGCAAGAGCTTCGAGACCTACATCTACCCCGGCAAGAGCCACGGCCTGATGGGCAAGGCCTCCCAGCACCGCTACGTACAGCAGACCCGCTTCTTCGAAGAAGCCCTCAAGTAATCCGGAGCCCCGCGCCGGACCCACCTCCTGCGCGGGGCTCATCTCGCTGCGATAACATCGCATGCGAGGCCACAACCATGGCGCCCCTCCTTCTCCTCGCTTTTTTCCTATTCCTGCTCCCCGCCCCCGCCCAAACATTTTTCCCCTTTTCCGTCGATCAGGACAACCTCTCCGGCGCCGCCGACTTCTCCTTCCTCAACCAGCCGCTGGAAGCCAAAGACCGCCTCTTCGTCCGCGACGGCCACTTCTTCAAAATCGGTCCCGACCTAGAGCCCAACACCGCCGACGACGAGCGCGTCCGCTTCTTCGGCGTCAACCTCGCCTTCGGCGCCAACTTCCCCTCCGGCGATGAGGCCCCCCGCATCGCCGCCCGCCTCCGCCGCCTCGGCGTCAACCTCGTGCGCCTCCACCACATGGACTCGAGCCCCGACTCCACGCCCGCCAATGCCAACTCGATCCTCACCACCGGCCCTTACCCCAACTTCAACGACGTCTCCGTCTCGCGCCTCCGTAGCTTTCTGCTCGCACTCAAGGCCGAAGGCATCTACGCCAATGTCAACCTCCACGTCGGCTACACCTTCCGCCCCTCAATCGACGACGTTCCCGCGCTCCCCGCCAGCGCCGCCTTCCCCACCCAAAGCAAGCCGCTCCACATCCTCCACCCCCGCCTCGTCGAACTCCAGGCCCAATTCGTCCGCGGCCTCTTCGAGCGCCTCGACCTGAAGGGCGATCCCGTCCTCGCCATGACGGAACTCAACAACGAGACCTCCGTCCTCTACGCCCACCAGAACGGCAGCCTCGACACCACCGCCCTCGGCGAATACCGGACTTCCCTCGAAACCGCCTGGAACCGCTACCTGCAGGATTGCTACGCGAACGACGATGACCTCCGTGGCGCCTGGGGCCCCGGCGTGCCGGAAGGCGACAACATCCTGCCCGACACCTGGCGTCCGCTCGAAATCCACTCCGGCGCCGCCGCCAGCATGAACACCGAGCCCGACGGCTCCGTGCGCGTCCTCGTCTCCACCGCCGCTTCCTCCGGCGCCCCCATCGTCATCCTCAAGAAGGTCGGCTTCTCCGTGTCGGTCTCGGAAAGCTATACCGCTGAAGTGGAGATCCGCGCCGACCTCACCCCGGGCCAGTCCCGCTCCGTCCACTGGGACGTCAAACAGGACGTCTCGCCGTGGCGCACCGTCATCGGCAAGAACATTAGCGTCACCAGCGAATGGCAGAAGGTGCGCATGGCCTTCACGCCTTCGTTCGACATGGACGCCATTGGCCGCTTCGGCCTCTCGGTGGAAAAGTGCGAGGCGCCTCTCTACGTCCGCAACGCCCGCGTCTTCACCGGCGGCCAGCGTGGCGCCGATCCCTCCGAATCCCTGCAAGCCTCCAACTTCGCTCTCGTCTCTTCCGGCGAGAACTCCACCGAAGGCCGCACCAACGACTACCTGGCCTTCCTCGCCAACCTGGACCGCACCTACAACCGCACCCTCCTCGACGCCGTCCGTGAAACCAACGACGCCCTCCTCCCCGTCACCGGCACCCAGATGGGCTTCGGCGGCATGATGCTCATCGATGCCCAGCGCGACCTCGACTTCTTCGACGAACACTTCTACGTCGACCACTACAACTTCCCCAACGCCGCCTGGGACGGCCGCGACTGGCGCTTCCGCGACGATTCCTCCCTCGCCTCCCAGTGGTCCACTTTTCTCGACGTTGCCGCCGCCCGCGTCAGCGGCCGCCCCTACACCGTCTCCGAATACAACCAGCCCTGGCCCAATACCAAGGGCGCCGAACTCGACCCCACGCTCGCCGCCTTCGCCTCTTTTCAGGACTGGGATGCCATCGTCCACTTCGCCTACGAGCACGGACGAACCTGGGACAGCGGCGTCCCCCACGGCTTCAACCTCAACGGCGACTGGGCCAAGTTCGTCAACGCCGGCCAGTCCGCGCTCATTTTCCGCTGGTGCCTCGTTTCGCCCGCCCTCGACTCCGTCCGCATCCCCGTCCCCGAACCCGTCCGCCAGCGCTTCACCCGCGAACGCCGCAACGGTTCCTTTGCCCCCGCGCTCAATCTCTATTACGGCTACCAGGACTCGGCCGCCATCCGCCACCGCGTCGAACTCGATCCCGCCGCCGAGCCTTCGGAGTTGCCCGCCGATGCCCTCGAAAAGCCCGGCGACACTGTCGACTCCGACACCGGCGAAATTCGCCTGGACCGCGCCGCGCACATCGTCACCCTGAACAGCCCCTACGCCGCCGGCCTCTTCGGCGAGCTGAAGGACGCTCCGCACAGCGCCGGCCCGCTCTCCGTCCAACTGTCGGCCTCCTCCCGCGGCATCGCCAACATCCTGCTCACGCCCCTCGACGGCAGGCCCCTTGCCGAGTCCTCGCGCCTCCTCCTCTCCAACCCCGGCTACACCCTCCGCACCCAACCCGGCACGGGCCCAGCGCAGCCCCAGCGCATCGTCGCCTATCCCGGCCAGACCGCCTACTTCACCCTCGAGCCCGACCAGGCGAACAAACCATCCGGCAACCTGAACGGCGGCTCCGCGCCCGTCTGGATGGAGAGCGTCGAGGCCGCGGTGAACCTCCGCCTGCCCGGCCCCCTGCGCGTCTACCCCCTGGACGGCGCCGGCGCCCGCCAGCCGGAGCTGCCGCTCGAACACACGGAGAACGGCTGGCGCTTCCAACTCGGCCAAGCCCCCTGGTACGAAATCACCTCCGGCCAATAAATGCGTCCAGGCGCATCGTGGCGCAGACCTCCAGGCCGGCCCCGTGACTTCAATCACTGATCCTCTCCCCCCTTCCGCCCTACCATCGGATCAGAAAGAGAGGCACCACCCATGACCACCACCATGACCCTCGCCGAACTCGCCGCCGCTTCGGCCCACGCCATCCGCCACCTCGAGCGCCACGGGCTCGACTACTGCTGCGGCGGCAAGCAGCCCTTCGACGAGGCCTGCCGCGCAAAGAACCTGAACCCCGACTCGGTCCTCGCCGAAATCGAGAACAGCACCCCTGCCCCCGCCGGCGAAACCGACTGGCAGGCCGCGCCCATGCGCGACCTCGCCCGCCACATCATCGCCACCCATCACGAGTACCTCAAGCTCGAAATGCCCGCCCTCGCCAAACGCCTGGACAAAGTGGTCTCCGTTCACGGCCCCAAGGATCAGGAAATGTGGGATCGCCTCGTAGTCGTCTACGGCGGCCTGCGCTCCGAGCTCGAACTCCATCTCCACAAGGAGGAGATCATTCTGTTCCCCTTTATCGAGCAGTACGGCGCCGCCGAGCTCGCCGGCCGGCCCGCCCCGCCCGTCCCGTTCGGTTCCATCGCCAACCCCATCGCCGTCATGGAGCGCGAGCACACCGAGGCCGGCGGCGCGCTGGCCGAAATCCGCTCACTCACCACGGACTTCACGCTCCCCGAATACGCCTGCGCCACCGTCCGTGCCCTCTACTCCGGCTTGCAGGCGCTCGAGGCGGACCTCCACATCCACCTCGAGAACAACATCCTCTTCCCCCGTGCCATCGCCTTTGAGCAGCGCTAACGCGGCACGGGAGGCCACCATGACGCAGGCCGCGTCCGCCCGCATCGAAGTCGCCCTCCAGAGGCTGGTGACGGCCTACGTCGCCACCGGCCTGCTCTTCCTGCTCCTGCCCGGGACGTTCCTCGGCGTCTGGAACCTCGTCTCCATCAGCGGCCGGCACTCGCTCCAGACGTTGCCGGCCGCCTGGATGCAGGCCCACGGCCACGCCCAGATCTTCGGCTGGATCGGCACTTTCATCCTCGGCATCGGCTACTATTCGCTCTCCAAAATGGGCGGCCAGACGCCTCATTCGGCCGCGCGAGGCTGGGTGAGCTTCGCCCTGTGGACCGCCGGCGCGGCCCTGCGTTGGACCGCCAATGTCAGCCTCTGGCAATGGCGGCTGCTGTTGCCCCTCTCCGCCGCGCTTGAACTCGCCGCCTTCGTCCTCTTCTTCGCCACGGTCAGCCGCCACAAAAAGTCCGGCGCCGGGCCCACCTCATTCGAGCCCTGGATGAAAGCTGTCGTGGCCTCCACCTCCGCCTTCCTGCTGGCCCTTCTGTTTAACGCCGCCGCCGCCGTCTGGCTGGCCTGGACCAGCGCCGGCCCGGCCCTCCCTCACTCTCTCGACCAGCGGTTCCTGATCCTCGCCGCCTGGGGCTTCCCCGTCGCCGCCGTGTGGGGCTTCAACGCCCGCTGGCTGCCGGTGTTTGCCGGCCTGCCCGCGCCGCGCCCCGCGCTGCTGCTGTCCGCCCTCGCCGCCTGGTTCGCGGCCCTCG
This sequence comes from Bryobacterales bacterium, assembly GCA_027324255.1. Classification (GTDB taxonomy): domain Bacteria; phylum Acidobacteriota; class Terriglobia; order Bryobacterales; family Bryobacteraceae; genus Paludibaculum. The sequence continues at coordinate 20,124 of DAHVTI010000067.1, read as the reverse complement.
TCCTCGGGCTCGCCGGCCGGGTCCTGCCCGCCGCTCTCGTGCTGCTGGCAGCCAGCCTGCTGGCCGCCGCCGCCCTGCGCGTCTTCGAGCCCTCCGCGCGTCCGCCCAAGATCCTCGCCGTCAGCCCGCTGTTCCCGCACTTCGCCCGCGGCGCCTACGCCTGGCTGCTACTGGCCGCGGGCCTCAGCGTCTGGGCCGCCGCCGCCGACACGCACGGCGGCCTCTGGGGCGCCTCCCGCCACGCCCTCACCGTCGGCTTCCTCGCCACCATGGTCTTCGCCATCGGCCAGCGCGTTCTGCCCGCCTTTTGCGGCATGCGCGTCCTCTACAGTCCCCGCCTCATGACCGCCTCCCTCGTCCTGCTCAACCTCGGCTGCGCCCTCCGCGTCGGCGCCGAGATCCCGGCCTACGAAGCCAACGTCGCCGTGGCGTGGCGCATCCTGCCCGTCTCCGCCGTCACCGAACTCATCGCCGTCTCGCTCTTCGCCCTCAACCTCGCCGTGACGCTCGCCCTCCCTCCTCCGCGGCCCGCCGTCGTCCGCTGAAGCGCTGCTCCAGGCGCACGCCGGTTCCCCCCGCACGCCGCTTTGTGCGAGTCTGGCGATAAGCGCACCATGGGAATCGCCGCTGACTTCGTGCTGATCGTTCTCGCCGGCCTGTGCGGCGCTCTGCTGGCCCGCGCCCTGCGCCTGCCGCTGCTGGTGGGCTATGTCGCCGCCGGCGTCATCGTCGGCCCCCACACCGCCGGACCCACCGTCGTCGAGGTCCACGACATCGAGCTGCTCGCCGAAATCGGCGCCGCTCTGCTGCTCTTCTCTCTGGGCCTCGAAGTCTCATTCCGCGACCTCCAGCCCGTCCGCCGCGTCGCGCTCCTCGGCGGCCCCATCCAGATCCTGGTCACCGGCGCCGGCGCTGCGTGGGCCGGCGTTGCGCTCTTCTCTATGACCGCCGCCGAATCCGCCTGGTTCGGCGCCATGGTCTCCGTCTCCAGCACCATGGTCGTCGTCAAGTCCCTGAACGAGCGCGGCGTCACCACCACCCTCGCCAGCCGCGTCATGATCGGCCTCCTCGTCCTGCAGGACCTCGCCGTCATCCCCATGCTCATCGTCCTGCCCCAGCTCGGCGACCTTCAGCACGCCGCCGGCAAGCTCGCCGCCGCCGTCGGGCTCGCCGCCACTTTCCTCGGCGCCGTCGTCTGGGCCGGCACCCGCCTGCTGCCGGGCCTCATCCGCCGCATCCTCGTCTGGGGCCCCCGCGAGCTCTTCCTCGTCGCCGTCGTCGCCACCGGCGTCGGCATCGGCTTCGCCACGCACAGCGTCGGACTGTCGTTCGCCCTCGGCGCCTTCGTCGCCGGTCTCATCCTCAGCGAATCCGAGTTCAGCCACCAGGCACTCAGCGACCTCGCTCCCCTCCGCGACATTTTCGGCCTGCTCTTCTTCGTCTCCGTCGGCATGCTGCTCGATCCCCGCTACGTCGCCGCCCACTGGGCTCGCCTCGCCGCCGCCGTGGCGCTCATCTTCCTCGGCAAGGCGGTCATCCTCGGCGGCGTCGCCCGCGCCTTCGGATACGTGAACATGGCCCCCTGGATCGTCGCCCTCGGCCTCTCCCAGATGGGCGAGTTCTCCTTCGTCCTCGCCCGCAGCGGCGTGCGCGGCGGCATGATCTCGCGGGACACCTACAGCCTCGTCCTGACTTGCACCGTTCTCACCATGGCCCTCTCGCCCCTCGTCTCCGGCGCCGCCCTCCCGCTCGGCCGCGCCTGGCGACGCTTCCGCAGGCCCACCCACCCCGTGCGCGTCGTCGATCCCCTGAAGGTCCGCCTCTCGAACCATGTCGTCCTCGGCGGCTACGGCCGCAGCGGACGCGCCGCCGCCGGCATCCTCTACGCCGCCGGCATCCCTGTCGCCGTCGTCGAGCAGGACCACGCCCTGTACCGCGACGCCGTCGAGGCCGGCCTCAAAGCCGTCTGGGGGGACGTCACCGGCGACGAGGTCCTCCACGCCGCCTGCATCGACTCCGCCCGCGTCCTCCTCCTCACCCCGCCCGACCCGGGCACTGTCGAGCTCGCCGTCGCCCGCGCCAAGCGCCGCAACTCCTCCCTCACCGTCATCGCCCGCGCCGCCCGCGCCCACCACCTCCCCACGCTCCACGCCCAGGGTGTCGACACTGCCGTCCTGCCCGAACTCGAAGGCGGCGTTGAAATGGTCCGCCAGGCCCTCGCTCGCTTCGAACGGGACCCGTCCGAAACCGCCCGCGCCATCGACGAATTCCGCAATCGCTTCTACCAGCGCGGTTAACCCAGCCCGTCCACTGCCGCCAGCACTTCTTCCAGGCCCAGTGTCCCGATCCCCTCCGCCGCGCAAAGCGTCCGCGACCTCTCCGCCCGCCACGGCGCCCAGATCACCCGGTGCTCCGGCCGCCCGAACAGCACCACTGCCGGCACCCCGTATGCCGCCGCGATGTGAGCCGGGCCGCTGTCGTTGCCCACGAACAGCGACGCCCCCCCAATCAGCGACATCGCCTCCTTCAACGGCGCGCCCCTCACCACCCGGTAGCCCTCGAACGGTGTCAGGTCGTCCTGCCCCGCCCCGATGAACACCGGTTCCAGGGCCCGCCTCCGCCGGATGTGCTCCGCCACCTCCACAAAGCCCGATGCGTTCCAGGTCTTGTAAGCCGCCGCCGACGCCGGATGGATCACCGCGTACGGACTCGCCGCCCCCGCCGCCGGCGCATACAGCCGCGCCCTCGGAATCTCTGAAACCGGCGCTCCCAGGTAAAACATCGCCGACGCCAGGTGCTCCGCCGTGTGCACCGTGCGCTCCACCCCCAGCACCTCCTGCGCCCGCGGTATCGGCGCGTTGTAGACGAGCCCCGCGCCCTTGTGGTGCGCGAACCCCGCCCGCCACCGCGCCAGCGACGCCCCCGTCAGCAGCATGCTCCGAGTCCCGCCGTGCAGGTTTATGGCGAGCGACGCCCGAAACCCCATGACGCTCCCATAGGAGGGCTCCAGCACCCGCGCCACCGCCGGGTTGCCCTCGAACACCGCCGCAAACCGCGGCTCCACCACCACCCCGATCCGCAGGTCCGGCCGCGCCGCGTGCAGCAGTTCGATGGCCGGCGTCGTCAGCACGCAATCGCCCAGCGAGCGCAGCCGCACAATCAGCACCCGCGCCCCGTCGCCGAGCCTCTCCAGCAGCTTCTTATTCGAGGTGGGTTCACTCATGGCCGCACCCACGCACGGCTCCAGGCCACTGCATCGAACCAGAAGTTTAGCAGTTCCTCGCCCCGCCGCAGGCCGCTTCCTCAGTTCGCGTCCAGCCGCACCACGTCCCCCTCCTCCAGTCCGGACAGCACCGCCACCTCCACATGGTTCGCCGGGCCCAGTTCCACCTCCCGCCGATGCCACTCGTCTCCGTTGCGCACCAGCGCGTACGCCGCGCCCGTGGCCGGATCGGCCGTCACGGCCTCGCGCGGAATGATACAGTCAAACTCCTCCGCCGATAGCCGGATGTCCGCGCTCACGCTCAGGCCGGGGATCATGCGCGGGTCCGTGCCCTCGAACTTGAGATAGACCGGAATGGCGGCGTAGTACCCGGTGCGCCGCCCCGCCGCCGCCAGCGGCCCGATGGAGTACACCCGCGCCGTCAACTCCAGGTCCGGGATTGCCGGAAATCGCACCACCGATAAGGCCGCCAGCCGCAACTGTCCGGAATCCACCTGGCTCGCCCGCGCCTCCACCAACAGGTGCGCCGGGTCCACAATCTGCAGGTACGGCTGCCCCCGGGCCACTTCGTCCCCTGCCCGGATCGGGCTCAACTCCGAGCCTCGCACCCGCTCCTGCACCACCGCCAGCCCATCCATCGGCGCCCGCACCTGCAGTTTGGCCATGCTGGCGCGCGAACGCTCCAGGCCCAGCCTCGTCTCCCCCACGTCCAGTTCGGCGCGCCGCACTGCCGCAGCCAACGAATATTCAAATAGCTTCGCCTGCTCCTCAAATGCCTTCCGCTGCCCCCGCGCCTCTTCCAGGACCAGCCGGAATTGCTCCCGCTGAATCGCGGAGCGCACTGGCGCCGTTTGCAGGTCGAGTTCAGCCTTCCGCATCGTGGCCAGCGCCGTCGCGGTCTTCTGCCGGTAGTCCAGTTGCAGCAGAGACAGTTCGGTGCGCAGCGTCCTCAGCTCCGCCACTTCCTCCATGTAATCGGCCTCGTAGTCGTCCAGCCGGTTGCGCATGTTCAGCGGATCGAAGCTCGCCACCAGATCCCCCGCCTTCACGCGCTTGCCGGGAGAGGCCAGTTCCAGCACCACCAGGCTGAAGTCCGACGCGCTCCCGCGCGACCGCCGCCCCCGCAGCACCGGCGCCCGCAGCATGGTGCTCTTCTCCGCCGCCGTCTCGCCGCTGACGCGCAGGCTCCGGACCAGCGCCCCCGCGCGCGCCTGCGCCGTCCGGATCTCCACCTCCGGCGCCGGCGCCCGCAGCGCCTGCCAAGCCTGCACGGCCAGGAAAACCCCGGCTGCCCAGCCTGCCGCTACCAGCCACAGCATCAACGTCTTTCGCGCGCTGCCGGGTGGCTGGAAGGGCGCGGCGGGCAGGCTTTCAGGCGCCCGCCGCACAACTCCGGCGTGCGCAGCGCCCCGGCGCGAATCGCCGCGATAGCTCATGTTCTCTTCTTTTACGTTAGGGAACCGCCGCGGCCCTGCCAATCCCGGAAACAGGTGATTTCGCCCCCCCGGCCGCGGAACATCGTCTTCAGCGTGTGGTCCACCACGCCCGGTGGCCCAAGTAATCCTCGTCCGGCAGATTCCCCAGAATCACGCGCCGCAGCTCCAGAATGTCCACCTCGCCCTGCTTCTGGTACAGCACCTTGCCGTCCGGCGCAATCAGCATCGTGAACGGCACGCCAGACTCCCACCGGGCGTCGAACGCCGCCTGCATGGCGTAGACGTCGTCGGAGTCGAAGTGCAGGTTGCGCGTCGTGGCGTGGTACTTCTGCAGCGCCTTCAGCACCCCGCGCCGCTCGTCCGGCAGGTTCGTCGAGACGGTCACGAAGTCGAAGTCCCGCCGCCGGTACATCCGGAACGTCGTCTGCAGGTCCGGGAACTCCGTCAGGCACGGCCCGCACCACGTCGCCCAGAAATTCACCAGCAGCACCTTGCCCGTCGGGTTCCGGCGCAGCGCCCGCAGCCCCTCGGCGCTCACCGCCTCCACCGTCACCGGCTCGGCCAGGATCTTCTGCATCTCCGCCACGCGGCCCGGCGCCTTGGCCTTCCACTTCGTCGAGCAGCCGAACACGCCCGTGTGCTCCACCGCCGGCGCCTGCCCGGCCAGCAGCGCGTCGATGGCCGCCCGCGTCTCCTGCGTCTTCACCAGCGCCTCCCGCTGGCTGTTGTCGATCCGCCCCTCGTAGCGCAGCTTGCGCGCCGCGTCGAAGATGAACACGTGCGGCGTTGCCTTCGGCCCGTAGGCGCGCGCCACCGCCTGCGTTTCGCCGTCGTACAGGTACGCGAAGTTGAATTTCCGGTACCCGGCCCGGATCTGCATGTCTTCCAGCCCGTCGCCGACGTCCGTGTACCCCATCTCGTCCAGCCGCACCGCTTCCGGATCGTTCGGCTCAATGGCGACGATCGCCACGCTCTTTCCGCGGTAGTCCTCCACCAGCTTTTTGATCCGCGCCTCGTACAATTGCGCCGTCGGGCAGTGGTTGCAGGTGAAGACCAGCACCAGCACCTTCGGCGACGAGTATTCGGCGAGCTTGTGCGTCCTGCCGTCGATGCCCGGCAGCGAAAAATCCGGCGCTGGCGAGCCCAGCGCCAGGGTCGGGGGATCTTCGTCGAATGCCGGCAGCAGCAGGCAAAGCAGGCTCAGGGCGAACAGCCGCATCTCGTTCACCGCCTTTCCGCGGAGTCTCGATCTGCGACCAGTCTACCAGCGCTACTGCAATCCGGCCTTCGCCAGCAGCTTCAGGAACTGGCCCCTCGTCCGCATGTCGATCGACTGCGCCGCCAGCTTCCCCGCGCGGTCGTAAAGGAAAGTCTTCGGGATGCCTTCGATGCGCAGTTGCTCGCTCACCTTTCGGCCCGCATCCAGCAGCACCGGGAACGTGTACTTCTTCTCCGCGACGAACGGCTCCACCTTCGCGCGGTCCTCGTCCGACACCGCCAGCACCACCAGTCCCTTGCCTTTGAACTCCTGGTACAGCGCCTCGAGGTCCGGCATCTCCTTGCGGCACGGCGGGCACCACGTCGCCCAGAAGTTCACCAGCACCACCTTGCCCTTCAGTTCGCGCAGGTGCCAGGCCTTGCCCTGCAGGTCTGTCAGCGTGAAATCGGCGTTCGCCCGCGCCTCGTCCAGCTTCTGGAGCGATGCCATCGCCGCCGCGTACATCGGGTGGTCCAGCGAGGCCTTCATCCCCTCGTAGCGCACGAGCCGCGCCAGCGACACGTAGAGCGGCGCGGGCTCGTCCGCCGGCGGAAACGGCCACTCTTTCAAGACCTCCGCCAGCGTCGTCGTCACCTCCTGCAGCGCCTCGCGCCCAAAGTCCCCTTCGGTCGAGAGGTTCGCCAGCGCCGACGCCAGGCTCATCTTGCCCGCGGTGGAAGGCAGCGCGCGGATCTCCAGCGCCAGCTTCTTCGTCACCCCGGCGCGCACCTGGTCGTCCAGCTTGCGCATCCCCCGCAGTTGGTCGGCGATCGGCTGCTCCTCGGGCGTGAACGCCGGCCGCCGCGTCTGCGCCGCCAGCACCGGCAAGAGAAGGAGGAGCAGATAACGGAGTTTCACATCCGATAGCTTATCAGGCGCCGGGCGGCGGGTTTTCCGGACGCTCGCCAGGACATCGCATCGACCGGTGCCGGCGGCGGGCTATTATCGTCAAAATACTTCCGCATTTCGACACTTTCCGCACTGTCCTGACAACCCGGGCCGCCGCGCCCCCCTTCGGACCTGCGAAAGTAGTATCCAAGAACCTAGAGAGGCCGAATTTGATCTTCCGGATTCGCTTTAACCCGTCGCCGCGGTTCGACTACGTCGGCGAAAAGCTGGCCGCGCTGGCCGGCCACTCCCCCGCCGAGCACTACGCCGACGCTCGGCTTTGGGAGAAGCTGACGCTGCCCGAAGACCGTGAGCCGCTGGCAGAGGTGCTCGACGGATTGAAGGGCAGCCAGGAGCCCGTGACGGTGCGGTGGCTCTGCGCGGACGGCACGGTGCGCTGGATGGAACTGCAGACGGTGCCGCTGCCGGACGAGCATGGCAAGCCGTCGGGCCTGGCGGGCGTGGTGCGGGACGTGACGGGGGCGCGAAACTCGGAAGCCGAGCTGGTGGAGGCGACGCAGCGCCTCGGCGCACACATCGATAACTCGCCGCTGGGGATAGTGGAGTTCGATCCGGAATTACGCATCATCCGCTGGTCGGCCGCCGCGGAGCGGCTATTCGGCTGGACCGCGGAGGAGATTCTGGGGCGGACGATCGGCGAGATGCGGTGGATGCACGCGGAAGACGTCGAGTCAGTCAGGCGCGAGTCGGCGGGGCTGATGAGCGGCGGGCGCACGCGCAGCATGAACACCAACCGCAACTACACCAAGGACGGGCGGGTAGTGCACTGCGAGTGGTACAGCTCGGCCATCCACGACCACGAAGGCAGGCTGATGTCAGTGCTGTCGCTGGTGCTGGACGTGACGCAGCGGAAGCAGGCGGAAGAGGCGCTGAGAGAGAGCGAGTACTGGCTGCGGGAGTCGCAGCGGGCGTCGAGAATCGGCACGTACGTGCTCGACATGCGGGCAGGGCTCTGGACAAGTTCGGAGACGCTGGACGAGATTTTCGGAATCGAAGCGGACTACGTCCGCGACATCGCGGGGTGGCAGCAACTGGTGCATCCGGACGAGCGAATCGAGATGGAGCGCTACTTCCTGGAGGATGTGGCCGGGCGGGGGCAGCCCTTCGACCGCGAGTACAGGATCGTGCGGAAGAGCGATGGCGAGGTGCGCTGGGTGCTGGGCCGGGGCGCGCTGGTGCGGGACGACGCAGGGACGCTCATCGTGATGGCCGGGACGATCCAGGACGTAACGGACCGCAGGCAGATGGAGGAGGATCTGCGGCAGGCGCTGAAGATGGAGTCGATCGGGCGGCTGGCGGGGGGGCTGGCGCACGACTTCAACAACCTTCTGACGGTGATCAACGGCTACAGCACGCTGCTGGCGGGCAGCGGGCTGCTGCACCGCAGCCTGAAGGCGAGCGTGGACGAGATCCGGCGCGCCGGGGAGCGGGCGTCGGCGCTGACGCAGCAGATGCTGGCGTTCAGCCGGCGGCAGTTGCTGCAGCCGAGAGTGCTGGACCTGAACGGTGTGGTGCGGGAGACGGAGAGAATGCTGGTCCGGCTGATCGGGGAGGACATCCGGCTGGAGACGCGGCTCGAAAAGAGACTCTGGCCTGTGAAGGCAGACGAGGGGCAGTTGGGGCAGGTGCTGCTGAACCTGGCGGCGAACGCGCGGGACGCGATGCCGGATGGCGGGGTGCTGACGATCGAGACGAGAAACGTGGTGGTGGCGGAGAGCGACGGGCCGGAGGCGGAGGGGCGGAAGGCTGGGCCGGCGGTGATGCTGGCGGTGACGGACACGGGGACGGGGATGGACGAGGTGACGCGCAGGCACCTGTTCGAGCCGTTTTACACGACCAAGCCGGCGGGGGGCGGCACCGGGCTGGGCCTGAGCTCGGTGTACGGGGTGGTACGGCAGAGCGGGGGGTGGATCGAAGTGGAGAGCCTGCAAGGCGAGGGGACGCGGTTCGCGGTGTATCTGCCTCAGGCCGAGCAGGAGGCAGAGGAAGAGAGCGCGCCGGCGGCGGCGCGGAGGATGGAAGAGGGCGGCGGGGAGATGGTGCTGGTGGTGGAGGATCAGGAGAGCGTGCGGCACCTGGCGGCGCGGGTGCTGGAGCGGTTGGGCTACCGGGTGCTGCAGGCGGAGAACGGGGAGGAGGCGCTCAGGATGGCGGAGGCCGGCGGGGAAAAAATCTCGCTGCTGATCACGGACATGGTGATGCCGGGCATGGCGGGGCCGGCGCTGGCGAAGCGCCTGCGGGCGGTGCGGCCGGCGCTGCCGGTGATCTATATGTCGGGCTACTCGGACGATATGGTGGCGGGGCGGGGCCTGCTGGAGGTGCCGGGACTGTTCCTGCAGAAGCCGTTCCTGCTGGACGAATTTGCGGAAAAGGTGCGGGAGGCGCTGCGGGTCCGGCCGGAGGATGCGGGGCGCGAGTGAAAAAATGGGTGGCCCCGCAGGGCCGCCGCTCTCAGGGAGCAGTTCAGGGAGTCAGAAGGTGACGCGCGCGCCGAGGCGGAACATGCGGCCGGCGTAGTTGCCGTACTGGCCGGTGTTGTTGGCGTCCATGGTGGTGGCCGTCGGTTTGGCGCGGAAGCTGTGGGTGGAGGCCACATGTTCCCAAACGCCGTTGGAGCGGGAGTTGGGATTGAGGAAGAACACGGGATGGTTGAGGATGTTGAAGGCATCGGCGCGGATCTGGATCTGCACGCGGCCGTCCTTGAAGAGCTTGAAGTTCTTGGATCCGGAGACGTCGAGAGTGGTGGTGGTAGGCGAGCGGGCGTCGCCGAGGGTGCGCGGGGTGTTGCCGATGGCGGGCGCGGCCTGGGTGCCGGGCACCAGATCACGGATCAGCAGACGGGCCAGCTCTGGCGGCTCCAGCAGTTGCAGCCGAACGGGAAGACGCCGGAGGAATACGTGATCGTGTCGCGGCTGTTCCACCCGAAGACGGGGAAGCTGTTGTTCGCGCTGGCGGGGATCACGCAGTATGGGACGCAGGCGGCGGGGGAGTTCGTGACGGACGCGGGGCTATTGGAAGACGCGTGACGGAACGCGCCGAAGGGGTGGGAGCGGAGGAGCGTGCAATTCGTGCTGCACGTGCCGATCGTGGAGGGGGAGCCGGGGCGGCCGGACGTGGTGGCCGCGCACTACTGGTAGGGGCCGCCTGCAGCAGCTAGAAGCTGAGGACGAGGTGCCAGATGTAGAAGTAGGCGAGACCATCGAGGTTCTGCCAGACCTGCTTGAGGAGTTGCGGGTCACCGGTCAGGGGTGGGAGTTCGGGCAGTTTCGACTCCCAGGCGAAGCAGGAGGGGAAGGGGCCGAAGTCGGGCGCCGGGGAGCGGTCTTCGGGCGGCGGGGGTGGCGCGGCGGAGGACGGGGTGGGGGAGTAGACGCCGTATTCGCGGGTGAACTCGGTCATGGCGCGGACGTTGGCGACGGCCGCATCGCTCTGCATAATGGCGGAGGCGTCCATGATGTAGCCGCCGTTCTGGCCGCAGATATCGATAAGCTCCTTGCACCTGGCCTTCACCTGGTCGGGGGTGCCGAAGGCGAGCAGCGCGTTGGGGACGCCGCCGGAGAGGCAGAATTGCGAGCCGAGCTTTTCGGCGCAGAGTTTGGGATCGCCGCGGTCGATGTGGTAGACGATGCTGCCGGCGGGAAGCTGGGAGAAGGCGTCGAGGTGCGCGTCCCACTTGCCTTCGGCGTAGAAGAGGACCTGGTTGCCGCGGTTCCAGATGGCCTCGACGATGGGACGGAGGGTGGGCCAGTAGATGGAGTCGAAGTGCTCGTGGGAGATGAAGGGGACGCAGCCGCGGTGCATCCAAATGGGAATGGGGATCTGGCGGTTGGGGTCGAGGCCGCTGAGGCCGCTGAGGGCGATGTGGGCGAGGTGCGGCATGAGGGCGCGGCAGGCGGCTTCAACCTTGCCGGGGATCTCCATGAGGTCGAAGGCGAGGCCGAGGTAGCCGCGGAACTTGTCGGCGAGGACGTCGAGCGGGGCTTTCAACATGCCGGAGATGGCGGAGACGGTGCCGGTTTCGTCCTGCATGCGCTGGATCTGGGGGCCGAAGGCGGAGAAGTAGTTGGCCATGGCCCAGGTGCTCTTGATGAGGGCCAGGTCGCGGCGCATGGGGGAGGCGGCGTATTCGGCGGAGACGCGGGGGAGCCAGCGGTTGTAGAGGAAGGCGACGGGGTCGGCGATGAGTTCGTCGTACTCCTCGCGGAGCATCCAGGCGTTGTTCTGCGCGGGCTCGCGGTACTGGAAGCCGACATCGGGACCGATTTCGACACCGGGGGTGGCGTAGTAGCGGAGGCCGGCGGACTGGGTGAGGCCGGTCCAGACATAGACCATGTTGGGGACGGCGGCGTCCCAATCGTAGTCGCGGCAGCAGCGGATGACGGCCTCGAAGGCCTGGTTGTAGTCGTGGGTCACCTGCTGGCAGGTCATGCCGGTGTGGGCGGCTGTGAACTCGGCGGCGAACGGGCGCAGGGGGACGCGATCGGGCTTCGCGTTGCGCATGGCGGTGACGTAGCGGTTGAGGCGCTGGGCGTAGAGTTCGCGGGTGTCGAGGGGCATAGCCGCAAACACGATATCAGATTGGCTGGTCCGGAATAAACGCGAATTACGCGAGGTATTCGCGGATGAGGCGGATGTTGGAGGGCGGGGTTTCGAGAGGCAGGCAGCCGGTGCCCATGAGGCAGTTGGGGCGGCCGGCGGCGATGGCGAGGATGCGGTCGATTTCGGCGTAGATAGCGGCGGGATCGTGGCAGGCGACGATGCGGGGATCCATGTTGATGCGGACGTTGACGGCAGGTTTCACGGCGCAGAGCTTGTCGACGAAGGCCTGCTGGTTGGTTTCGACGTTGCAGACGACGTAGCCGGTGCCGGTGGCGAGGATGTCGTCGAGGATGGGGTAGGTGTTGCCGCCCATGATGCAGGGCACGGGGTGGCCGGCTTCGCCGGCGGTGAGTTCGAGGATGCGGCGGAGGGCGGGCATTTCAACGTTGTGAAACTGGCGGGGGGAGAGCAGGGGCGGGGCGGCGGCGGACTCGAAGAAGGCCACGTCGAGGCCGGCGGCGAGGATGGCGCGGGTGAAGGCGGTCTGGTTTTCGGCGAGGAGCATGAGAAAGCGGGCGACGTCGGCGGGGCGGTCGGCGACGTCCTCGCAGAGGCGGGAGATGCCGCGGAGGTTGAAGGCGATGGAGAAGGGTCCGGCGACGGGGATGCGGACATCCGCGCCTGGGAGTTCGGCTTTGAGGCGGCGGCCGGCGTCGATGATCATGGCGAGGCGGCCGTCGCGCACCGGGTGAAAGGGGCGGATGCCGAGGGCGTCCTCGAGGGTGGAAAAGAGGGGTTCGAACACCGCGGGGATGCCGTCGCCGCCGGGGACACTGATGCGGGCGCCGTAGGCTTCGGCCTCGAGGTTGTAGATGTCGATGCCGACGACGATGGGGGTATGGCGATATTCGAGCCAGGCGTCGCGGTGGCCGCGGAAGATGAGCTCGGGGTCGCGGGAGGTCTCCCAGGGGGTGTGTCCGGCGAAGCGGGCGGCGTGTTCGTAGACGGACGGATTGAAGGCGATCTTCATCGGGGTTTCCGATGCTATTAGATCATTTTCGATTTAACGGTAGGATAGAGGTTGGCGCAAGTGTATACCTTGGTTTCGAAGCTGGCGGCGCAGGTGGCGCAGCCGATCCGCACGCGGGGCAATCAGCTCTTCTGGTCGGACAAGGTGGCGGTGCGAGAAGCCCGGCGCGACTGGGTGTACGCGGTTGTGCGGGGCACGCGGCCCTACGACGTGATTCTGCAATTCGATGGGACAGACCTGAAGGTCCAGTGCGATTGCCCCTACTTCGAGGACGAAGGGACGTGCAAGCACATCTGGGCGGCCGTGGTGGCGGTGGACGTCAAGGGCGGGCTGGAGGACGCGAAAGAGACGCCGAGGCTGGACCTGAATGACGAACTGGACCCGATGATGGAGGTGGACTCCGGAATGGCGGAGGACGACGACGGGTTCCCATATTTCGACGAACCGGCGCCGGGCAGGCAGAGCGTGGTGCCGCCGGTGCCGGAGTGGCAGGAGGCGATCGACTCGGTGTCGCAGTTGCGGCCGGCGGCGCCGCTTTCGCAGCAGGGCCTGCCGGCGGGGGAGTTCGAAATCATCTACGTGCTGGACCCGGCGGCGAGCATGCGGAGCAGCCGGGCGGTGATCGAACTGCAGCACCGGACGAGGAAGAAAGACGGTGAGTGGAGCGTGCTGAAGGACTACTCGGTCTCCACCGACAACGTGGCGTTACTTCCGGATCGGCTGGACCGGGAGGCGCTGGCGGCGATCCACGGGAGCCTGGACGGCTACAGCTATTACGGCGGGCGGCAGATGTCGAAGCAGCGGATGCTGCCGGAGGTGCTGGCGCTGAAGTACCTGCCGGCCCTGGCCGAGGCCGGGCGGCTGTGGCTGGGCGAGCCGTATGCGGCCAAGCGGGCGAGGCCGCTCGATTGGGATGGGGGCGAGCCGTGGGTCTTCACGCTGGAGGTGAAGCAGGACGAGCGCGACCAGTGGGCGATCCGGGGTGCGTTCCGGCGCGGAGAGGAACGGATGGAAGCGGACGAGGCCACGGTGCTGACGGCGGCGGGGCTGATGGTGGCGCGGGGGCGGCTGGCGCGCTTCTGGCACGGCGGCGCGGCGGGCTGGATGCTGCGGATGCGGGAGTTGAAGCAGATCCGGTTTCCGGACCGGATGCGGGACGCGGCGCTGAAGCGGCTGCTCGAATCGGGCACGCTGCCGCCGCTGGAGGTGGACGAGCCGCTGCGCTTTGAGGAGCGGCGGACGGCGCCGCGCACGGGACTGCGCGTGAAGCAGAAGAAGGAACACTGGGGCGAGGAGTATTTCGAGGGTAAGCTGCTGCTGGACTACGGCCTGGGGTGGATGGACCAGGCGGCGGGCAACCGCTGGGTGGAGGCCGAGCGGGTGCTGGTAGTGCGGGACGCGGCGGCGGAAGAGAAGGCCGAGCAGCGGCTGCGGGCGGCTGGACTGCGGCCACTGGTGGAAAAGGGCGGGTGGCGGATAGGGATCAAGAGCCTGCCGAAGGTGGTGCGGGAACTGCTGCTGGAAGGCTGGCACGTGGAGGCCGAAGGCAAGGCGTTTCGCAAGCCGGGGACCAGCCGGCTTTCCGTGTCGAGTGGCGTGGACTGGTTCGACCTGCACGGCGAGGTGGACTACGGCGGCATCAGCGCCACTCTGCCGGAGCTGCTGGCGGCGCTGCGGCGCGGGGAGACGCTGGTGCGGCTGGGGGACGGCACCTACGGACTGCTGCCGGAGGAGTGGCTGGCGCGGCTGGGCACGATTGCGGGCATGGGTCAGGCGGAAGAGGAGAAGCTGCGGTTCCGGCGCGGGCAGGCGGGACTGCTGGACGCGCTGCTGGCGGCGCAGCCGGAGGCGACCTGCGACGAGGCGTTCCAGCGGCTGCGGGCGAAACTGGGCTCGTTCCGGGGGATCGCGGCCGCGGAGCAGCCGGAGGGGTTCGAAGGGGCGCTGCGCGGATACCAGAAAGAAGGGCTGGGGTGGATCGGGTTCCTGCGGGAGTTCGGCTTCGGGGGATGTCTGGCGGACGACATGGGCGTGGGCAAGACGGCGCAGGTGCTGGCGGCGCTGGAGCAGAGGCGACAGGAAGGCGCGGGCGTGTCGCTGGTGGTGGCGCCGAAGTCGCTGATGTTCAATTGGAAGGAGGAGGCGGCGCGGTTCACGCCGCGGCTGAGAGTGCTGGAGCACACAGGGCTGGAGCGGGACGCGGCGTTGATCAAGGACTACGACGTGGTGCTGACCACGTACGGCACGCTGCGGCGCGATGTGGTGGAGTTCAAGGATTTCGAGTTCGACTACGTCGTGCTGGACGAGGCGCAGGCGATCAAAAACCCGTCGACGGAGTCGGCCAAGGCGGCGCGGCTGCTGCGGGGGCGGCACCGGCTGGCGCTGAGCGGAACGCCGGTGGAGAACCACCTGGGCGAACTGTGGAGCCTGTTCGAGTTTCTCAATCCGGGCATGCTGGGGGAAGCCAAGGCGCTGAAGCTGACGGGCGGGCTGGCGCGCAATCCGGACGCGGAGACACGGGCGCTGCTGGGCAGCGCGCTGCGGCCGTTCATCCTGCGCAGGACGAAGAAGCAGGTGGCAGCGGAGCTGCCGGAGAAGTCGGAGCAGACGATCTTCTGCGAGATGGAAGAGAAGCAGCGGAAGCAATACGAGGAGTTGCGGCGGCACTACCGGGAGTCGCTGCTGGGGCGGGTGGCGCGGCAGGGGCTGGCGAAGTCGAAGATGCACGTGCTGGAGGCGCTGCTGCGGCTGAGGCAGGCGGCGTGCCACCCGGCGCTGCTGGACGCACGGAAGCGGAACGAGCCGAGCGCGAAGCTGGAAGAGCTGCTGGCGCGCATCGAGGAGATCCGCGAAGAAGGCAGCAAGGCGCTGGTGTTTTCACAGTTCACCTCGCTGCTGGCCCTGGTGCGGGAGAGGCTGCGGGCGAAGAAGATCGACCACGAGTACCTGGACGGGGCGACGCGGGACCGGCGGGCGCCGGTGGAGCGGTTCCAGAACGACGCCGGGTGCGGGCTGTTCCTGATCAGCCTGAAGGCGGGCGGGCTGGGGCTGAACCTGACGGCGGCGGAGTACGTGTTCCTGCTGGACCCGTGGTGGAACCCGGCGGTGGAGGCGCAGGCGGTGGACCGCGCGCACCGCATCGGGCAGACGCGGAACGTGTTCGCCTACCGGCTGATCACGCGGGGGACGGTGGAAGAGAAGGTCCTGGAGTTGCAGAAGACGAAGCGGGAGCTGGCGGACTCGATCATTGGGGAGGACAACAGCCTGCTGCGCGATTTGAAGCGGGAGGACCTGGAACTGCTGCTGAGCTGAGCAGCGGCTACATGTACTCCGGGACAGGGATGCCGAGCACCTGCTCCAGGGTGCGCTCGAGTTGCTCCTTGAAGTAGACGGCGAGCCAGAGCAGGAAAGTGCGCTTTTCGGGGTTCTCTTCGGCCAGGATGGGATAGTCGTGGTAAAAGGCGTTGAAGGCCTGGGCGAGCTGGAAAGCGTAGCGGGCCATGTGGGAGGGCTCGCCGGCGGAGAGGGCGGAGGCCAGCGCGGTGCCGGACTTGGAGGCGGCGAGGAGGAGCTGCCAGAAGTCCTCGGCCTGTAGCTGGCGGTGCATGGCGGCGGAGTCGAGGGCGGCGGAGAACTCGGGCAGGGTTTCGCCGCGCTCGGCGAGCTTGCGAAGGATGTTGCGGGCGCGCACGGCGGCGTATTGGACGTAGGGGCCGGTCTCGCCTTCGAAGCTGAGGGCCTCCTGGAGGTCGAAGGCGATGACGGTGTTGCGGGTGAACTTCAGCAGGAAGTAGCGCAGGGCGCCGATGGCGATTTGGGTGGCGATGCGGAGGCGCTCTTCCTCGGGCTTGGCGGGGTGGCGGGAGTCCACCTCGGCCTTGGCCTTCTCGATGAGCTTGTCGATGAGGTCGTCGGCCTTGACGCCGAGACCCTTGCGGCCGCTGACTTCGACGTAGGGGCGCTTCCTGTCCTCCTCTGAGAGTGCGATGCCGAGCTCGATGCAGGTGCGGGGCGAGAGAGCGACCATCTCGTAGGAGAAGTGGATGGAGTGATCGGCCTGGCTCGCGTAGCCGAGGGCACGGAGGCCGGCGACGACGACGTCCTGGAGGTAGGACTGGCGGGAGTCGATGACGTTGTAGACCTCGGCGCCGCCGCCGAAAGCGGGGGCGGGCAGCTCGCAAGGCTCGTCGGTGGCGACCCAGGCTTCGTGGCCGTCCGGGTAAGTGCGCAAGGGCTTGTAGTGGAAGTCGAGGCCGAGGAGGCCGAACTTCCACATCTGGTAGGCGATGTCCTTGCCGACATAGGTGACGGTGCCGTTGGAGCGGACGATGACCTTGGCGTCGTCGTCGCCCTCCTCGCCGGTGGCGGAGTCGCGGAAGTGGGAGGCGGCCATCACCCAGCAGCCCTGGTTCTTGCCCTCGTCCACGAAGTACACGGCCTGGCGCTCCTTGAGCTGCTCGAAGGCCCTGGCCCAGAACTTCAGGTGGAGGATTTCGCTTTCGCGCGGCAGGACGTCGTAGACGATGCCGAGGCGGAGCATGGTGTCAAGGTGGCACTCGACGATGGCGTCCGCAATGAGGTGGCCGAGCTCGGCGAGCACGCCTTCGCCGTGCTCGATGGCGTGAAGGGTGTCGCGGCGCCACTGGATGGCGTCGGGGTTGGTGGTGTAGTACTGCGAGGTGCGGGCGTAAAGGTCCCAGCAGTAGTAGTCGAAGCGGGGCTGGCTGATGAGGGCAGCGACGTCGGCGGGCGACTTTTGTTCGAGGTAGTGGAAGCCGACCACGACGTCGGCCACCTGGACGCCGGTGTTGTCGATGTAGTTCTGCACCTCGACCGGGCGGCCGGAGGCGCGCAGCATGCGCACGAAGGTATCGCCGAGGACGGAGTTGCGGAGGTGGCCGATGTGGGCGGCCTTGTTGGGATTGATGTTGGTGTGCTCGACGATCACCTTGCCGGCGGCGGCGCCGGCGGGGCTGGAGCCTTCACCGGAGAGCAGGGCGGCGGCGTAGAGGCCGCGGTCGAGGCGGACGTTCAGATAGCCGTTGCCGGCCACTTCAACGGACGCAACGCCGGGGTTCGGCGGAAGCTTGGCGGCCAACTCCTCGGCAATGGCGCGGGGCGCTTTCCTCAACTGGCGCGCCAGGGCAAACGCGACGGGCAGGGCGAACTCGCCAAAGGAAGTTTGCTTGGGCTGCTCGACCACGACGGGGACATCCACGCCGTACGTGGAGGAAAGGAATGCCGCAAAGCTTTGGCGCAACTGCTCTTCAATGTAATGGAACACGGGGGAAGGGACCTCGTAAAACAATAGTTTAGCGCGGAGGGGGGCGAAGGACCGAGCGGCCGGGCCGCAGGGGCGGGTTTTGTGGTGGGCGGCGTAATATCAGACCACTTTGGTCGTAGATTGCGATATACTGGGAGACGTGGCGAAGCTAACCGTCCTTCCTGCAAACATCAGCTACGAATTCAACCTCGATGCATTGCCGTATCACGAGCACGGCAAGCCGAAGTCGATCCTGGACATCGGCCTGAACGAGGGCTTCCACCTGGAGCACGCCTGCGGGGGTAATTGCGCCTGCACGACCTGCCACGTGGTGGTGAAGAGCGGGGCGGAGTTCCTGAGTGAGATGGACGACGACGAGGCGGACCGGTTGGACATGGCGGCGGACCTGCAACTGGGGAGCAGGCTGGGCTGCCAGGCGCATTTTGTCCAGGAGGGCGAAGTGGTGGTGGAGATTCCGTCGTGGAACCGGAACTACGTCAGCGAGGGCGGGGGCTCGATGAATCTGGGGGACGCGATTCCGGCCGCGAAGAAGTAGGCAGCGCGCGCACGACCTGATCGACGAGTTCGAACGGCGCGTTGGCGGTGAGGCTGACGCGGCCTTCCTGGGCGGTGACGTGGATGGCGTCGTAGAGGCGGAGCAGATCGGGCCGGTCCTGCGGGGTGCGGAGGCGGAGGATGCCGACGAGGCCGCGAACGGTGTCCTGGACCTGGCGGGCGACAGCGGCGTCGGGGTAACTGGCTTCGCCCTGCAGGTTGATGCCTTCCGTCAGATCAGCATAGAGTGTGGCTTTTCCGAGAGTGCTGGCCATGCGGGCGAAGTTGCCCATCTGGCCTTCACGGGGGAGTCCGGCGGCGACAGAGCCGCCGTTGAGCGTGACGGCATAGGCGTGGCAGGCGGGGAGCGAGGCGACGAGATCGATGAGGGCGGCGGGGGGCGCGGCGCCGGGCTGATCGCGCTGATCGACGGCGGCCTGGAGGTCGGAGACGGCGCCGGCCACGGCGACGCCCGTATTCAGAAAGAGAACGCCGCGGCCCTCCTGGTGGAGGATGTAGTATCCCTTGTAGCTCATACGCTGGATGCCGGGGACGTTGAAGCGGGGCTCGAGGCCGAATTCGCCGCCGAACTTGCCGCGGATGAAGACCACGGAGTGGGCGGGGCGGAAGGCCCAGACGGCTTCCCAGACGTCCTGGACGGGGTCGAGGCCGGTTTTCGCCTTGAAATCGTTGAGGGCCGAGATGCGGCGGCCTTCGACGTACTGGTGGAAGAACGGTGTGTTCTTGAGGCGGTCGAGACGGAGTCCGGCGAGCGCGGCGGTATCGGCGGGGATGAGGGGAGCGATGGCTGCGTCGACGCGAGCGTTGGTGGGCTCGCGGCGGCATCCGGCAGCGAACAGGATCGCGGCTGACAGCAGGAGGACGGCGGATCGGCAGCGCATGGCTTTGCCTCCAGGGTATCGCAGGCGAAGGAAAGGCCCACTTTACCAAAGCAAGGATTGATCCCGGCGCGGCGGCTTCGCAACATTGAACAGGCGCGTTTGGGCAAGGGTTGACTACGAGCCAGTCTTCCGGAGGAGAAGAACCCATGCACTACAGCAGATTCTGCCAGTTGGCGCTTGTGGCGCTGCTGGCCTTTCCGCTCCCGTGCGGAGCGGCCACGATTACGACGATCGAGGGCACTCTCGCCGATGCCGACCAGCTCGGCATCGGCACGTTTACGCTGAGCGGTCCGACCTGGGTCTGGATCCAGACCTGGAGCCACGGCGGCGGGATGGCTTCCAACGGCACAACAGTCGCGGGCGGAAACTTCGATCCGGTGATTTGGCTGTTCAGCGGGGACGCCATCGCCGCTCCGGCGTCCACCGCGTTCATCACGGACCAGGACGACGGGTTGTGCCCGCCCGGCAACCCGGGGCTCTTCGGATGCGTTGACTCAACGATAGGGTATACGCCGGGAGGGCAGCCGCCACTGGTGCTGGGCCCAGGCACGTACTCGGTGGTTGTGTCCGTTTTCTCGAAGTATTTCCTGGGGAGTGTGGGCGATCCGTTTGATGCGGGGTCGTTCAACACCATCGGGCCGAATTTCTACGAGGACACGGGCGCGGGCTATTTCGTCGATGTGCAGGACATCCCGGAACCGGGGGGCATGACGCTACTGGGACTCGGACTGGTGGGCACAGCCCTGCTGACGCGCCGGAGGAGATGAGCGAGCCGCGGCCTCACTTCAGGGAGCGGACCGAGACTGCCTTGAAGTAGACGGTGGAACTGCGGTCGTGGTTCTGGAGGCCAATATAGCCGGAGGCGGGGCGCGGGCCGCGGATGGGCTCGAACCACTGCTTGCGCTCGGGGACGGCCTGGCCCTCCTTGAACTCATTGACGACGGTACCGTTCAGGGAGATGCGGGTGAGCGGGCCGCGGATCTCGATGTCCATGGTGTTCCACTCGCCG
>DAHVTI010000054.1 GCA_027324255.1 Bryobacterales bacterium | reverse complement strand
GGTGACTTTGCCCTTCTCCTCCTCGGCCTGCTGAATGGCGATGTCCTTGGCGTGGATGTGCACGACGCGATCGGCGACGGCTTCGAGGCCCTTGTACGGATCCTCGCCGCCCAGGAAGGCGTTGCCGGTGTCGTAGTTCACGCGCAGCATGGGCGAATCCACCAGAGTGGCGATACGCAGCAGCCCGGCCGTGGTTTTCGACAGTGACTGGTGCGGCTCAATGCCGATGGGGATGCCGTAGCGCTCGGCGATGGGCAGCACCTTCTTCAGCGTGTAGCGCATCACGTGCCACACCTCTTCGTCGTCGAGCCACTGCGGGCGGATACCCTCGTCGGTGTTGACGACGGGCGCGCCCATGGCCTGGGCGAATCGGATGGCCTTTTCGAGATACGGCACGCTGATTTCGGGGCGCATCAGCGGGCAGTGGGCGGAGAGTCCGGAGCAGAGGACGCCGTGGCGCTCGCAGATGTCGCGCATGAAGAGGGGATCCTCGTCCATGGAAACCGAGTGGAAATAGCCCGCCTCGCTGAGCAGTTCGCGCCCGTTGTGGACCATGGGCTCGATGTAGCGGTAGCCGATTTGGGCGGCGCGCTCGACGCCGGCGGCGAAGCTCTTGTCCTCGCAGCGGATGAATTCCATGTTGATGCCGGGTGTCATGACAGCTCCTTAGACGTCCCAGCGCGGATCCCAGGTGACGCGCTGCTTCTGCTGATAGGCGAGGTTGCCGATGTGGCAGGCCATGGCGCCGTAGTGGCCGTCGACGGCGTTGGCGTTCGGCTGCTTGCGGGACCGGACGCAGTCGAGGAAGTTGGCCATGTGGGCCGGCTCCGGGCCGCCCTTGGAGACGATGGGCTCGCCGCCATCCTTCGGCAGGAAACGATAGCCGTAGCGGAAGATGTTCAGCCGTCCCTTCTCGCCGAAGAAGACGATGTCGGCGGATTCGCGGGGAATCATGTCGGTGATGGTGGCCTCAAAGGTGACGTTCAGCTTCTGCGGGTAGTCGAGGATGAAGTTGATGTTGTCGGCGGTGTCGCGGCCGTCGTCGTACTGGTAGATGCCGCCCAGGGCGACGGCGGACAGCGGCCGGGTGAGGCCGAGATACCAGTGGACGACGTCCACCATGTGCACGAAGAGGCCGCCGGTCTGCCCGCCGGTGGAGAACTCCCAGTAGGCGAAGCGATTGAAGTACATCTTGGGGTTCCAGGGGCGCTTGGGCAGCCAGCCGAGCACCATCTCCCAATCGAGCCCGGGCGGCTTCTGCTCCATGCCGGGCGGCACGGGGGTGAGGTAGCCGCCATTGGCGTTCCACCAGGTGCGGACGAGGTGGACGGGGCCGATCATGCCGGAATCGAAGAAGCGCTGCTTGGCTTCGATGAAGTGCGCGATGGAGCGCTGCTGGACGCCGACCTGGACCAGGCGCTAGGTTTCGCGCTGCGCCTTGACCACGTCGAGGCCCTGCAGGGGCAGGGAAGTCATGGGCTTTTCGACGAAGACGTCCTTGCCGGCGTGCATGGCGTCGACGGCCATGCGGGAGTGCCAGTGGTCGGTGGAGGCGACGATGACGGCGTCGATGTCTTTCTGCTCGATCAGCTTCCGGTATTCGCTGAACTGCGCGGGGGTCGAGCCGGGGAACTCTTTTGCGACGAGCGCGGCGGCCTCCTGGCGGCGGGCGTCCCAGGCGTCGCACAGGGCGACGATATCCGCGCCGCCCGCGGCCTTGGCCATGCGGATGAGGTGCGAGCCGCGGCCGCCGTTGCCGATGACGCCGAGGCGGACGCGGTCGCTGGCGCCCAGGACGCGCGCCGCCGATGCGGCAGTGGCCAGGAAGACGCGGCGGGAAGGATCGAGGGACACAGAGCCTCCACTTCGCCGCGCGCGGTATTTCGGGCCGGATTGCCCGATGCGGCGGCTCGTGCTCCATCTTACTGCCGCGACGGCCGCCGCGCTGCGTTACCTCTTCTCAGCGGGCGGCGGGGGCGCCTCGGGCATGGGCATGGAGACGTGCTCGTGGATGATGATCCAATCCGGGCCGCGCTTCTCCAGGATGTTCGTGGCGCGGGCCGGACCATCCATTTTGGTGCCGTCTTTCAAGGTGCCGCTGAAGTTGAAAGTGTAGACGGCCCAGGCGACGTCGCCGCGGCGCGTGGCCTTGAATTCAGGCCCGACGGCAATGCTGGCGGACTGCCATTGGGCGGACGTCTTGCGAAAGCCTTCCTCATACGCCGCCCAACCCTTGTACTGGAACGGAGAGACGTCGAAGAACATCAGATCGGGCTCCTTGGCATAGTAAGGAGCCACTTTAGCCATGTCCAGGCTGCTCCAGGCGGCGAGGACTTTGTCGATATGGGGCCGCAGGCCGGCCGAGGCGTCCTCCGCGGGCGGCGCGTACGGCTGGCAGGCGGCGAGCAGGACAAGACAGCAGGCGGTCGCGAACAGCTTCATGGGAAGCCTCCTCTTTGGAAGAGAGGCTACTGGGGGAAACCGGTGGCGTCAAGCCCGGGGATGATGCGCAAGGCGTTCCTGTAGTACAGCTTCTTCAGGACTTCGCCGGGCAGGTCCAGCCCGTACATCGCCCAGAAGGCGTGGCGCTTGCGGTAGTAGGGGAAGTAGTCTTCGGCGGTTTCGAGGACGCGGAAGTAGGTGTAATACTCTGATGGATTCCAGGTGTCCTTCCCGAAGACGACGCGGTCCTGGTAGCGGATGAACCACTGGCGGGCGTAGCGCGGCTGGCGGCCGAGTTCGGCCAGCACGGCGCCGATTTCGGTGTAGACGTTCGGACATTCGTCCAGCAGCTTGCCGAGGCGGGCGAGGTCGCCGCCCAGCCAGCCGAGGTGGGCGTCGATGAAGACGGTGTTGCGGTGCTTGCGGAAGACGTCGTGCTGCTCGCGGATCACCTGTTCCCAGGGCGGGTCGGAGTCGGTGCGGCGGCGGCCGGGCATCTCCTGCAACTCCAGCCAGCGCTCGTTGTACTTGTCGATGGGCTCCCAAAACTGCTTGGGGTCGGCGGTGTGAATGAACACCGGCACCTTCAGCTTCGCGCACATCTCCCACAGGGGGTCGAAACGAGGGTCGTCCACCCGGATGCGCCGGCCCTGGGCGTCCTTGATGGTGAGTCCGAGATCCTTCCAGACCTTCAGGCCGCGGGCGCCTAGCTTGACGTCCTTTGCGAGCTGCGCGGCGGCGCGCTGCGCGTAGCCGGGCTCGTCGAGGTTTGAATAGTCGGGGCTGGCGAAGAAGAAGAACCGGCCCGGGGCGAGCTGGGCGGCGCTGTCGATGGCGGACTTGAGCCTTTCATTGTTGCCGCCGCGGACGAACAGGCTGCCCATGATCTTCATGTTCAGGCCGTCCATGTCGGCCAGCATCTTCTTCGCCCGCTCGGCCGGCATGGGAAAGCGCGGGTGGTTGTGGACGTCGATAAACGGATACCTGGCCCGCGTCAGCGGGTGCTGCGGCACCACCAGCGACGACTTGGGCTCGTACTCGCGCACGTCCATCGACGCCGCGGGAGTCTGGGCGAGACAGACGCAAGCAGAGCCCAGAAACAGGATGAGGCCACGCATGATTCCTTCGAGTATAGCGGGACGGCGATGATAAGATCGTCGCTTCCCGCCATGAGAATCCTCGCTTCCTTCCTCCTGCTTTCCGCGGCTCTGCATGCGGAGGTCACGCTGCCCGCGATGTTCGCTGACGGAGCGGTGCTGCAGCGCGAAAGGCCCGTACCGGTGTGGGGCACAGCCGCGCCCGGCGAGGCGGTCACCGTCAGCTTCCGCGGCCAGACCGCTTCGACCCAGGCCGACCGGCTGGGACGCTGGTCCGTCGCGCTGCAGCCCGCGGCGGCCGGTGGGCCGCACGAGCTCACCGTCAACAACATCACGCTGAAGAACGTCCTGGTGGGCGAAGTGTGGATCGCGTCCGGACAGAGCAACATGGTGTGGCGCGTGGCGCAGTCGCGCGACGCGGAGAAAGAGATCGCGGCCTCGACTGACGCAGAACTGCGCTTCTTCAAGGTGGCGAACGTCGTGTCGCCGGTGCCGCTGGACGATGTGAAGGGCGCGTGGAAAGAGGCCAATCCGGCCAACACGGGGGATTTCTGCGGCGCCGGCTACTTCTTCGCCCGGCACCTGCGGGAAAAGCTGAAAGTGCCGGTGGGCGTGATTCAGACGTCGTGGGGTGGCACGCCGGCGGAGTCCTGGGTGAGCGGCACCGCGCTGGCCGCCGATCCGGCGTTGATCTCCGTCTATGCCGACTGGGCCCGGACCCTGGAGGCCTACCCGGTGGGGCTGCTCGAAAAACGGCAGAACCTGATAGGGCCGAATCACCCGCACATGCCTGCGGGGCTGTATAACGCCATGATCGCGCCGTTGATTCCCTATGCGATGCGCGGCGTCATCTGGTATCAGGGGGAGAACAATGCGAACCGGGCGCGCGCCGGCGTCTACCGGCGGCTGTTCCCCGCATTGATCCAGGACTGGAGGCGGCGCTGGGGCCAGGGCGATTTCCCGTTCCTGTTCGTGCAGTTGGCCAACTATGCGAAGGTGCCGGCCACAGCCCAATGGCCGGAACTGCGCGAGGCGCAGGCGATGACGCTCTCGCTGGCCAATACGGGTATGGCCGTCATCATCGACATCGGCGAGTCCCAGAGCATTCATCCCAGGAACAAGCAGGACGTCGGGCTGCGGCTGGGCCTGGCGGCGCGCGCCATCGCGTATGGAGAAAAGCTGGTCTACTCGGGGCCGGCGTACCGGCGGTTCATGCGGGAAGGCAGCGCGCTGCGCGTATGGTTCGACCACGTGGGCGGGGGCCTGGTGGCCAAGGACGGCGCCTTGAAGGGCTTCGAGGTCTGCCAGGCGAACGGCAAGTGCGCGGCGGCGGAGGCGCGCATCGACGGCGCCACCGTGGTGGCGGCCTCGGCGGAGATTCCCGAGCCGGCCAACGTGCGCTACGCGTGGGGCAACGATCCGCCGTGCAACCTGTACAACGCCGAGGGGCTGCCGGCGGGGCCGTTCCGCTCGAATCCGGATTAACGGCCCTGGCGCTGCATCTCGACGATGGCGTCGAAGATGCGCTGCGTCAGTGCGGTGCGGTCCGACGGCCGCATGCCATCGGTAGGGATGGGGTCGCCGATACGCAGCGTCACGCTGCCGGGCCGGATGTGGTTGGAGTGCATCGGCAAAACTTCGCGGATTCCGACGATGGCCACGGGCACCACGGGGACGCCGCCCTTGATGGCGAGGTAGGCGGCGCCGTCGCGGAACTCCTGCAGTTCGCCCGTCTCGGACCGCCCGCCTTCGGGGAAGACCAGCATCGACAGGCCGCGCTTCTTCATGGCGTGGCCGGCTTCCGTGAGCACCTTCAGCGCCGCGCGCGGGTCGTCGAGCGGCACGCTGATGTTACCGGCGCGCTTCAGGTGCCCGCCGAGGAAAGGGATGCTGAAGAGTTCCTTCTTCGCCAGGAAGCGGAAGTTCACGCGGATGTGGGTCAGCAGGATGGGCGTGTCCATGTAGCTGACATGGTTGGGGCACACCACGTAGCTACCGCGCGGATCCAGCTTTTCGAGGCCCACCACCTTGACCCGGGCGCCGGCGAACCACAGCAGCGAGCGCGCCCAGGCGCGGGCGACGGCCAGTTGCTGGCGGCCGTCGTCGTCCCACAGCGCCGTAACCAGGCTGATGGTGCCCATCACGATGGTGGACAGGCCGATGAAGGGGATGCGGACCAGGAGCGAGAACAGGTGGCTGGAAGTCATCAGTCGGCTGAATCCCGATTATGACATGAGCGATGCGCGGGCCTCACCCACCAGGTAGAGCGAACCCGTGACGAAGACGGCGTCGTCCGGTCCAGCTTCCCCGATGACTTTCAGGGCCTCCGCGACGGAGGGAATGACGCGCGCCCGGCTCTCGCCGGAGATTTCGCGGATCTCCTCGGCCAGGAACGCGCGCGCCTGGCCGGGGGTGGTGAAGATCAGCTCCGAGGCGAGGTGGAAGAGCGAGTGGCCGATGACGTGGAGGTCCTTGTCGCGCATGGCGCCGAAGATCATCCAGACGCGCCTGCCGTGGTGGGAATGGCGGATGTAGCCGGCCAGCGCGCGGGCGCCGGCGGGGTTGTGGGCGCCGTCGAGGAAGACGTCGGGCGAACGCCGGACGCGTTCCAGGCGGCCGGGCCAGACGGTGGCGGCGATGCCGCGGCGGATGGCGCCGGCAGGCACGCCCAACTGGTGCAGGGTGGCGATGGCGGTGAGCGCGTTTTCCACCTGGTGGGCGCCGATCAGGGGCAGGTCCACCTCCACGGCTGCGCCGGGGCCGACGGCGTGGAAGCGGCTGCCGTAAGCGTGCAGTGCCAGGTGATCCACGCGCCAGTCCGAGGCGTGGTGCAGTGCGGAGCCGGTTTCGGCGGCGCGGCTTTCGAGCACGTGCAGGGCTTCCGGGTGCTGGCGCGAAACCACGGCGGGACGGCCCGGCTTGAGGATGCCCGCTTTTTCGAAGGCGATCTGCGGGATGGTGGTGCCGAGGAACTTCTCGTGGTCGAAGTCGATGGGGGTGATGACGGAAAGGTCGGGATCCACGACGTTGGTGGCGTCCAGCCGCCCGCCCATGCCGGTTTCGAGCACGACCGTCTCCACCGCGTGGCGGCGGAACAACACGTAGGCCATGGCGGTGACGGTCTCGAAATAGGTGGGGTGCATGTCGATGGCGCCGTTGGCGATGAGCCGCCCGGCGGCTTCGTGCACCTCCTGGAAGGCGCTGGCGAAACCGGCGGCGCTCACGGCCTCGCCGTTGATGCGGACGCGCTCGGTGGGCTCGACGAGGTGGGGGGATGTGTAGAGTCCGGTGCGCACGCCGGCTTCGCGCAGCGCGCGCTCGATCATGGCGCAAGTGGAGCCTTTGCCGTTGGTTCCGGCCACGTGGACGAAGCGGCACGAGCGCTGCGGCTCAT
>DAHVTI010000044.1 GCA_027324255.1 Bryobacterales bacterium | reverse complement strand
ACTCACCTCCGGCGCCGTCTCTCAATGGCGCATCGGCGAAATCACCCCCTACTTCCTCGGCGAAAAGCTCCGCATCGCCGGCCCCTACCAGTTCACCAGCGCCTGGATGTCCGCCGGCGCCGCTGAAGAGTGGATCGCCGTCGATCTCGGCGCCGTCTGCACCTTCGACAAGCTGAACCTCCACTGGATCCGCCGCGCTGCCGCCGGCTCCATCCAAACCTCCGGCGACAACGCCAAATGGACCACCCTCCTGCCCCTTCCCCCCGAAGCCGGTGAAATCAGGCTGGCCGCCCCCGCCAAGGCCCGCTACGTCCGCCTGCTCCTGACAAAAGCCGCCTCGCCTGAAGGCTACGTCCTGTCTGAACTGGAAGTCTGGGGCCGCGGTGGTCCCGTCTGGCGGCCCAAGCCCCAGCCCGCCCTCCAGCCTGACGGCCGCCTCACCCTCTCCGGCGGCGCCTGGAAGCTCCAGCGCGACAACTTCGTCCAGGCCGATGGCCATGCCCTCTCCCGCCCCGGCTTCGCCGACGCCTCCTGGCTCCCCGCCACCGTCCCCGGCACCACCCTCACCTCTTACTTCAACGCCGGAGCCGTCCCCGATCCCAACTTCTCCGACAACCAGCTCATGATCTCGGATTCGTTCTTTCAATCCGACTTCTGGTACCGCGACGAGTTCGTCGCCCCGCCCTCCTACCAGGGCCGCCGCGCCTGGCTCAACTTCGACGGCATCAACTGGAAGGCCGATGTCTACCTGAACGGCGAAAAGATCGGCCGCATCGAGGGCGGCTTCACCCGCGCCCGCTTCGACGTCACCGGCAAGATCCACCCCGGCCAGCGCAACGCCCTCGCCGTCAGGGTCGAAAAGAACGCCACCACCGGCAGCGTCAAGGAGAAAACCCTCCAGGCCCCCGACATGAACGGCGGCGCCCTCGGCGCCGACAACCCCACCTACCACGCCTCCATCGGTTGGGACTGGATCCCCACCATCCGCGGCCGCAATACCGGCATCTGGAACGACGTCTTCCTCGCCGTCTCCGGCGACGTCACCCTCGCTGATCCCCTGGTCGTCACCAAACTCCCATTGCCCGACACCTCCCGCGCCGGCGTCACCGTCGAGGTGGTCGCGAAAAACAACTCCGGCCAGCCCGTCGAAGGCACCCTCCGCGGCCGCCTCGGCCCGCACTCCTTCGAGCGGAAGGTGACCCTCGCCCCCGGCGAAACCCGCGCCGTCTCCTCCACCATCGCCATTGATCACCCCCGCCTCTGGTGGCCCGCCGGCTACGGCAACCCCGACCTCTACGACGTCGAGCTGAAGTTCGAAACCGGCCAGTCCATCTCCGACACAAAGTCGTTCCAAGCCGGCGTCCGCCAGTTCACCTTCAGCGAGGAAGGCGGCGCCCTCCGCATGTGGATCAACGGCCGCCGCTTCATCCCCCGCGGCGGCAACTGGGGCTTCAGCGAATCCATGCTCCGCTACCGCGGCCGCGAATACGACGCCGCCGTCCGCTACCACCGCGACCTCAACTTCACCATGATCCGCAACTGGGTCGGCATGATCGGCGACGACGAGTTCTACGAAGCCTGCGACCGCCACGGTATCGTCGTCTGGCAGGACTTCTGGCTCGCGAATCCCGTCGACGGCCCCGACCCCGACGACAACTTCCTTTTCATGCGCAATGCCCGCGACTTGATCGGCCGTATCCGCCACCATGCGTCCATCGGTCTCTACTGCGGCCGCAATGAGGGCTTCCCGCCGCCCTTCTTGAACGTCAACCTCGCCCGCACCGTCGACGAAATGCACCCCGGCATGCACTACATCGGGTCGTCGGCAGACGATGTGGTCAGCGGCCACGGCCCCTACCGCGCCATGCCCTTCAACTACTACTTCACCCAGCGCGCCACCCCCCTGTTCCACTCCGAGATGGGCATGCCCAACATCGTCACCTGGGAGAGCCTCAACGAGTTCATGAAACCCGAAGACATGTGGCCCCAGGGCCGCGTCTGGGGTCTCCACGACTTCTGCCTCACCGGAGCCCAGGGCGGGTCGTCCTTCCGCGACCTCATCGACAAACGCTACGGCGGCGCCAAAGACGCCCGCGAGTGGGTCAACCTCGCCCAGTTCGTCAACTACGAAGGCCACCGCGCCATGTTCGAAGCCCAAAGCAAGTACCGCATGGGCCTCCTCATCTGGATGAGCCACCCCACCTGGCCCTCCTTCGTCTGGCAGACCTACGACTATTACCTTGAGCCCACCGCCGGCTACTTCGGCGCCAAAAAGGCCAACGAGCCCCTCCACATCCAGTGGAACCCGCTCAACAACGCCGTCGAGGTCGTCAACTACAGCGCCGGCGCCAACACCGGCCTCACCGCCTCCGCCGCCGTCCTCGCCCTCGACGGCGCGAAACTCTGGGAAAAGTCCGCCACCCTCGACAGCCCCGAAGACTCCGTCAACGCGCCCTTCACTCTGGAGTTCCCCTCCACCGTCACCCCCGTCCACTTCATCCGCCTGGAACTCTACCGAGGCGCGCAGTTGGTGTCGGAGAACTTCTACTGGCGCGGAGCCAAGGAAGGCGACAACACCGCCCTCCGCACTCTCCCCAAGGTGAAGCTCGACGTTGCCACCACCGCCGCCCGGAAGGGCGAGGTCTGGAACCTCACCACCCAGCTCCGCAACAACACCAACACCCCGGCCATCCTGGTCCGCCTGAAGGCTGTCCGCGAGAAGGCCGGAGACCGTATCCTCCCGGCCCTCTACTCCGACAACTACGTCTCCCTCATGCCCGGGGACACCCGGGTTATCACCACCGAACTGAACGCAGCCGACGCCCGAGGCGAACACCCCGCCATGCGAGTCGAAGGCTTGAACCTCGACTAGCCTCACCCAGTCCTCGGAGCGCCCCGCCCTGGTCGTCGAAGCCTTCAACCTCGACTGACCATCACCCCTATCCCCCCGTGCGGCCCCAAACGACCTGGCCGCCGAAGCCTT
The DNA here is from genome assembly GCA_027324255.1 of Bryobacterales bacterium. Lineage (GTDB taxonomy): Bacteria > Acidobacteriota > Terriglobia > Bryobacterales > Bryobacteraceae > Paludibaculum. The sequence goes on along the minus strand of DAHVTI010000044.1, from coordinate 5,873 downwards.
GGCGACGGCGGAAGAGAGGGTACGGCGCCACGGCACAGCCGTGCGACCCCGAACGCAGAGAGGGGGTCTCCGTCTCGCCCCGTCCCCTGTGCAAACCCGAACGCAGGGGGGAAGCCCTACCTCTGCGACCCGTTGTACTTCAGCCACTCCGCATAGCTGTGCTTCTTCGGCCCCGTGTACTCGATCGTGTCGAAGAAGTCAGCCCGCCCCAGCATCCGCGGATCCCCCTCTGACCTCAGCGTCTCCTCCATCCGCTCCCGCAGCTTGCGCTTCATGTCGGCATACTTCGCGTCCGTGGCCAGGTTCACGATGTTGTCCGGGTCGTCCTTGATGGAGTACAGCTCCTCGGCCGGCCGCTTCCCGAACGCCATCCGGTAGAAGTCGTTGAAGGTCGCCAGGACGTTCTCCTTCGTCGGCCCATCGTCGCAGTTCCGGTACCCCGTCTCCGGGTTGCCCGCCGGCCAGGCGTCCGGCGTGTAGTTGCGCACGTAAAGGTAGTCCGGCGTCCGAATGGCCCGCACCGGATAGCCCGCATCATACGGCCGCCCGATGTCGTGCCGCTCCTTGCCCACCAGCATCGTGTTGCGCGACGCGTCCACAATGCCGCTCTGCCCCGACGTCAGCACCTTCAGGAAACTCGCCCCCGTCATCGTCCCCGCCGCCTCCACGCCCGCCGCCTCGCAGAACGTCGGCGCGAAGTCCCGCGTGTTGATGAAGTCGTCCATCACCCGGCCGGCCTTGATGTTCGTGCCCCACATCACCGCCAGCGGGATGCGGAACCCCGCGTCGTAGATCTGCCCCTTCACCCGCGGGAACGGCATCCCGTGGTCCGACGTCACCACCACCAGCGTGTTGTCCAGCTCGCCCCGCTTCTCCACCAGGTCCAGCGCCCGCACCACGTGCTTGTCGAACCACTCCACCTCCAGCGCATAGTCCAGCATGTCGCTGCGCACCGTCCGGTTGTCGGGCAGGTACTTCGGCACCACCACGTCTTCCAGCCGCTTGCCGGCGCGCAGCCCGGAGCCGGGCTCGTAGGCGCGGTGCGGCTCCGTGCCGCCCAGCCAGAAGCAGAACGGCTTGCCGCCGGGCCGCTCGGTGAGGAAGTCCTCGAAGTTGCCCGCGTAATCCAGGCGGTTGATCCCCGTCGTCGGTGGATTCAGCGTGCGCTTGCGCCACTCCCGCCCCGCCGGATTGTGCGCCCAGCCGGTGGACTTGAAATCGCCCGGCCCCCAGCCCTTGCCGGTGAGCCCGACGAAGTAGCCCGCGTCTTCCAGCACCTGCGGGTACACGGCGAAGTCGTGCGGGAAGATGCCGAAGTGGTTCACCGCCTCCTTGGTCTGCCAGGAGTTGCGCCCCGTCAGAATGGTTGCCCGGCACGGGCTGCACTTGGGATTCGAGGTAAACGTGTTGTTGAAGAGCACGCCCTGCCGCGCCACGCGGTCGAAGCCCGGCGTCTGCACCCACTTGCTGCCGTAGGCGCCGGCGTGGCCGTAGCCCCAGTCGTCGGCGATGACGAACAGGATGTTCGGCCTCTTCTTCGGCTGCGCGATCAGCGGCGCGGCTCCCGCCGCCAGAAAGCCTCTTCGGGTCATCTTCAATCTCCTTCTTTATTGGAGGGGCTTCAGGAACACCTTCAGCGTCTCCACGGTCCTCTGCTTCTCGTCGCGACGGACGTTATGGCCCGCGCCTGGGATATGAATGATGGCTCCGCGCTGCAACAGTCCGGCCGCGGCTTCATTCTCCTGGCGGGTCGGGCTGAGCGTGTCGGCCTTCAGGATCAGCGTGGGCGCGGTGATCCGCGGGAACAGCTCCCGCATGGCCGGCCGTTGCGCGGCCGTGCCCACTGCAGTGTCCGGATGATGGCGGCGCTTCGACGGCGCCCACGTGGCGCACTCCGCTGCGCCCCACTTGGGCGAGTTCTTCATGCACTCATCCACCAGTTGCGCCAGCGTCATGTTGTTGCGGGCCAGAATCGCCAGCCGCCGCCTCTCGCGGTCTTCCGGCGTATTCGACGCCGGCGGCCGGCGCGCACCCAGGAACGGGTCTTCGAGCACCACGGCGCGCGGGACATCCGGGTACTTCGCCGCGAACCACGCCACCGAGGCGCTGCCCATCGAGTGGCCCATCAGGATGGGCTTTTCGAGCTTCAACTCCCGGATGAGCGCGGCGAGGTCTTCCACCTGCGCGTCCGGCCCGTCGCCGGGCTTCGGCGGATCGGAGAGGCCGTGGCCGCGGGCGTCGAACAGGATGATGTCGAACTGGGCCTCGAACTCCTTCGCGAAGTTGGTCCAGCACAGCCCGTCGTCGGACGAGCCGTGCGCCATCACCATCACGGGCTTGGCGCCGCCTGTGCGCCAGTAGTGGATGCGGATGCCATTGCCCAGCACGTAGCCGTCGATCCAGTTGGCGGGCTGGGCGAAGCAGCAGGCCATCGCAGCCGTTGCGGCAAGGAACAGAGATCGCAGTCGCATCGGAGACTCCACAGAGATCGTATCTCAGGGTGCGATATGCTGCATGGCAGAAAGCCATGAGCATCACCACGGACCGCCGCACTTTTATCCAGACCTTCGCCGCCGCGCCCTTCTTCATCCCGAACCTGTTCTCCAAGCCGCGCTCGGAAAAGCTCCGGCTCGCCGCCTTCGGCGGCGCCGGCATGGCCTGGGCCACGCTGGACGGCATCTCCAGGCATCCTTCGGTCGAGCTGGCCTGCGTGGCCGAGGTGGACTCGACGCGGCTCAAGAACGTCCAGCAGAAGTACCCCAACGCCCGCATCTACGAAGACTGGCGCGAGATGCTCAAGAAAGAGCGCAGGCAGCTCGATATTGCCTGCGTGGGCACGCCGGACCACATGCACGCGCCGCAGGCCATGTCGGCCATGCGCGCCGGGCTGCACGTCTACGTGCAGAAGCCGCTCACGCACGACCTCTACGAGACGCGCCGCCTCACCGAGTACGCCCGCAACAAACGGCTGGTTTCGCAGATGGGCATCCAGGTCCATTCGAGCGCCGAGTACCGGACGGCCGTGAAGCTGATCCAGTCCGGCGCCATCGGCAAGGTGAAGGAAGTGCATGCCTGGAGCAACAAGAAGTGGGGCGACATCGAGCCGCTGCCGGACCGCACGGATCCCGTGCCCGAAGGGCTGAACTGGGACTTGTGGCTGGGGGTGGCGCCCACGCGGCCTTACATCAAGGGCATCTACCATCCCGGCAACTGGCGTAAGCGGCTGGACTTCGGCACGGCCACGTTCGGCGACATGGGCTGCCATATCTACGACCCCGTGTTCGAAGCGCTGGCGCTCACCGCGCCGCTGTCGGTGCGGTCGGAAGGGCCGGCGCCGAACCAGCAGAACTGGGCCATCAACGCGCTGATCCACTATGTCTTTCCGGGCACGCGCTACACGGAGGGCAAGACCGTCAACATCACCTGGTACGACGGCGACCAGAAGCCGTCGAAGGACGTGCTGTCGGTGCTCGGCACGGTGCGTGCGCCGGGGCAGGGCTCGCTGTTCTTCGGCACCGAAGGCGCCATGCTGCTGCCGCACGTCGGCATGCCGGTGCTGCTCTCGCCGGAGAAGTTCAAGGACTTCAAAATCGAAAAGGTGGAAGGCACGAATCACTACCACCAGTTCGTCGATACGGTGCTGGGCAAGGCCAACTCGTCGGCCAACTTCGACTACTCCGGGCCGCTGACGGAGTCCGTGCTGCTGGGCCCGGTGGCCACGCGCTTCCCGCAGACCACGCTCGAGTGGAACGCGAAGAAGATGAAGTTCACGAACTCGCCCGAGGCCACGCGCTTCGTGCGCCGCAAGTACCGCCAGGGCTGGAAAGTGAAAGGGCTGTGAGCGCGCTGACACGCAGGTCGATGCTGCTGTCCGCCGCGCCGATGGTGGCGCGTGCCTCGCCGAAGCGGCCAAACCTGCTGCTGATCCTCACGGACCAGCAGACGCACGGCGCGATGTCGAACGCCGGCAACCCGTGGCTGAAAACTCCGGCCATGGATTCGCTGGCCCGCACCGGCACGCGCTTCGCGGAGACCATCTGCCCGTACCCGGTGTGCTCGCCGTCGCGCGGCAGCATCTTCGCGGGCCGCATGCCGCACGAGACGGGCGTGAGGGTGAACGGCAAGGCCATCGTGCCGGGGATGGCGACGATGGGCGAGGTCTTCCGCAAGGCCGGCTACCAGACGGTGTACGGCGGCAAGTGGCACCTGCCGAAAAGCTTCGACGGCATGACGAGCTTTGAAAAGCTGATCGGCGGCAGCGGGCAGGGCAAGGACATGGACGCGCCGCTGGCCGCGACGTGCGAGGAGTGGCTGCGGCGCAAGCCTTCTGATCCGTTCCTGATGGTGTCGTCGTTCATGAACCCGCACGACATCTGCCAGTGGATCCGGCAGAACCCGGGGGCGCACGAGTATCCCGACATCGGCAAGTATCCGCCGGCGCCCGGCAACATGGCTTTCGATCCGCTGGAGCCGGAGGCGATGCAATACCACCGCACGGCCGGATACGACCTGATGTCGAAGGGCGTGGGCATCGCGCAGGAGTGGCGCCGCGACGACTTCCGCCACTACCTGCACGACTACTACCGCATGGTGGAGGCCGTGGACCGGCAGGTGGGCCGCGTGCTGGAGGCGCTGCGCGAATCGGGCCTGGCGGAGAACACCGTGGTGTGCTTCGCCTCGGACCACGGCGAGGGCATGGGGGCGCACCGCTGGGTGCAGAAGGCATCCTTCTACGAAGAGTCCGTGCGGGTGCCGTTCGTGTGGTCGGGTCCGGGCATCGCGACCAACGTGGACCGCACGACGCTGGCCACGCTGGCCGACATCCTGCCCACGTTCTGCGAACTGGCCGGCGTGAAGGCCCCGCCGGACCTGCGCGGGCGGAGCCTGGCGCCGGCGCTGCAAGGCAAGGCCATCGAGCGGCCGTTCGTCGTGTCCGAACTGCTCTACGGGGATTCGTCGCGCGAGGGCCGCGTGCTGAGGACGGCGCGGCACAAGTACATCGTGTTCAACAACGGCGCGCGGCCGGAGATGTTCTTCGACCTCTGGGTGGATCCGGGCGAGACGCAGAACCTGGTGCGCAGCGCGGGCCATGCGGGACCGCTCGGCGAGCGCCGCGCGCTGCTCAGTCGCTGGATCTCGGAGACGGGCGACGACTTCAGGATGCCCGCTTGACGCTTCAGTCGGCGAGCTTCGACAGGCGGTGCAGCAGGAGGTCTGAGGGCGTGAAGAGCGGATTGAGGATTTTCGCTTTCACCTTGGCCACTTCGAGTTCGGAGCCGTCGATGAAGAGCATGGGGATGCGGCGCGCAGCCTTGAAGCGGCGGATGGCTTCGGCGGTGGCGCGGGAATGCGAGGGGCGGCGGGCGAGGTCGAGCAGGATGATGTCGGGCGGGTGATTGAGCACGGCGCGGCAGCCGCGGGCGCCGTCGGTGCTCTCCAATTCGACCGTCCAGCCGGCGTCGCGCAGCGTCCGCGCGCGGGTCTCGGCTTGGTCGTCCCACTGGAAAAGGAAAAGGCGTCCCGGCATGGCACTACTATCTTGGCTATAACGGAAGAGACTATGCAAAAGCGGCAACTCGGCAACAGCGACCTCATCATTACGCCGATCGGCGTCGGGCAGTGGGCGATGGGCGGCGGAGGGTGGGCCTTTTCGTGGGGGCCGCAGGACGACTCGGAATCGATCGCCGCCATCCACGCCGGGCTCGACGCGGGCATGAACTGGATCGACACGGCACCCGTGTACGGGCTGGGGCACGCCGAGACGGTGCTGGGCGAGGCACTGAAGGGGATGGCAAACAAGCCCTACATCTTCACCAAGTGCGAACGGTGCTGGGACGAGACGGGCGCCATCATCAAACGGCTGAAGCGGGACT
>DAHVTI010000212.1 GCA_027324255.1 Bryobacterales bacterium | reverse complement strand
CGCCACGGCTCTCGCCGCGCCCGCGCCCCCTCTTCCTCCCCCACGCCACGGCTCTCGCCGCGCCCGCGCCACCTCTTCCTCCCCCACGCCGCGGCTCCCCCGCGCCTGCTCCGGCCCGCGCCTTCTCCTCTTCCGCCCCGCGCCGCGGCTATCATAGCTGGACAGGAGAACTCGTCATGGGCAGGCTGGCCGGCAAGATCGCCGTGGTCACCGGCGGCGCGCAGGGCATCGGGCGCGCGGTGGTGGAAAAAATGTCGGACGAAGGCGCGCGCGTGTGGTTCCTCGACATCGAGGAGGCCGGCGGGCGCGTGACCGCCGAAGAGCTGGGCGTGCGCTTTCTCCCCGCCGACGTCACCAGCGAAGAGCAGGTGCGGCGCGCGCTGGAAGAAGTCCTCGCGCGGGAAGGCCGGCTCGACGTGCTCGTCAACAACGCCGGCCGCAACGCCTACCACGACGCCGTCGCGCTCAGCGAAGCCGACTGGGACCGCTCGATGAACCTCAACCTCAAGGCCGCCTGGCTGTGCTCGAAACACGCCCTGCCGGCCATGGTGCGGCAGGGCGGCGGCGCCATCGTCATCATCAGCTCGCTCCACGCCCGCATGACCACCACCGGCATGTTTCCCTACGCCGCGGCCAAGGCCGGCCTCGCCGGCATGGCGCGCAGCCTGGCCGTCGACTACGGCCCGCACGGCGTGCGCGTGAACGCCGTGCTGCCCGGTTGGACCCGCACGCCCGCCGTCGAAGACTGGATGCACCGCCAGCCCGACCCCGCGCACGCCGAAAACGAAGTGCTGGCCGTCCACCCGCTGCGCAAAATCGCGCGCGCCTCGGAAGTGGCGGCCGTCGTGTGTTTCCTGGCGTCGGACGAGGCCTCGGCCATGACCGGCGCCGAAGTGGTGGTGGATTGCGGCTTGAGCGCGCGCTACGCAGGCTAGGAGGATTCGCGGCATGGAATGGACGGCAGAACTGGCCCTGGACGCCCGGGCGGACCTCGGCGAAGGCCCCTTGTGGGACGCCGCCGGGAGCCGCCTCGTCTGGGTGGACATCATGGCGGGCCGCGTGAACGCCTTTGCGCCCGCCACCGGCCGCACGCAAAGCTGGGCCGCGGGCGAACCCGTGGGCGCCGCCGCGCTGCGCGCCTCCGGCGGCCTGCTGCTGGCCCTGCAAAGCGGCTTCGCGGCCCTCGACGAAGCAACAGGCGCGCTGACGAAGCTGGCCGGCTATGAAGCCGCCACGCCCGAGGTCCGCATGAACGACGGCAAGTGCGATCCGGCCGGCCGCTTCTGGGCCGGCACCATGGCCTTCGACCAGCGCCCCGGCGCGGGCGCGCTCTACCGCCTGGACCCGTCCGGCGCCGTCGCCACCGTGCTCACCGGCGTCGGCATCTCCAACGGCCTCGACTGGGCCCCCGGCGGCCAGGGCATGTACTACGTCGATTCGCCCACCGCCCGCATCGACCTGTTCGACTACGACGCCGCCACCGGCGCCATCAGCGGCCGCCGGCCATTCGTCCGCATCGAAGAAGGCGCCGGCTGGCCCGACGGCCTCACCGTCGACGCCGCGGGCAACGTCTGGGTGGCGCTGTGGGGCGGCAGCGCCGTGCGCTGCTACTCCCCGGCGGGCAAACTCGAGGGCGTGGTGCGCGTGCCCGCGCTGCAGTCCTCCAGTTGCGCCTTCGGCGGCGAGGATCTAGGCGATCTCTACATCACCTCGGCCAGAACAGGATTGGCCGAAGATGTTCTGGCTCAAAATCCCGCCAACGGCGGCGTGTTCGTGGTCCGCACCGGCGCCAGGGGCCGCGCTCCCTGGAAATACTCCGGTTGATCGATCCGAACCTGCGACATAATAAACGGAATACCCCGGAGAAAAATGGACGAACGCGCGCTGGCAAGCCGGTTGGACGCATCCAGGCTGGAGAGCCTGCTGGAGTCGGCCAAGCTCCTGGGCTCCTCGCTGGAGCTGGAAGAGCAGTTGCGGCACCTGATGCGCACGGTGATGGGCCGGCTGCTGGCGACGCGCGGACTCATCGCGCTCCAGGAAGCCGGCGGGCCGCGCGTGGCCATCGTGCGCGGCGTCGCCGGCGTCCAGGCTGGCGACGCCTTCGATCCCGCCCAGGCCGAAACTCTGCGCCTCGCCGTGGTGCGGCGCATCGGCGAAGAAGACGCCCCGCTCGGCTACCTCGCCGTCGGCCGGCCCGTGCGCCCGGACTGGGAGACCGACTCCGGCGAGCGCGACTTCCTGGGCGCGCTGCTGTCGCTGGCCGCCGCCTCCATCGCCAACGCCCGCGCGCACGGCGAAGTGGTCAGCGCCAACCGCGCGCTCGACCAAAGAGTCCAGGAGCTGCGCGCCCTCATCGACCTGGTGCGCGGCGTCTCGGCCACCATCGACCCCGACGAAATCGCCCAGCTCCTCATGCTCACCGTCAGCGGCCGCTGGGCCGTGCGGCGCCACGCCCTCGTCACCTGGAAGGCCGGCCAGCCGCCCATCGAGCGCATGAAAGGCGTCGACGCCGCCGCGCTCGACGCCTGGAAGGCCGCCCTCGCCGATTCCGACGGCTCCGTGCTCCACGGCGGTTTCGTGCTCTTCCCCATCCGCTCCGGCGAAACCACTAACGGCCTGGTGGCGCTCGGCGAGCGCGCCACGAAGCTGCCCTACACCGACGCCGACCTCGAGTTCTGCTCCGGCCTGGTGGCGCAGGCTTCCGTCGCCCTCGACAACGCCTGGCACTTCCGCGACACGCTCTATCGCCAGCAACTGGAAAAGGAGCTGACGCTGGCCGCCGCCATTCAGCAGGACCTCTTTCCCAAGAGCCTGCCGCCGCTCGAGCGCACCGATCTGGCCGCCCGCAACCGCCAGGCGCGCCAGGTGGGCGGCGACTACTACGACGTCCTGCCCGCCGGCGGCCAGCATCTGCTGTGCGTGGCCGATATCGCCGGCAAGGGCATCTACGCCTCGCTGCTGATGGCCAACATCCAGGCCACCCTGCGCGCGCTGCTGTCGTCGGTCACCAGCCTGCCGGAGCTGGCCGCGCGCACCAACGACCTGCTGTGGGCCTCCACGCCCGGCAACAAGTACGCCACCGCCATCTTCGTGCGCTACAACCCCTCCACTGGCGCCTGCGAGTTCGTCAACGGCGGCCACTCCGACGGCATCCTGCTGCGTGCTTCGGGCGCGGTGGAGATGCTCGCCACCACCGGCCTGCCCATCGGGCTCTTCCCGCAGCGCGAGTACGAATCGAAGTGCTTCACGCTCGACTCCGGCGACGTGCTGCTGCTCTATTCCGACGGCGTCACCGACGCCATCACGCACGACGAGACCGAGTTCGGCGTGGAGCGCACCGTCGCGGTGCTGCGCGCCTCGCGGCACCTGCCCGCCCAGGAGATGCAGGACCGCCTGTTCGACGCCATCGACGAATTCGCGGCCGGCGCGCCGCAGTTCGACGACATCACCGTGATGGTGGTCAAGCGGGAGGCCGGCGCGCCATGAGCGACCTGGAACTCATCCTGAAACCGTTTCCCGGCGCGCAGGCCGGTGCCTGGCGCCGCCGCCTGTGGACCCTGCTGCTGTTGGGCGGACCGCTGATGGGCGCGCTCGGCTTCTGGATCCACGAGCACTCCGCCCGCGGCCCCGGCTTCCGCGTCGACATCGACCGTGCCGAAGCCGTGCGCCTCGCCCACGAACTGGCGAAGCAGAAAGGCCTCGGCACGCAGGGCTGGCGGGAGCACCTCCGCTTCAACGCCGAGCCCGTGACGGAGCGCTACCTGCGCACGCACGAACTGGGCCCCGCGGCGCGCGTGCGCCGCTTCCTGCCCGAAGCCACCGTCACCGTGTTCCTGATGCGCCAGGACGGCGAGCAGTGGATGCGCGCCGCTTTCGGCACCCGCGGCTTCGCCACCGACTACCGCGTGGGCGGCCGCGGCCTGGAGCAGGTCCCGCGGGACGTGCCCGAGGCCGAGGCCCGCGCCCGGGCCGAAGCGGAGTTGAAAGAGTGGCTGGGCGGCATGGCCATGCGCATCCTGGGCGAGCCCGAGGTGACCACGGCCGACGAGCGCGACCTGCTGGGCGCGCGCCGCTTCACCTGGCGTCTGGAGCCGCGCAACGCGCGGGAAGTGGAGCTCGTCATGCGCGTGGACGTGCTCGGCGGCCGCGTGGTGGGACGCAGCGTGCAGCCCGTCTTCGCGGCCGGTTTTCTGGAACGCGAAGTGACGCTGCCGGGCGCGCGGGCGGACGTGCTGGGCACGCTGCGCATGGTGCTGGTCCTCTGCCTGGTGCTCTACGCGTTCTACCGCTACGCGCGGCGCACCATGGAAAAAGAGGCGCCGCACGCCCGCGTGCTGCTGCTGGCCGCGATGTTCGTGGCCGTGTCGCTGCTGCTCCAACTGGGCAATCCGGATGCGTCGCTGAACACACTGGAACCGGCCGCGGTGCGCACCGCGTTCGCTGTGTTCCGCCTGTTGCTCGCCGTGCTTTTCGCCGCGCTGGTGGGGTGCGTGCTCGGCGTGTCCTACGGCGCAGGCGAAGGCGAGGTGCGCGAGTCCTGGCCCGGCAGGCTGACCTCGCTCGATGCCGTGCTGACAGGCAGGGTGTGGTCGGCCAACGTGGGCGTATCGGTGGTGGCCGGCGCGGCTCTGGCCGGCTGGCTGTTCGGCCTGTCGGCGCTGGGGCAAGCGGCGCTGGGCGCCAAGATGGGCGCGCAGGCGATGGAGACCGCCGCCTTCACCTTCGGACGCGTGCCGCTGCTGGTGATGCTGGCCACGGTGCTGCTGGGCGCCGTCACCACCACGGTGCTGTGCCTGCTGGCGCCTCTCACCTTCCTGCGCCGCCATGTGCGGAAGGGCTGGCCCATCGCGCTGGCGCTGGCGGCCGGCGCCCTGCTGATGGGCGGAATGAGCCAGCGCATCGAAGCCGACCAG
>DAHVTI010000593.1 GCA_027324255.1 Bryobacterales bacterium | reverse complement strand
CAGTCGCCCGACGGCCGCCGCATCCGCTACTACTCGCCTTTCGAAGGCCCACGCGAATACCACCCCGGCGACACCTACTGCTGCCCGGGCAACTACCGCCGCATCGTCTCCGAGTTGCCGGAGATGATTTACTACCGCGGCCCCGGCGCGGTCACGGTCAACCTCTACACCGCATCGGAGGCGCGCTTCGAGATGGGCGGAGTTGAGCTGCAGGTCCACCAGGAGACCGCGTATCCGGCCAGCGGCGACATCACGCTGCGCATCGACCCGTCGAAGCCTGCTGCCTTCGCCGTGCGGCTGAGGATCCCGGCCTACGCACAGGGCGCCCGGCTCAGCGTCAACGGCCAGCCGGCGCCGGGCCCGGCCGCCGGGTCCTTCGCCGAAATCTCCCGCGAGTGGAAGGCCGGAGACACGGTGCGTCTGACGCTGCCCCTGGACGTCCGTCTGGTGCGGGGCCGCCAGCGGCAGGCGGGACGGGCGGCCGTGCTGCGCGGCCCGGTGGTCTTTTCGCTCGACCCCTCGCGCGATGCGGCGCTGGCCGGCCTGGACGCCGCCGACCTCGGCCGCTTCACGCTGGATGCAGAATCGCTGGAAGTGGTGCCCGACTCTACCGTCCACCCGGGCGGCGTCGCCGTGCGCGCCGGGGCCTGGAAGCCGGGCTACGGCACGCAGGCCAAGCACGACCTGCGCTTCACGCTCACCGAGTTCCCCGATCCGGGCGCCCGCGCCACTTACTTCAAGCTGCGCGACCTCTCCGCCGCCCGCGCCGACGAACTGCTGAGCCCGGCCCGCCGTTGAGCCGCCGCGCCTATACTGAGTCATGCGCTTCGCCACGCTTTTCTTTCTGGGGGCTGCCGCCCTCCTGGCGCAGACTCACCCCACGCTCGAATTCGCAACCAAGGCCGGGCCGCTCAAGCTCACCGCGATCCGGCACGCGTCGTTCATGCTCCAAGCCGGCAAGCAGGTGATCCACGTCGACCCCTGGAGCCAGGGCAACTTCGCCGGGCTGCCCGCGGCCGACTTCATCCTGATCACCCACACGCACGCCGATCACCTGGACCTGAAGGCGCTGGCGCTTGTCCGCCGGGACTCGACTGTCGTTGTCGCGCCCGCGGCCGCCGCAGCGCAGATCCCCGGCGCGCGCATCATGAAGAACGGCGACAAGCTCCAACTCGGGCCGTTCGACATCGAGGCGCTGCCCATGTACAACGTGAAGCGCGGCCCCTCCGCCGGCCAGGTGTTCCACGAGAAAGGCCGCGGCAACGGCTACCTGCTCACCTACGGCGGCTTCCGCTTCTATATCGCCGGCGACACGGAGGGCATCCCGGAGATGCGCGCGCTGAAGAACATCCACGCCGCGCTGATCCCCATGAACCTGCCCTACACCATGCCGCCCGAGGAAGCGGCCGAAGCCGTGAAGGCGTTCCACCCCAAGGTGGCCATCCCGTACCACTACCGCGGCTCCGACCTGAGCGTCTTTGAGAAAGCCCTGGCCGGCTCCGGCGTCGAGGTCAAACTGCTAGATTGGTATCACTGACGGCGGCACGGCGGCGAACGTTTTACCTTCTCCCTGCCCTCGCCCGGAGCTCAGCAGGCAGCCTTTGGACTGTAGTAGAATAATCTTGAAAACAGGATTCATACATCCTAATTCCATCCAGACAAGGAGATCCCTATGCCTCTCGTTTCGATGCGGCAGCTTCTCGATGAAGCCGCGCAGGGCGGTTACGGCGTTGGCGCCTTTAACGTCAACAACATGGAACAGATCCAGGCCATCATGGAAGCGGCCCGCGAGACGGAGTCTCCCGTCATCATCCAGGCCTCCCGGGGCGCCCGCTCCTACTCTCAGGACCGGTTCCTGTATCACCTGATGCTCGCTGCCACTGAGCTCTACCCCGAGATCCCGACGGTTCTCCACCTCGACCACGGCAACAGCCCCGACACCTGCAAGTCCGCCATCGACCTGGGCTTCACCTCCGTGATGATGGACGGCTCGCTGATGTCCGACGGCAAGACCCCTTCCAGCTACGACTACAACGTGGACGTCACCCGCCAGGTGGTGGCCATGGCGCACGCCAAGGGCGTCACCGTGGAAGCCGAAATCGGCTGCCTCGGAGGCATTGAAGACGGCCACGGCGCTGGCGGCAGCGGCATGGAGCACCTGACGGACCCGGCCCAGGCCGAGCAGTTTGTCAGCGACACCAAGTGCGACGCGCTCGCCATCGCTATCGGCACCTCCCACGGCGCCTACAAGTTCACACGCAAGCCGGACGGCGAAGTGCTCAAGATGGACGTGCTCATCGAGATCCACAACCGCCTGCCCAAGACCCACCTGGTGATGCACGGCTCCTCTTCCGTGCCCAAGGACCTGCAGGACGTCATCAACCAGTACGGCGGCAGCCTGAAGCCCACCTGGGGCGTGCCGGTGGAAGAGATCCAGCTCGGCATCAAGAACGGCGTCCGCAAGATCAACGTCGACACCGACAACCGCCTGGCGATGACCGGCGCCATCCGCAAGGTGCTGATGGAGACCCCCGAGAAGTTCGACCCGCGCGACTACATGAAGCCCGCCCGCGAGGCCATGAAGAAGGTGGTGGCGCAGCGCATGGTGCAGTTCGGCCAGGCCGGCAACGCCAAGAAGATCATCCCCGTCCCGATGCAGGAGATGGCGGAACTGTACAAAAAAGAAGGCGCCCTCGCCTAGGTCTGCGCAGCGGTGCGAGCAGGGTGCAAGGGCCGGTCCCGGCCCTTGCGTTTCCTGGTACACTGGGAGTGTATTTGATCGCTCCGCAAAACCCGGCCGAAATTTCCTTCCGCCCAGTCGAGCCCGCCGTCAAATCAGAAAGAAGATCAATTGAAGAACATTTTTGTTGGGAACCTTGATTTCGGAGCGACCGAAGCCTCTGTCCGCTCCTGGTTTGAAGAATACGGCGCCGTCGAGCGCGTGTCCATCGTCACCGACCGTGACACCGGCCGCTCGCGCGGCTTCGCCTTCGTCGAAATGACGAATGCCGACGAAGCCGACCGCGCCATCAACAGCCTGAACGGCGCCTCCGTCAACGGCCGCGCGCTGAACGTGAACGAAGCGCGCCCGCGCGAGAATCGCGCCCCCGGCGGCGGCGGCGGCCGCGGTGCCGGCGGCGGCGGCTTCCGCCAGCGTCGCGAATCCCGCTGGTAGTTTTCCAGCGCAGCGTGTAACCCGGCCGGCCGCCCTGAGCGGCCGGCCCCAGCCGCAGAAAGGAACTCTTTGGCCACCCGATCCCACTCCACATTCAACAAACGCCAGAAGGAAATGGCTCGCATGGAGAAACGGCAGGAGAAAGAAGCGCGGCGTCTGCAGCGCAAGGAAACCAAGGTCTCCCCGGATTCGCCCGAGGCCATCGGCTCCGTCGAAGACATCCTGCCCGACCTGAACGACAGCCCCGCCACCTCCTCCCACGACGCCGGCAGCGTCTGACCCGCGCCCATTTACAATAGAGGTGATGAGCGAACGCGAAGTCCCTCTCCCTCCTCCTTCCTTCGATTTCCTGGTCCTCAGCCTCCGCATGCAGGCGGAGATGAGCCTCGGGCTCGGCCCGGGGCAGGAGGCTCCGCCGGAACCAGACCTGCGCCTCGCCAGGCACTTCATCGATCTCCTGGCCCTGCTGCAGGACAAGACCCGGGGCAACCTGTCCATGGAAGAGCAGCGCCTGCTCGACAACACCGTCACCGAGCTCCGCTTCCGCTACTTCCAGGCTTTCGAAGACCGGCAGAAGAAAGCCGCGGAAGCACCCCAGAATGGCTGACGCCCGCCGCCTCACCCTCACCGTCCTCGGCTCCGGCACCAGCGTCGGCGTGCCGACCATCGGCTGCACCTGCAAGGTCTGCTCCTCTGACGACCCGCGCGACCGCCGGCTGCGCCCCTCCGTGTGCGTGCGCTGGGACGGGCACACCGTCATGATCGACACCGGCCCGGACTTCCGCCAGCAGGCCCTGACCCACGGCATCCGCAGCATCGACGCAGTCCTCTACACCCACGCCCACGCCGACCACATCCTCGGCATCGACGACCTGCGGCCCTTCAATTTCCACCAGAAGGAGCCGATCCCCATCCACGCCTCGGCTTCAGCCATGGACGTCATCCGCCACGTCTTCAGCTACATCTTCCACGACGGGCCCACGCAGTCTTCGCGGCCCAAGATCCGGACCCATCTCTTCGACGGCTCTCCCATCGCCGTGCACGGCGTCGAGTTCCTGCCCGTGCCGGTCCGCCACGGCAACGGCGAATGCCACGGCTTCCGCTTCGGCCGCAACGCCTATCTGACCGACCACAGCGAGATCCCCGAGGAGTCCCTGCCGCTGCTGGAGGGGCTCGACGTGCTCTTCCTCGACGCCCTGCGCTACAAGCCGCATCCGACGCACTCCACCATCGACCAGAGTCTGCGCACCGTGGAGCGCCTGAAGCCGCGCGCCACTTACTTCACGCACATCTCCCACGACTTGCAGCACGAGCGCGCCGAAAGCCTGCTGCCGCCGCACGTCCGCCTGGCCTATGACGGGCTGGAGATCGAACTGGAGGCCTGATCCCCGCATGTCGAGCCTCCACATCTTCCGCTCGCTCGAGGAGGCCGCGGCCGCGTTCGCGCCTTCCACGGTGACCATCGGCAACTTCGACGGCGTCCATGCCGGCCACCGCGAGCTGATGCGCCGCACCGTCGCCATCGCCGCGGAACTCGGCGCCAAACCCTCCGCCCTCACCTTCCACCCCCATCCCACGACGATCGTGGCCCCGGAGCGCGCCCCGCGCCTGCTCACCACGCCCGACGAGCGCTGCGCGCTGATGGCCGCCGAGGGCATCCGCCAGGTCCTCATCCTGCCCTTCGACCAGGGCATCTCGCGGCTTTCGCCGGCGGAGTTCTTCCGGCAGGTGCTCATCGCGCGGCTGGGCGCCCGCGCCGTCATTGTGGGCGACAACTTCCACTTCGGCCGCGGCCAGTCCGGCCACACCGCCGACCTGCTCGCGCTCGGCGCCCGCTTCGGCGTCCGGCCGGAGATCGTGCCGCTGCTGAACATCCGCGGGGTCCGCGTGTCGTCGTCCGAGATCCGGCGTCTGCTGGCCGAAGGGCGCGTCTCGCAGGCCAACCGGCTGCTGGAGCGGCCCTACGCCATTGCCGGCTCCGTCGTGCCCGGCGAAGGGCGCGGCTCGAAGCAGACCGTCCCCACGCTCAACCTGGAAACCTGCTCGCTCGACGACGCCACCTCCGCCCTGCCGGCCTCCGGCGTCTACATCACCCGCACCGAGGACCTCGACTCCGCCCGCCACTGGGACTCCATCACCAACGTCGGTTTCCGGCCCACTTTCGACGGCCGCCACCTGACCATCGAGACTTACCTTCTCGGCGAACTGGAACTGCCCGCTCCCCGCCGCATCCGCCTGGAGTTCCTGCGGCGCGTCCGCCCCGAGCGGCGCTTCGATTCCGCCGCCGCCCTGCGCGCCCGCATCCTGGCCGACGTCGCCATCGCCCGCTCCTTCTTCCGGCGCCTGGAGCGCTTCAAGCCAACACTAGTGTCACGGCGGCTGCCGCGCTGAACATCAGCAGGAAGCCGGCCAGCACCACGCGGCCGAACGCCGCGCCGCCCGAACTGAAGGCCAGGGCGGTTTTCAGCGCCCCGTTGGCGGCAATCGCCACCAGCACCGCCATCACACCCGCCGCCGCGCTGAGCTGCCCGTCGCGCGCCACTCCCGCCACCGAAAAGGAGACGGCGTCCACGTCCAGCGTGCCGCCCAGCGCGCTCGACACCACCGCGCCCGTCGAGCCGAATTCGGCCGTCGCCCAGCGCGCCGCCAGCCGCACCGCCACGAACAACAGCCCGAACTTCAGCGCCGGCCCGATGCGGAACGGGTTGCCGAGCCCGAGCTTCCCGCTCCGGCCGGCCCGCCCGCCGCTTTTCCTCATCAGCCACCACGCGTAGCCCAGGCCCACGCCCGTCATCGCCGCCAGCGCAGGCAGAGCCGCCCGCAACAGCGGCCCGCCGGCCAGCCACAACAGCACCGCCACACGCGGGTTCAGCACCACGTTGGCCATCACCGCCGCCGAGGCCAGTTGCCGCCACCGCTCCGGCTCCTCCCCCGCCTGCCGCGCAAAGGCCAGCGTCGCCGCCGTCGTCGATCCGATGCCGCCCAGCACCGCCGTCAGCCGCAAGCCCTGCTCCTCGCCCAGGAACTTCTCCAGGAAGTAGCCCACGTAACTGATTGAGCTCACCAGGATCACGAACACCCAGATCCGCCGCGGGCTCAGGAAGCCGTAGGGGCCGAAGGAGCCGTCCGGCAGCACCGGCAGGATCACGAAGATCACGGCCAGGAACCGCAGGGTATCCCAATACTCTTTCTCGGTCAGGATCTCCCTGGCAAACCGCCGCAGCGCGTCGCGCGCGTCCAGGAACAGCGCCAGGATCACCGTCAGGGCGATGGCCAGGTCCGAGCCGTGCGGCAGGCCCGGCTTCGCCGTCAGCACGCACAGCAGGAAGGTCACCACGGCCACGATTTCCGTCGTGATGCCCGTCCGCCCGGGCGTCTGCATCCGGAACACCACCAGCATGGCCGTCAGCGCCGCCAGCGCCGCCACCGTGATCCATGCCTCCTGCAGCAGCCCGCACAGCCCGCCGGCCAGCCCGATGCTGACGAAGTCTCTCAGCCCGGCATGGCGCTCTTCCTTGTCCGACTCGCGCTCCACGCCGACGATCAGCCCGATCAACAGCGACTCGCCCATCGCAATCCATTCCGGTGCCAGGTGCTGCATAACCGCTCAGATTCGTATTCTGATACAAAATCTCTTGAAAATGTAGCGGTACTTGATTAGCGTGAAATGATGTCTTCCATCCGTGCACTCCGCGCGAGCGCCTGGACGCTCTTCATCATGGGGATCCTCCACCTGCTGGGCCACCTGACCGGAGTAAGGTCGTTCACCAACCCGCCCGACGAGCCGACGCGCGTCCTGGCCCGGACGATGATGGGCTACACGGTCAACGACTTCCCCATCGACCGCAGCATGGCCAGCCTCTACTGGGGCTTCTCCCTCTTCTTTTCGGCCGCCTCGATGCTGATCGGTGCCCTGATCCTGCTCTGCGTTTCGGCGCTGAAGGATCGGCCGCAGGCCCTGCGGGCCGTGGTGCGCGCATACGTGGCCGGACTGCTGGTCACCGCCGCCATCTCCATGAACTACTTCGTGTGGCCGCCCACGGTGTGCCTGCTGGTCGCCTTCGGCTTCGGCGCGCTAGCCATGCTGGGGTTGCGCAAAACGGCCTGACCGCGGCCGCCGGCTACTGCTCACGGATCGCTTCGCGAGCCCGGATGCGGGCCCGGTCCGCCTCGCGCCTGGCGTCTTCCACCGCCCGCCGCGCCTCTTCCCTGGCGCGCTGCACCTCGCGCCGGGCATCCCGGGCCGCATCGCGCACCTCGTCCCTGGCTTCGTGCGCGGCCTCCCTGGCTTCGCCGGCAGCTTCGTGCACCGCCTCTTTCGCTTCCTGCGCCGCCTGGCGCAGTTCCTCTCGCGCCTCCCGCCGGTCGCGCCGGCTGCACCCAGCCGCCAGCAGCGCGGCCAGCATGAGGATGGTGATGAGTTTCATGGCGGCCTCCCGGGACCGGGCTCATGCGCCCTTCCTGCCCTCATAGGAACAGGACGCACAATCCCGCTCTCATGTTCGCAGAATCCACCCGCCGCCGCGCGGCCCGCAGGAAGGCGAATCGCCGCACGCGGTTCGGGCATCCAGTTCAAGAGGGGCTGCGTCCGGCTTCCGCCGCCGCGCCGACGATCTTTTCCGCTCAGCAAAGAAAGGACATCACTTGATCAGGACCGCACTCTCCGCACTCGGTTTCCTGGCCGTTGTCTCCATCGCGGCTTTCGCCGCGCCGGCCGGCCAGGCCAAGGCCACCCTCAAGAACGCCCAGGGCCAGGAAGTGGGCACCGCCGCCATCCAGCCCGCCGCCGAAGGAGTCCAGCTCTCCCTCAATCTGAAGGACCTGCCGCCCGGCGTGCACGCCATCCACATCCACGCCGTGGGCAAGTGCGAGGCGCCCGGCTTCACCTCCGCTGGCGGCCACTTCAACCCCGAGAAGAAGCAGCACGGCATGCACAACCCCCAGGGCGCCCATGCCGGCGACCTCGAAAACATCACCGTCGGCCCCAATGGCATGCTGAAGACCAGTTTCGTTGTCAAGGGCGTTACCCTCGGCGAAGGCGCCAACTCGCTCTTCCATGAGGGCGGCACCGCCGTCGTGATCCACGCCGTCGCCGACGACTACAAAACCGACCCCGCCGGCAACGCCGGCGCCCGCATCGCCTGCGGCGTCATCGAAAAGTAACGGCCGTCCGCGCGCCGCCCCTTTACAGGTCGCGGACGCTGATCCGCCGGAACGCCACGTGCGACTCGTGATGCTGGAAGGCGATGGGGCTCTTTCTCCGCTCCAGCCTCTCCAGCATCCGGGCGCTGTTCACCCGCCGCACCGCCAGCGCCGCCTTCAACTCCGGCGAGTGCAGCCCGAAGCGGAGCACGCGCCTTCCGTTGATCCAGTGCTCGACGTCCTCTTCCCTCACCACCAGCCGCCCGCTGTTCCACTCCCCCGCCGGCTTCGCCGCCCGCTCGCCCGGAGCCAGATAGTTATACAGAGCTCCCGAAACATGCGCGGGCCGGTCCGCCCCGGCCCGCGAGTTGTCGTCCACCAGTTGAAACTCGAACCCCAGCGACGTCTCGTGCAGGAACTCGCCCTGCGCGTCCTTCAGCCGGTCGGTGGCGCTGGCCTGGATCAGGTACTTGATGCCGCTGTTGGCGCCCGGGTCCACCTTCCACTCGAACTCCAGGTCGAACCGCTCGTACTTCTCGCTGGTCCACAGGTCGCACTGCCGGCGCGCGTCGGCAATCGTCTCCAGCGCTCCGTCGCGGACCACCCAGCTCACCTCCGGCCCGGTGTTCTGCGTCGGCGTCCGGAAGTTGTGGAAGCTCCTGCCATCGAACAGGCTTTCGCCCCGGCCTGCGGGAGCTGCCAGCGCGAGAAGCAATGCACGTCGGGTCATCGACCTCGATTCTAGCAGCCCGGCCTCCGCCGCCCGGCGCCGGCTCTCCCGCGGAAGTTCGACCTCATCCTAAGAGAATTTCATCTTCGGCCGCTTGCCTGGATTGCGACCATAAGATAGTATCTTTTAGCTGATGGCCGCGGGGTGCGGCTGCAGCGTGGAGCACGATTGACGGAACATGATTTCTATCTGGACCGCCGCGCTCTCGTAACGGGGGGCCTCGGCTTCATCGGCAGCAACCTCGCGGTCCGTCTGGCCCGGCTGGGCGCACAGGTGACGGTGGTCGACTCCTGCGTGCCCGGCTGCGGCGCCAGCGACTCCAACCTGGAGGGCGTGCACCACCTCGTGCGCGTCATCCGCGCCAACATCGCCGACACGGCGGAATTCGAGCGTGAGCTCGCGCAAGCCGACATCGTCTTCAACCTGGCAGGAGAGATCAGCCATTCGCGCAGCATGGAGGACCCGCTGCGCGACCTGGAGCTGAACACCGTCGCCCAATTGAAGTTCCTTAGCGCGGCCTGCGCGCTGAGAAGAGGCGTGCGCGTCGTCTATGCCGGCACACGCCAGGTCTACGGCCCGGCCGCCGAACTGCCGGTCGGCGAGGACGTCCTGATCAACCCCACCGACTTCAACGGCGTGCACAAGCGCGCCGCCGAGCTCTACCACCAGATGCTCACCCGCATGGGCAAGCTGGACGGCGTCGTCCTGCGGCTCACCAACGTCTACGGCCCCCGGCTCGGACTGCACGCCCACGGCCAGGGCTTCCTGTCGGTCTTCCTGAGGCGGCTGCTCGACGGCGATGGCATCGAAATCTTCGGCGACGGCGCGCAACTGCGCGATCCCATCTACAGCGAAGACGTCGTCGAGGCGTTTCTGCTGGCCGGCATGGCGCGGGAGTTGCCGCACCGCATCTTCAACGTCGGCGGCCCCGAGACCCTTTCCGTCGCCGCTATCGCCGGGATCATGCGCGACGAAATCGCACCGGAAACCGCCGTCCGGTGCCGTCCCTTTCCGCCGGATCACCTCGCCTTCGACATCGGCAGTTACAGCTCCGACACCAGCCGCATCCGGCGCGACCTCGGCTGGCAGCCGCGCACGGGCTTCCGCGCCGGCATCCGGGAGACGGTAAGGTGGTTCGCGGGAGTTTCCACGAGCCGATGAACCCCGGAGAATACGCCAACCTCAGCGCCGCCGAAGAGCGCATGTGGTGGTTCCGCGGGATGAAGGAGATCCTGCTGCGCCTGCTGGACCCGCTGGCGAACCAGCGCCGCATCCGCCACGTTCTTGAAGTCGGCTGCGGCACCGGCGTGACGGCCCGGCTGCTCGAAAGACGCTACGGCTGGCGGGTGACGCCCACCGACCTCTCGGCGGAAGGCCTGCGCCACGCACACGCCAACGGCTGTCTCCGCCTGGTCCGCTGCGACGCCCTGCGCCTGCCGTTTCCCGACCACAGCTTCGACGCCCTCGTCACGCTCGACATGCTGGTCCACCTCGAACCCGGCCTCGAGAAGCAGGCCCTCGTCGAATTCGCGCGCGTGCTGCGGCCGGGCGGCATTTTCGTGCTGCGCGCGGCCGCCTTTCAGGCGCTGAGGAGCCGCCACTCCACTTACGTCGGCGAGCGCCAGCGTTACACGCGCGCGCGGTTGCGCCGGGAAGCGGCCGCGCACGGGCTGCGCATCCTCCGCGCCTCCTACGCCAACTCCTTCCTGCTGCCCGTGGCCTTCCTGAAGTTCCGCGTCTGGGAACCCCTCACCTCCGCGCCCGTGGCCAGCGGCGTCGGGCTGGGCCCGCGCTGGCTCGAGGCCGGGCTGTTTGCGGCGCTCGCCGCCGAGGCGCGCCTCATCGGCGCCGGACTCGACCTGCCGCTCGGCCAGTCGGTCCTGCTCGTGGCGGAGAAGGAATGAGCCGCACGGAAAAGCTCCTGCTGGCGCTGCTTCTCGCTGTCCAGACGGCGGCCATCGCCTACCAGGTGCGCGCCGTCGGCCTCACCGTCGACGAGCCCAGCCACATGGTCTCGGCCTACATGTACTGGCGGGGGGAAGACCGGCTGAAGCCCGGCGACATGCCGCCGTTCATCAAGCTCCTCGGCGGCTGGCCGTCGCTGTTGCTGGCGCCGCCGCTGCCGGTGGACTCCCCCGCCTGGGCCGCCGGCCACGAGTGGAACATCGGCTCCGACATGCTGAACGCCATGCCTCCGGCGGAGATCAGCCGTTGGATCGATTGGAGCCGGGCTCCGTTCGTCCTCATCGCCCCGCTCGTCACGCTGCTGCTCTGGCTCTGGGCCCGCCGGTTGTGGGACCCGCGCGTTGCCCTCATGCTGGCCGCCCTGTGGGCGCTGGAGCCCACGGCCCTGGGCCATGCCGCGCTCTTCAAGAACGACCTCAGCGCCACGCTCGGCTACCTCGCCTTCTGGTACGCCGCCTGGCGGTTCTGGCAGGCGCCGGGTTGGCGGGGCGCGCTGTGGGTCTCCCTCGCGCTGTGCCTGGCGCTGTCGACCAAGCTCTCCATGCTGGTCCTGCTGCCCGTGGCGCCACTGCTGCTGGCCATCCGCGCCCTCACCGGGCGGCGCTGGCGCGATGCCGCTCTGTGGCCGGCGGCCTGCCTGCTCGTCGCGTACGGCCTCTGCTCGGCCGCCTGCCAGTTCGAAATGCGCCGCCTGCTCTACGGCGAAACGCGCATCCTGCACCTGCCAACCGCCGCCCGCGCCCTGCCTCTGCCCGCCCGCTACGTGGACGGCACCCTGTCGCTGATCTCGGAAAACAAGAGCGTCAATCTCGTTTACCTGTTCGGAGAGCAGCGCCCGGGTGGCGACCGCCGCTACTTCCTCTCCGCCCTGGCCTTGAAGTCGCCGCTGCCGTTGCTCCTGCTCCTGGCGGCCTCGCTGGTGCTGGCCGCACGGGCCAGGGGCTTCTCCGCCCGCGCCCCGGCCGCCTTCTTCCTGCTCTTTCCGCCCGTCTACTACTTCGGCCTTGCCTCGCTCTCCACGCTCCAGTTGGGCTACCGGCTGGTGTTGCCGGCGGTGCCGTTCCTGATCCTCATCTGCGGCATGGCCCTGGAGCGGGCGCTGCTCGCCCGCCGGCCGTGGATTCCAGCGGCCGCCCTCGTGTGGACGGCCGTTTCGGTCCTGTCCCAGTACCCCTACACCATCAGCTACTTCAATGACTTCGCCCCCAGCCTGGACCGGCGCATCCACGCGCTCTCCGACAGCAACCTCGACTGGGGCCACGGCCTGCCCGCCCTGCGCCAGTGGTGCCTGCGCCACCAGGTGCGCCGCATCCGCCTCTCGTTCTTCGGCAACGACCCGCCACACCGCCTCTTCCCCGACGAGGAAAACATGGTGGAACTGGTGGCTCCCCCCTGGAACGATGCGCTGGCCCGCGGACTCGAACTCCACCCCGAGCCCGGCATCTGGGCCATCAGCGCCACCCTGCTCACAGGACAGTTCTTCAGCGGGAAATACAGGAATTACTACCGCGCCTTCCGCGACCGCCAGCCGGACGACGTCGTGGCCGGCTCCATCCTCATCTACCGAATCCCGGAGCGGTAGAACGCCCGCACCGCCTCGGCCGCCTCGGCCGCCTGCTCCAGCGGCAGGTGGGACCACAGCGGCAGCGACACCAGCCGCCGGCAGGCCCGTTCGGCCACCGGTAGATCGCCACGCTTCAGCCCGCAGTCGCGGAAAGCAGGGTGCAGGTGCAGAGGGACGGGATAGTGGACCCCCGAGCCGATGCCGCGGTCGCGCAGAAAGGCCCGCAGCCGGTCGCGGCCATCGGCCAGGACCGGGAACAGGTGCTGCACGCCGCCCTCCACCGCCTGCGGCAATTCCACCCCCGCGCAGTCCGCCAGAGCCTCGCGATAGAGCGCCGCCACCCGCGCGCGGTGCGCGTTCCACCCCGCCAGGCGCGGCAGAAACGCCCGCAGAAAGCACGCCTGCAGTTCGTCCAGCCGCGAATTGATGCCCTCCAGGCGCGACACCATGTCGGCAGAGCCCGGCACGCGCCCGCCATCGCGCCGCGCCCGCAGCCGCGCCGCCGCCGGCCGCGAGCCGGTGGCGATGGCGCCGCCGTCGCCCAGGCAGCCCAGGTTCTTGGTCGGATAGAAACTGTAAGTCACATACCGCGACCACGCCGTCAGCGGGCGCCCGCGGTAAGTGGCTCCGTGCGCCTGCGCCGCGTCCTGGATCAGCACGAGGCTCCGGTCGCGGCACAGCGCGCGCAGCCGCTCCATGGCGCACGGCATCCCGTACAGGTGCACCGCCACCAACGCCGCCGTGCGGCGCGTCAGGCGGTTGCCCGCGTCGCCGGGGTCCAGCAGCAGCGTGCGCGGATCGACGTCGGCAAAACGCGGCCGGGCGCCCGCCGCCGCAATGCCCACGCCCGTGAACGGCGCGGTCAGCGGCGTCGTCAGCACCTCCTGTTTCGCTGACGTGATGCCCGCATCCCGCAGGCACAGCTCGATGGCCGCCGTCCCGTTGCCGCAGCCGACGGCGTGCTTCGCCCCCATCTCCCGCGCAAATTCCGCTTCGAACGCCACCCCTTCCTCGCCCAGGATGAAGTGCATGCGGCCGAACACTTCCCCCACGCGCGCCTGCCAGCAGGCCCGCGTCTCCTCAAGCGCCGGCCTTAGATCGACGGCCGGAATGCGCATAGCAGCCGCTGCCTGAACCGGTCCGTCCCCGGCAGGACCACCAGCCTCCAGTACAGCCGCGTAAACTGCCGCAGCGTCGTCGCCAGGGACTTCCAACGGAAGAACTGGCTCCGCCCGTGCAGCCGCGGGTAATGGCTCACGCCGGCTTCAGCCACCCCGCAGCCGGAGATCTCGATCTTCCTGACCAGTTCGACGCAGATCGTCCCCGATGTGGATTCCAACCGCAGATGTTCCACCAGGCTCCGCCGGATCAGCCGGAAGTCGCAGTCGATGTCCCGGATCCGGATGCAGAACAGCAGGCGAGCCACGCGGTTGTAGATCTTCCCGATGGCGATGCGGTGCCACGGGTCACGCCGCGCCAGCTTGTAGCCATTCACCAGGCCCACGCCGGGCCGCAGCCGTTCCACCAGCAGATGAATCTCGGCCGGATCGTACTGCCCGTCGCCGTCGGTGTAGAACACCAGGTCCTTCGTCGCCGCCGCAAAGCCGCTGCGCAGAGCCCCGCCGTAGCCGCGGTTCTTTTCGTGCGTGATCACCCGCAGCCGCGGCGCGTACTGCTCCCGCAAATCCTCCAGCACGGCGCCGGTCTCATCCTGGCTGCCGTCGTTCACGACGATGATTTCGTAATCCGGCGTGCAACGCTCCAACGCCTCCGCCGCCCGCGCCACCAAGCCGGGCAGAGAGGGGGCATCGTTGTACGCCGGAAAGAATGCTGAGACACCCAGATCCATCTTTAGATAGCCAGTTTTTCGAGAACAGTGTAAGGTTATCACCCGATCGGTCATTCCGCAACATCAAAAGACACCATCCGGCGAAGGCTTCGCTCCTCCCGTTCCAGTGGGCTCCAGGAACTGGATCGTGCTCTCGGCGGAGGTTCGGCGAAAGTCGCTGTTGGTGACGTTCATCGTGATGTTCCGCTTGTAGCCGAACAGCACCTTCAGCCCAAACTCGGTCCCGTAGGTCGCCGGGAACCACAGGTCTTGCCCCACCTTGCGGTACGTCACCTGAAACCCGAGTTGCTTGATGTCGATACCGAGCAGCACCTTCACCGCCACCGGGATCTTGAACGCCTGCCGCGTGGACACCAGCAGCGGCTGGAATTCCTCCGGATGCACGAAGACCTCGCCCTTCCAGGGCCGGTCGTCGTCCAGCCCGCTGCCCTTCAGTGGTTCGAACTGGATGTGCCACGCCTCCACGCCCGCCAGCTTCCTGCGGCCTGTGAGGGTAAACCTGTAGTGGCGCTGCTCCTCCCGCGTCAGCGGGAACATGTCTTTCGAGAAGCCGTCGCGCGATTTTTTGTCGTTCACCAGGTCGTCGGTCAGATCTTCTATGAGGTCGCCGTCGATGTCCATGTCCTTGTACTGAAACTTGGGGCGTTCGTAGGGGTACAGCCTGCCGCCGCGCTCGTAGCGCCCCTCGAAGCGGTCCAGTTTCTTCTCGGTCCCCGTGGCGGTCGGCGCGGCGGTGTATTGGCGCTTCTCTTCCCGCGAGAGCTTGCCGTTGGTGCGCAGCAGCCGCACCCAGGTGTCCTGCCGGTAGACGATGGACTTCCTGGCCTCGACGCCCTTCTCCTGGTTGGCGGCCAGCTTGGCCAGGATCTCCTCGATCGTCGGCTGCCCCCAGCAGGCGGCGGCGGGCAGCAGCGGGAGCAGGAGCAGAGTTCGCACACCGGCGCTCATGCCAGCATTACGCGCGAGAACCGGCGGGTGTTCCAATTTGTGCGCGCCGGCGCTTCCTCCTAACGCCGGATCACTTCCAGCACATCGACAATCAGATTCGTCGCGTCCTGCACCAGCAGCGCCACTGTGCCGGCCAGCACCCGGCGGTAGCCGGCGGGCACCGGAGTCAGGCGCCGCTCCAGGTCGGGCGGGAACGGCTCCAGCTTCTTATCGATGCCCGGCGGCAGCGTACCGGTCACCCGCAGTTGCTTTTGCAGGCCGGGCGGCAGTTCCCCGCCCCTCTTGGCCAGCCCCGGCGGAAGGTGGCCTGAGCCGGGGCGGTAGAAGTCGAGAATCAGTTTGGTTTCCGCGTCATGGAAGAACGGGTAGGTTGCCTTGCGCGGCCCGGCCGGCTCGGCCTGGGCGGCTTCGTGCCCGCGTCCCTTGGCCTGTCCTTTACCTTGGCCGGCGACCAGGCTCGGCACCAGCGTCAGCATCATCATCCATCGGAGCATCAAGCCCAGAGTAGCAGCCGGCTCACTCGTAGCGCAGCGCCTCCACCGGGTCCAGCCGCGCCGCCTTCGCGGCCGGCCACAGCCCGAAGAAGAGCCCCACTCCGACGCTGACGATCACGCCGAGCGCCGCCGCCCACACCGGCACGCTGGTGGGCAGCGTGGGGAAAGCCAGCGCCGCGGCCTTTGAAATGGCCCAGCCCAGCCCCATGCCCAGCAGCCCGCCGGCAAACGTCAGCACCACCGCCTCCGTCAGGAACTGCACGACGATATCGATCTTGCGCGCCCCGATCGCCTTGCGCACGCCGATCTCCTTGGTCCGCTCCGTCACCGACACCAGCATGATGTTCATCACCCCGATGCCGCCCACCAGCAGCCCGATGGAGGAGAGCACCACCATCACCAGCGCCGTCACGCTGGTCACCTGCCGGAAGTCCTCGATCATCTGCTCGGCCGTGTTCAGTCCGAAGTTGTCCGGCTCGTTGTACTTCAGCCGCCGCTCCTGCCGCAGCACACCGCGCACCTCGTCGATGGCCTGCGAGAGCTCGCCCGGCTTGGCCGCCACGACGATCATGTGCTCGATCGCCGCCGGCTCCAGCTTCCGCATCGTATGATACGGCAGCAGCACGCGGTTGTCCTGCTGGCCCGGGAAGGAGTTGGCGGGCCGGTTCATGACGCCGATCACCTGGTAGCTATGTCCGTCCACCTGCAGTTCCTTGCCGATGGCGTCCACGCCCGCAAACAGGCTCTTGTGAATGTCCTCGCCGATGACGACCACCGGCACGTGATGGACGTTTTCGAACTCGGTGAAGAAACGGCCCTTCATCATCTCGGCCTGGCCGCCCTGCGCGTACTTCTCGTCGGTGCCGCCCAGGTTGATCTGGAGCACGTCGTTGCCCTTGTAGTGGGCCTTGTGGATGCCGCGCCCCGGAAATAGGTATGGGCTCACCGGCCGTACGCTCCGGCAGCGGTCGCGAATCGCCATCGCCTGCTCGTAGGTGAGCGGCTTGCGCATCCACTCTTCGCGCGAGCGGTTGCCGAAGCGGATGCCTGCCTGCCACTTCAGCACGATCACCGTGTCGGTGCCGAAGCTCTTGATGGCGTTCGTCACCGCCCCGTCGAAGCCCGTCAGGATGCTGCCCACCCCTATGATGGTGCCCGTGCCGATGATGACGCCCAGCACGGTCAGGAAACTGCGAAGCTTGTGGCCGCGGATGGCCGCCAGCGCAAGCCCCACGCCGGCCAGCATCACCGCCGTACTGTCGAATTTCGGCTTCACTTTTCCGCCCTCAGCGCTTCAATCGGATCCAGCTTGGACGCCCGCTGCGCCGGGTAGATGCCGAAGAACAGGCCCACCGTCGCAGACAGCCCCACGCCCACCACCACGGAGCTCAGCGGCAGTTCCATCGGCACCGGCGTGAAGTTCCTCACCAGCGCCGCCAAACCCCATGCAATCATCACCCCGGCGAGCCCCCCAGCCCCCGACAGCACCGCCGACTCGATCAGGAACTGC
This sequence comes from Bryobacterales bacterium, assembly GCA_027324255.1. Classification (GTDB taxonomy): domain Bacteria; phylum Acidobacteriota; class Terriglobia; order Bryobacterales; family Bryobacteraceae; genus Paludibaculum. The sequence goes on along the minus strand of DAHVTI010000593.1, from coordinate 28 downwards.
CACAGGATGTCGCTGCGCCGCGCGCCCA
>DAHVTI010000585.1 GCA_027324255.1 Bryobacterales bacterium | reverse complement strand
AGCCAGGCGGAGGAGATTTCGCGATTGAGGGAAGGGGGGAAGTTTTCGGGCTGGAACTGGGAAGAGAGGGACTGGAGATAGTGGAGGCCGTCGGCGGCGATGCGGGCGCGGAGGGCGGTGGAGCCGGGGAGGCGGGAGAGCTGGTCGTGGTAGTCGAACAGGAGGCTGGTGGCGAGGCGGTGGACGTCCTGGAGGTGGCTTTGGGCGAGGGCCTCGGCGCGGCGGGCGGCGCGCCACTGCCAACCGAAGAGGGCGAGGGCGGCGAAGGTGGATAGGATGGCGACGGAGAGGACGGCGGAGAGGGCGCGGTTGCGGTTGAGGAACTTGGCGAAGCGGTAGGGGAGAGTCTGGGGGCGGGCGGAGACGGGGCGGCGCTGGAGGACGGCGTGGATGTCGTCGGCGAAGTCGCGGGCGGAGGCGTAGCGGCGCTCGGGCTCGGGCGCGAGGGCGGCGCAGAGGATGGAGTCGAGGTCGCGGTCGAGGGCGGGACCGAAGCGGGAGGGAGGCGGAGGCTGGACGCCGGGGGAAGGCGAAGCGCCGGTAAGGAGCTGATGGAGGACGAGGCCGAGGGAGTAGATATCGGCGGCGGTGGTGACGGGGAGGCCGCGGAGCTGTTCGGGGCTGGCGTAGGCGGGGGTCCAGAAGGCCGCGACCGTGGCGGGGGAGGAGCCGGCGCCGTCGTCGGGCTGGAGGAGTTTGGCGACGCCGAAATCGAGGAGGCGGGCGCGGCCGTTGGCATCGATCAGGATATTGGCGGGCTTCAGGTCGCGATGAACGATGAGGCGTTGGTGGGCGTAGTGGACGGCGAGGCAGAGGTCATAAAAGAGGAGGAGGCGATGGGGGACGGAGAGGCGGCGGGAGCGGGCGTATTCGAGGAGGGGCTGGCCGTCCACATACTCCATGACGAAGTAAGGGACGCCGGGACCGGCGGCGCCGGCGTCGAGGAGGCGGGCGATGTGGGGGTGCTGGAGCTGGGCGAGGATGCGGCGCTCGGAGTGGAGGCGGCGGCGGGCTTCGGCGGAGAGGAGGCCGGAGAGGGAGAACTTGATGGCGACCTGCTGGGAGAAAGTGCCGTCGGCGCGCTCGGCGAGCCAGACGGAGCCCATGCCGCCCTGGCCCAGGGAGCGGAGGAGGCGGTAAGGGCCGACGGCGAGGCCGGGTTGGGGGGAGAAGGAAGGCTCGGGGAGGGAGAGGGGCGGGTCATCGAGGAAGGCGGCGGCATGGAGGTCGGCGTGGAGCATGCGGTCGACTTCGGCGCGGATGGCGGGGTCGGGGCAGCGGGGGTCGAGGAAAGCGGAACGGGCGTCAGGGGGAAGGTCGGCGGCGGCGTCAAAGAGCTGGGCGACGAGGCGCCACTCATCGGGGGTGAAGGCGGCCATGGGTTAAGCGGAGAGGCGGGCGAAGAGCCAGGCGCGGGCGGTGCGCCAGTGGCGCTGGACGGTGCGCTCGGCGACGCCGAGGACCTGGGCGATTTCGTCGAAGGTGAGGCCGCCGAAGTACTTCATCTCGGCGATTTTGGCACAGTCGGGGTCGAAGGCGGCGAGCTGGGTGAGGGCCTGGTCGAGGGCGAGGAGGTCGACGAAGGGGACGAGCGGAGGGGCGGCGGGGGAGAGGGAGTCGTCGAGAGAGAGGCGGAGTGCGCCGGCACCGCTCTTGGCGGCGGCGCGGGACTCGGCGTAATTGACGAGGATGCGGCGCATCATGGAGGCGGCGAGGCCGATGAACTGGGCGCGGTTGGACCAATCGGTATCGCGCTGGGAGGCGAGGCGGAGGTAGGCCTCGTGGACGAGGGAGGTGGGCTGGAGGGTGTGATCGGGGCGCTCGCGGCGGAGGTAGGCCGCGGCGAGGCGGCGCAGCTCTTCGTAGACCAGGGGGAGCTGGTCGTGAAGGGAGGGGCGCGACTCGCCGGGGCCGGTCATCTCTTGGACGGTGTAGGGAAAGGGACAGTTTAGCGCAGGGGGTTAACGGAGGGCGTCGGCGACGAACTCCTTATCCTTGCGGGTGCGGATGACGACGCCGCGGAGCTCGTCGACGACGTAGGAGGGCTCCTTTTCGCCGAACAGGACTTCGCGCTCGGTCTCGCCGCTGTCCAGGTTGACGCCGACAATGCCGGGGGCGGTCCCCTTGGGGGCTTCGACGTCGGTGAGCATGTAGGCGTAGTTATTGGAGGAGAGGGAGGCGGAGAAGGACTTGGACCAGGCGCCGAACATACCCTGGACGTTCTGCTGGCGGAGGTTGTTGGCGGTGGTGTTGGCGGTGGTGCCGGCGTAGGTGTTGAGGGCAGTGGAGGTGTTCATGTAGTAGGCCATGGCGAAGGCGGCGGTGGTGGCGATTTTCTGCCAGCCGGAGAGGCCGGGGGCCTTGTATTCGACGCCCCAGAGGACTTTGCGGGCGGCGGGGTCGAAGGCGAGCAGGTGCTGCTTGGCGCGGACGACGAGGGAGCCGCCGGAGCGGGGGACGAGGGCGAGGGGGTAGTCCTCGCCGGAGGAATCCTTGGCGGCCATGCCGCGGATGCCGCCGAGGGCGAACTTGCCGGCCATTTTGGCGGCCTTCTTGCCGCCGCTGGAACGGGCTTTGAACTCGAGGGGGACGCGGAAGGCCTCGCGAGGCTTGCCGGAGGCGGTGACGTCGAGGCCGACGAGGGAGCGCGAGTCGGCGATGATAACGGTTTTGGAAGGCTCGTGGAAGTACATATTGGTGGTGGAATCCTTGGCGTCGTCATAGCGCCAGCGGAGCTGGCCGGAGGCGGCGTCGAGGGCGACGATGCCGAGGGGCTTTTTCAGTTCGTACTCACGGCTGCCGGCGTTGAAGTAAGTGCCGCCCATGCGGGCGATGACGGCGCCGCCGCTGACGGTGATTTCGGGAACGGAGGCGCCGAAGTCCTTGGAGGTCCACTTGAGGGCGCCGGAGTTCCGGTCGAAGGCGCGGATGACGCCCTTGGCGGAGGAGTAGACGGTGCCGCCGGCGAGGACGGGGGAGGAGTTGGTCTTTTTGAAGGAGCCCTCGGTAACGTCGAACTTTGAGCCCCAGAGCAGTTTGCCGGAGGCGAGGTCGATTTTGTGGAGGCCGGAGTAGGCGACGTACATGGCGGTGTCGTCGAAGGCGGGCTGGGCGTGGCCGTTCAAGTCAAAGCGGGGCATCATCTTGGAAGTCTTTTCGTTGGGGTAGAGGTCGGCTTGATCGTTGATGCGGCCCTGGAAGATTTCGGCGCCGTTGGCGAGGTCGTAGGCGGAGTAGTCGAGGGCGGACTTGGCGGCGGCGCCGACCTCCTTGGAAAAGTCGACGACGAGGCCGGCGGAGGCGTGGCCGACGAGGTCGATGAGGTGGCCTTTGAGCTTCCCGGTCTGCCAGACGTTCTGTCCGGTTTCGAGGTGGAGGGCCGTGAGCTGGGAGGAGTTGGAGAAGCGGCCGGAGTTCTGGGCGACGAAGAGGAGGGGGAGGCCGGGGACCTCCTCGACGTTGAACTCGAGGACGGAGGCGAATTCGGGGCGGGACCAGAGGAGCTTGCCGGAGGCGGAGTCGATGGCGCAAAGGGCCTTGCCGGTGGCGAAGACGTAGGTGCCGGCGAGGGTCATGCGGGACCATTTGACGGCGCCGGGGGCTTCAGCGGTCCACTTGTGGTTGAGGGCGCCGGCTCCGGAGACAGGGAGCAGGGAGAGAGCGAGCAAGGAAAGAGTGAGTCGGTGCATGGCGGTTGGAGACCCAGAGTTGAGATACCGGGGGCAGGCATCGCCTCCTCCGCTACGCTGTCCGCGAGAGACGGCGAACGCGAGCGATCTGCCCCACTGATGAGGTAACGCAGGAAAAGGGGGAGGAAGGCGACAGGGGGGTACAGATAAGAATGTGGGGGTGTGGGCGGAGGGGAGGACACGAGCCCGTCGCTCACACGCCGGGACTGGGGGCTTCGGCGGGGTCCTCGCCGCCCTACCGGGCGGCGAGGAGAGCGCGGAGGTGGCGGGCGCGCTCCGGAGAGCGAAGCTGGCGGAGGGCCTTGGCCTCGATCTGGCGGATGCGCTCGCGGGTGACGTCGAACTGCTGGCCGATCTCCTCGAGGGTGTGCTCGCGCTCGCAGCCGATGCCGAAGCGGAGGCGGATGACCTTCTCTTCCTTGGGGGAGAGGGTTTTGAGGATGTTGGCGGTTTCGTCGCGGACGTTGGAGTCGATGACGGCGTCGACGGGGGAGCCGACCCAGCGATCCTCGATGAGGTCGCCGAGGGCGGATTCGCCGTCGCGGCCGACGGGGGTTTCGAGGGAGACAGGGTCGCGGGAGATGGTCTTGAGCTTCTGGACCTTCTCGACGGGGATGTCCATGCGGCGGCTGATCTCCTCGTTGGTGGGGACGCGGCCGAGTTCCTTTTCGAGTTCGCGGGTGGCGCGGAGGAACTTGTTCATGGACTCGTTCATGTGCACCGGGATGCGGATGGTGCGGGACTGGTCGGCGATGGCGCGGGTGATGGCCTGGCGGATCCACCAGGTGGCGTAGGTGGAGAACTTGTAGCCGCGGCGGTATTCGAACTTGTCGGCGGCGCGCATGAGGCCGATGTTGCCCTCCTGGATGAGGTCGAGGAGGTGGAGGCCGCGGTTGACGTACTTCTTGGCGACGGAGACGACGAGGCGGAGGTTGGCCTCGACGAGGTCCTTCTTGGCGCGTTCGGCTTCGTGTTCGCCGTGGCGGATGACGGTGAGGGAGTGGCGGAGGTCGGCGAGCGAGGCGCCGGCCTGGGTTTCGCGCCTCTTGATTTCGCGCTTGAGCTCGCGGATGCGGGACTGGTTCTCGGCCTTGTTTACTTCGAGGCGGCGGATCTCGGCTTCGAGGTAGCTCATCTCCTCGACGGCCTTCTCGATGGCGGCGGAGAAGTGGCGCCACTTGGGGGAGAGCCAGGGCAGGCGGCGGATGGCGAGGGAAGTTTCGACGCGGGCGCGGTGGAACTTCATGAGGGCCTTGCGGCGGGCCTTCTTGTTGGCGGCGGCGACGGCCTCGAATTTTTCGCGGAGCTGCTCCTGCTTTTTGTAGAGGGCGGTGAGCTTCTCGAAATCCTCGTGGAGCTCGCGGGTGCGCTTTTCAAGGGCGGCGGAGGCTTCCTCGACTTCGCCGAGATCGACGAAGTCCTCGATATCGGCGGCGGCTTTGCGGATGAGGTCGGCTACTTCGACGATCTGGAGCTGAACGAGAACGGAGCGGCTGATGGCCTTCTGCATACGCAGCTTGCCGCGCTCCATCTTGCGGGCGAGGTCGACCTCGCCTTCGCGGGTTAGGAGGGGGACGGCACCCATCTCGCGCAGGTAGACGCGGACGGGGTCGTCGGTGTAGATGGACTCTTCGACGGGTTGCGCAGCCGGGAACTCTTCCTCCTGAACGTCTTCAGGGTGGAAGTAGTTGGTTTCCTCGTCAAACGGCAGAGCGAGGGCATCAGTCGAATCGGCCAAAAACTGATCTTCAAAATGATCCACTGGGGACAAACCTCCGGGTCCGGCCTAGCAACCGGTCCCAAGACAAACAACTGCGGCCCGAGGGCCGGGAGCGCCACGGCGCGATCCGGGGAGCGAGGCACCCAGGGCCTGGGAGAGGCGCCGGGGGCTCAGCGATCCGAGATGACGCGCAACCGCGATGGGAGTTACCACTGATATTCCTATCCAGAAACTAAGTCAATAGACGGCTCAAACAGCATCCGGAACAACGGGAAGCCCCCGCGCGAGACGCGCAGGTGGTAATTTCGCGGCACGACCTGATGGTTAGCGCATGGATTGAGGATGGCCAGACGCTCCGAACAAGCATAACATGGTTTCGCGCTCGTGTTAAGTTCCTATTGCATCAGATGCGGCAGCGGGGAATTAGTTACAGAAGCGTTGTGAAGGGGGTGGGACGGAGCCGGGGCTGTGGCCCGCTAGCCACGCTTCTGGCGGACCAAGTCTTTCAATTCACTGAAGAAAGCCTCCACATCCTGGAAATCGCGGTAGACGGAGGCGAAGCGGACGTAGGCGATCTTGTCGAGGGTGAGGAGGCGCTCAGAGAGCAGTTCTCCTATTTCTGAAGTAGAAATCTCACGATCGACCTTATCCGCGAGCCTGCCTTCCACCTCATCGACCAGTTCGGCGAGTTTCGTCATGCTGACGGGGCGTTTTTCGCAGGCTTTGAGCAGGCCGGAGAGGACTTTCTGGCGGTCGAACTTTTCGCGGCGGCCGTCTTTCTTGACGACCATGTAAGGGACCTCGTCTATTCTTTCATATGTAGTAAAGCGACGAAGGCATTGGAGGCATTCGCGGCGGCGGCGGATGACGTCGCCTTCCCTGCTTTCGCGGCTGTCGATGACGCGGTCCTCTTTGAAGCCGCAGAAAGGGCAGTTCATGAAGCGGCCTCCTTTTCTATATCGATGATATTACGCCAAGTGAGGCCTTCGTAGAAGGCGAGGACGAGGCCGAGGGGGAGGATGCCGACGAGGGAGACGATCCAGGTGACGAGGGCGACGGAGGCGGAGAGTTCGAGGGGGAGGTGGAAGATTTCGGTGAGGACGAGGACGGCGACGATCTGGAAGCCGCCGCCGATGCCGGGGATCTGGACGAGGCTGCCGAAGGCGACGAAGCCGATGTAGGTGAGGATGGCGGTGGTGCCGAGGGGGGCGGTTTGGGAGAAGGCCTGGAAGACGGCGAAGAAGCAGAGGTAGATGATGTACCACTCGAGGGCGGACCAAGCCAGGAGGAGGGCGATGGAGCGGGGGCTGCGGGTGGCGCGGAGGCCGTCGACGGCGGCGCGGACGAGGCGGGCGGCTCGTTCCTGGTGGTGGGCCTGGAGGAAGCCGAGGGCGGAGAGGATGCGGGCTTCGAGAGTTTCGGAGAAGAGCTGGAGGGCGGCGAGGGCGGCGAGGCAGATGGAGCAGGTGATGGCGGTGATCCAGCCGCCACGCTCGAGGATCCAATGGAGGGTGGGGCCGACGGAGGGGCGGGACTGGACGAGGGCGGCGAGGGCGTAGCCGAAGAGGGCGAGGACGATGAGGGTGTCGTAGATGCGTTCGAGGAGCCAGGCGGCCATCTGGGAGAGGAAGGGGACGCCGGCGGAGCGGGCGGTGAGGTAGGGGCGGACGAGCTCGCCGGGGCGTCCGATGAGGTAGACGGCGGAGAAGCCGATGGCGGTGGCGCGGAAGAGGGCGGCCTGGGAGGCGTGGGGAGCGATGGGCCGGAGCATGACGAGCCAGCGGAGGACGCGGATGTAGTAGCTGAGGATGGTGAGGAGCCAGGCGGCGCAGAGCCAGCGCCAGTCGGCGGAGGCAAAGGAACGAAGAAAGTCCCGGGTATCGAAGCCGGCGCCGGACCAGCGGCGGAAGAGGAAGAAGACGACGGCGGCGGTGAGGGCGATGGTGATCCAAAGGCCGGCGTGGAGACGGCGGGGGCGCCGGGCCGGTTGTGTCATAAGCCCTCCCTGGTCAAATGCATGAATCGGGCCGAATGAAAGCCGCAACCGCGCCAATTTCGACTAGAATGGGGTGTCTGGCTGCCAGCTCACACAGATTGAGCGAACTTCCCATGATAATTCCTCGTTGTACAGACTGGAAGGCAAGAAACGGGCACTCCGGGCCAGGACCAGTACGTTCCGGGGCGGAAGTCCGGGAGAGAAGGGGCCTTCCGGAAGGAGACAGAGGCGGCCATGGCGGCGGTAACCCAGGCATTGAGGCACGGCGCGGGCGGGACGGTGGTCCTGCCGATGGCGCAGCCGGGGGGGCTGGGAGCCGCTTGGGGCCGTACAGCCGTGAGTGACCTGGACCTGGACGCGCAACTGGTGGAGCGGTGCCTGCAAGGCGACGAAGGCGCCTGGGAAGACCTGGTCAAGGCGCACACGCGGCGCGTGTACGCGATCTGCTACCGATTCACGGGCAAGGACAGCGAAGCGCAGGACCTGACGCAGGACGTGTTCCTGCGGGTATTCAAATCAGTGAAGAGCTTCCGGGCTGGGGAAGGCTCGTTCGCGGTGTGGCTGACGCGGCTGACGCGGAATCTGCTGATCGACCACTACCGGCGGTCGAAGATGGACCGGGCGACGGACTCGATTGAAGACCAGTTGGGGGTGATGGAGAACCGGGCGGCGATCGAGGGGCGGACGGACGCGGTGCTGGCGGGGCGGGAGGCGAGCGAAGTTCTGCAGGGAGCGCTGGCGAAGCTGTCGCCGGAGCTGCGGGAGACGGTGATCCTGCGGGACCTGGAAGAGATGGAATACCGGGAGATCGCCCAGGTTCTGGCGGTGCCGGAAGGCACGGTGAAATCGCGGTTGAACCGGGGCCGGGCCGAACTGGCGCGGATTCTGCGCAGGCAGAAGGTGCTGGTATGAAGTGCATCGAGCTGGAAGCCCTGATCTGCGACTACGTGGACGGCACGCTGTCGGCGGCCGAGCGCGCGACCGTGGAGCTGCACCTGGAAGGATGCGCGGCGTGCCGGGAGCTGGTGGAAGATTCGCGGGCGGTGGTGGGGTTCCTGGAAACGGTGGCGGAGGTGGAGCCTCCGGCAGAGCTGGTGAACAAGATTCTGTACGAGGCGCGGCAGGGCCATGCGGCGCCGGTGAAGAAGAGCGGAGCGAGGAGCTGGATCGGTCGATTGCTGGAGCCGGTGCTGCAGCCGAAGTTCGCCATGGGGATGGCGATGACGATCCTGAGTTTCTCGATGCTGGCGCGGTTTGCGGGCATTCCGGTGCGGCAGTTGCGGCCGTCGGACCTGGAGCCGGCGAAGGTGTGGATGACCTTGGAAGACAAGACATACCGCACGTGGGACCGGGCCAAGAAGTATTACGAAAGCCTGCGTCTGGTTTATGAAATCCAGCAGACGTTAAGAGACTGGAACGAGACCAGCGAGACGCCGGCGGCCGGCGCGGCGCCGGGCGGGGTGAAGGCCCCGGGCCAGGCGGCGCCGGATTCCTCAGCCTTGGAGGGGCCGATCGAATTGAAGCCCCAGGGGGAGACGGAACGACCTAGCAGTGATGGGAGGGCGAGACAATGACGACGGCAAACGAAAATCTGAAGCCGGTGACGGCGTACTGCCGGACGTGCGGCAAGCCGTTGACGGAGGAGACGGTGCGGGTGGCGCAGGGCACGGTGTTCTGCGAAGAGCACATGCCCAAAGCGGCGGGGGCGCAGGCGGGGAGCCCGTACGGGCCGCCGCCGATTCCGAACCCGGGGGTATCGCCGGGGCTGGCGTTCCTGCTGGGGATGATTCCGGGCGTGGGGGCGATCTACAACGGGCAGTATGCGAAGGGCCTGGTGCACGTGCTGATCCTGGGCCTGATCATCAGCATCACGTCGTCGGACGCGGCGGGGGGGCTGGAGCCGCTGTTCGGGATGCTGACGGCGGTGTTCTGGTTCTACATGGCGTTCGAGGCGTATCACACGGCGCGGAAGCGGAGGATGGGCGAGCCGGTGGACGAGTTTTCGTCGCTGATCGAGTTGAAAGGCGGCGAAGGGAAGATGCCGGTGCTGCCGGTGGTGCTGATCGGTCTGGGGACGCTGTTCCTGCTGAACAACCTGGACCTGCTGAGGCTGAGGGCGGTGCTGAGGTTCTGGCCGGTGCTGCTGATCGCGGCGGGGTGCTGGATGCTGTACGTGCGGGTGAAAGGGGACGGCGGGACTGAGAAGGAGCCTGGAGCGGGCGGGGCCGAACCGCCGGCGGGAGGTGCGCTGTGAACAGCACATACATGCTGGTGAGAGCGGTGCGGGGGCCAATTATGCTGATGGCCCTGGGCACGCTGATGAGCCTGCACCGGTTCCAGGACGTGAGTTTCACGAAGACGTGGCCGGTGCTGCTGATCCTGCTGGGGCTGATGAAGCTGGTGGAGCGGATGGCGTTGAAGACGGGCGAGACGGCGGGCCTGGGCCCGCAAATTTAGAGGGAGGCGCAGCCATGAAAAGAGTATCGTTCGTGGGGCCGCTGATTCTGATTGCGATCGGCGTAGTCTTCCTGTTGAAGAACATCCGGCCGGACCTGCCGCTGTTCGACCTGTTCATGACGTACTGGCCGTTCCTGCTGATTGCGTGGGGCGGGCTGCGGTTGATCGAGATCCTGGTGATCCACTTCCGGGGCGGGAGGCTGCCGGCGAGCGGAATCTCGGGAGGCGAGTGGGCGCTGATCATCATCCTGTCGATTGTGGGCTCGTCGGTGTGGGGCGTGCAGCGCTTCACGCGGGACGGGCTGGGGCGGTTCCGGGTAGGCGGGGTGGAGGTATTCGGCGAATCTTACGACTACAGCGAGAACCAGCAGGGCCTGAAGCTGGACCCGAAGGGGCGGCTGGTGGTGGACAACGCGCGGGGCACGGTGCGGATCAACGGCTCGGACGCGGCTGAAGTCTCGGTGACGGCGCGCAAGACCGTGCGGGCCATGCAAAAGGACGAGGCCGACAAGGCCAACGAGCAGACGAAGCTGAAGATCAACACGGCAGGATCGCTCATGGCGATCACGGGCGGGCAGGACCGCCCGGACGGGCCGCGGGTGACGACGGACCTGGACATCACGGCGCCGAAGGGCGTGACGGTAGAGGTGCGGGGCCGGTACGGGGACGTGGAGGTGACGGACCTGGCGGGCGACGTGTCGATCAACTCGGACAATGCCGGCGTGAAGCTGCAGAACATCGGCGGCAGGGTGCGGGTGGAGACGCGGAGGAGCGACATCATCCGGGCAACGGGGGTGAAGGGCGACGTGGAGCTGAAGGGCCGCGGGCGGGACATCGAACTGGAGGACGTGGAGGGGCAGGTGACGGTGAACGGTTCGTATTCGGGCGAGACGGTGCTGCGGCGGATCGCGAAGCCGGTGCGGTTTGAGAGCTCGCTGACGGACATTCGGATGGAGCGGCTGCCGGGCGAGATGCAATTGACGCTGTCGGCGCTGACGGCCACGAACGTGGTGGGGCCGGTGACGGTGAAGGCGAAGTCGAAGGACGTGCACCTGACGGACGCGACGGAAGCGCTGACGCTGGACCTGGAGCGGGGCGACATCGAGATCCGGCAGGCGAAGGCGCCGGTGGCGAGGATCGACGCGCGGACGGAGTCGGGCGACATCGAGATGGCGCTGCCGCCGCAGGCGAAGTTCACGCTGAACGCGGTGACGCAGAGGGGCGAAGCGACGAACGACTTCGACCCGAAGCTGGCCGTGAAGGAAGAAGACCGCGGCGGGTCAATCACGGGCTCGCTGGGCGGGGGTCCGGAGATCAAACTGGTGACGCAGCGGGGCTCGCTGACGGTGCGGAAGATGAGCGCGGCGGAGGCGGCGTCGGTGACGGAAGCGCCGAAGGTTCCGAAGGCGCCGCTGGCGCCGCCGGCGCGGGCCGACAACCAGTAACCCGAATCGAGTGCGTGAGAGAGACCCGGGGGCCTCAGGGCCGCCGGGTTTTTCTTTTGGGGGCGGGCGGGCGGACGAGCATCAGGCGGACGTCCATGACGTTGGTGCCGGTGGGGCCGGTCATGATCAGGTCATTCAGAGGCTGGAAGAAGCGGTAAGAGTCGTTGTTGGCGAGGGAGGCCTGGGCGTCGAGGCCGAGGGCGGCGGCGCGGGCGAGGGTGGCGCCGTCGGATTGGGCGCCGGCGGCATCGGTGGTGCCGTCGGTGCCGTCGGTGCCGGCGGAGAAGGCGAGGATGCCGGGGGCGCCGTCGAGGGCGAGGGCGGCGGCAAGGGCGAACTCCTGGTTGCGGCCGCCGAGGCCATTGCCGCGGAGAGTGACGGTGGTTTCGCCGCCGGAGATGAGGCAGAGGGGGGGCTTGGCGGGGCGGCCTGATGCCGCGGCTTCGCGGGCGATGGCGGCGTGCATGAGGGCGACGTCGCGGGTCTCGCCTTCGATGGTGGTGGAGAGGACGAGGGGCTTGTAGCCGAGGGCGCGGGCGCGGGCGGCGGCGGCGTCGACGGCGAGGCGGTTGCTGCCGACGATGACGTTACGAGTGCGGCGGAAGAGGTCGTCGCCGGGCTTAGGGGTATCGGGGACGGCGCCTTCGAGGCCCTGGAGGAGGCGGGCGCGGACAGCGGCGGGGAGCTGGGCTTCGAGTCCGAATTTTTCGATGACGGACCAGGCCTGGCGGAAGGTGGAGGCGTCGGGGGCGGCGGGGCCGGAGCCGATCACATCGAGGGGATCGCCGATGACATCGGAAAGCAGAAGAGCCAGGACGGTGGCGGGGGCGGCGAGGCGGGCGAGCTGGCCGCCCTTGATGGCGGAGAGATGCTTGCGGACGCAGTTGAGTTCGTGGATGTTGGCGCCGCAGGCCAGGAGGAGCTTGGTGGTCTCCTGTTTTTCAGCGAGGGTGACGGGGCCGGCAGGTAGGGGGAGGAGAGCGGAGGCGCCGCCGGAGATGAGGCAGAGGGGGGGCTTGGCGGGGCGGCCTGATGCCGCGGCTTCGCGGGCGATGGCGGCGTGCATGA
>DAHVTI010000581.1 GCA_027324255.1 Bryobacterales bacterium | reverse complement strand
AGGGCGCGGCGGCGGAGAGGGCCTCGAAGTAGCGCACGATGCCGGCCGGGGTGGCGTGCTTCGTGCCGAGGGCGAAGCCGAGCACCTTTTCAAAGGCGGGGATGGCGGGGTCGTACTGGGCGCCGGGCCAGAACTCGAGCTTTTGGCCGGCGGCAGAGGCGAGGAGTGCGAACGAGAGGGCGAGGAGCTTCCGCATAAACCTCCAGAATACCCCTCGCCCGAGGGGTCTTGCCGCAGTTTATTGGTTGGTGATGTCGTGGGTGTAGGAGTAACCGCGGAGGGGCAAGTAGGTCTTGTCGGACCAGGCGCGGTGGGCGGGGTGTTCCTCGTAGGCCTTGAAGGCGGCCTCGCTATCGAACTCGAGGGCGAAGGCGTCGGTGAACATGCGGGTCTTGGTTGTGCCGTCGGGCTGCTTTTCGGCGCGCGAGCCCTGCACCTTGAGGCCCTTGAGCCAGACGTTCCTGATGCCGGGGATTTCAGAGGCCATCTTTTCGACGCCTTCGAGCACGGCCTTCTTCTGATCCTCGGTGGTGCCGTCCTTGTAGTAGAGCGTGACGACGTGGACGACGGACCGGGGCTTGTTGTAACGGTTGACGGCGGCGCCGAGGCTCGCTCCCACGGCGAGCAGCGACGCGGAGGCCAGGAGGGCCTTAGCCAGGCTGATTTTCAGTTGCATCCCTTGACTCCTTCGAAACGGGCAGTCCCGACCAATCCTCGCACAGGACGATGGAGTTGGCGGGGTTCTTTGGATCGTACTTCACGCTGACGGCACCGATGAGGCGGGTTGGATCGGCGGGCAGACAGGCGTGGAGGGCGGAGACGTCCTGCGAGGCGAAGTAGGTGACGCCGCGCAGCTCGTACTGATAGTGGATGAGGTCCGCGGCCGATTCGGTGACGAAGCCTTCGACGGTGCGGCGGCCCTGGTTGAGAACGGCGCGCCGGCGGCGTTCCTTTTCCACCGGGGTGAGGCGGCGCTTGCAGATGATGACCACCGCGGCCAGAGCGAGCCCTGCCGAGGAGACGGCGCCGATGATAACCCGGGGATCCTGCAACCACACTGCTTAACTTCCGGAACCGGCCCCCTGGAACGCTTTGGCGTAGTCTTTCAGAAACTGGTCGAGCCCTTGGCCGGTGAGGGGGTGGTTGAACAACTGATCGAGCACCTTGAAGGGCATGGTGCCGATGTGGGCGCCGGCCTCGGCGGCCTGCACCACGTGCAGGGGCGAGCGCAGGGAAGCGGCCAGGACCCGGGTGGGGAAGCCGTAGTTGGAGTAGATGCGGCAGATATCGCGGATGACCTGCATGCCCTCCAGGCCGAGGTCGTCGAGCCGGCCGACGAACGGGCTGACGCACCAGGCTCCGGCTTTGGCGGCGAGCAGCGCCTGCCCGGGCGAGAAGCAGAGGGTCACGTTGACGCGGATGCCCTCCTTCGAAAGGGCGGAGCAGGCCTGGATGCCGGCCCTGGTGAGCGGGCACTTGACGACGATGTTGGGATGCAGGGCGGCATTGGCGCGGCCTTCGCGCAGCATGCCCTCGTAGTCCGTGGCGACGACTTCGGCGCTGACGGGCCCGTCGACGATTTCGCAGATCCGGCGGACCTGCTCGGCCATGGGCACGGCCTCCTTCGCGATGAGCGAAGGGTTGGTGGTGACTCCGTCGACGACGCCCCAGGCGGCGCCTTTTCGCAGCTCTTCGAGGTTGGCGGTATCGAGAAAGAACTTCATAGCGGCCCCTCCCGGCCTATCCGGTTGGATGCAGGATCAGGACGCGGCGACGACGGGATTTTCGAGCACGCCGAGCCCGCGGATCTCAACGGACACCGTGTCGCCGGCGCCCATCGAGCCGACGCCCGGCGGGGTGCCGGTGGCGATGAGGTCGCCCGGCTCGAGAGTCATGAATTCCGAGACGAATTGTAGGATAACACCCACGTTGAAGATCATGCCGGTGACGGGGGCGTCCTGGCGGACTTCGCCGTTGACGCGCGTGACAACGCGCAGGGAGTCGAACTCGACGTCTTCCTTGGGGACCCACCAGGGGCCGACGGGGCAGAAGGTGTCGAAGCCCTTGCCGCGGGTCCACTGGCCGTCCTTCTTCTGGAGGTCGCGGGCGGTGACGTCGTTAACGATGGTGTAGCCGGCGACGTAATCCGTGGCCTCAGCGGCGCGGATGTGGCGGGCGCGGCGGCCGACGACGACGCCGACCTCGCCTTCGTAAGAGAGCAGTTGGGAGATTTTCGGGAAAACGACGGGCGCGCCGTGGGCGTTGAGCGAAGAGGGGGGCTTCAGGAAGATGAGCGGTTCCGTGGGGACGGCGTTGCCGAGCTCCTTGGCGTGCTCGGCGTAGTTGCGGCCGACGCAGACGATTTTCGAGGGCGCCACGGCGGGCAGCAGGCGGACCTGCTCCAGCAGGGCGGTTTCGCCCCCGGGCGTAACGACGCGGCCGTCCCGCAGGGCGCCGCGAAGGACGCCGGGATGGGAGTCGGGGGCGGTGACGGGCACCGCGGGATCCTGGGCGAAGCGGACGTATCGGGTCATAGAGAGTCTCTCCGTATTTTAGGGTGCGGTGATTTCGACGGGGGCGCAGGGAGCGCTTTCGTTGCCTCCCTGGTCGATGGCGGAGACGGCGTAGCGGTACTTCCCGCCGCTGACGGCGGAGGAGTCGCTGAAGCTGGCGGCGGCGATGGGCTGGCCGAGCTTCTGCAACTCGCCGCCCTCTTCGGCGCGGTAGACCTGGCAGGCTTTCCAATCGGGCTCGGTGTTGCGGTCCCAGTTCAGCTCGACGGACTTGAGGCCGGCGATGGCGGCGAGGCCGGTGGGAACGGCGGGCGGGAAGATGTCCGTGTACTTCAGCGAGATGGTGCGGGACATTTCGCTTTCGGCCGGAGACGCGCCGCCGCCCACCAGTTGCTGCAGGGAGTAAGAGTAGGTCTGGCCGAACTGGACGCCGGGATCCAGCCAGCTACGCTCGCTGGAGATGCCCAGCACGGCGGGCTGCGCCTCCGGGCCCTCCTGGCGCCAGACGCGCCACTGGCCGCCTTCGCCCTTCCACTGCAAATAGGCGCCTTGGGGCGTGGGTTCGAGCGCCAGGTCGAACGGCACCTGGGGTGGCGGGACGATGTGGAGGACGACGAGGTTGGACCAGCGGCCGGCGCGTCCGCTGGGACCGGCGGCGCGCACGGCGAAGACCATCTCCTGGCCGGCCCACTGAGCGGCGGGCGCCTCCACGCCGATCTCTCCGGCGCGGGGGTCCTTCACCGGGATGGGCTGGGCGGAGGCGGCCCAGGCGTCGAGGTGGAAGCCGCCGGGCGGGTTCTGGCCGGCGCGCAGGTCGATGGCGGAGAGGCGCTTGAGCAGGACCTTGTCGGTGGATTCGAGCGACGTAGTGAAGGCGAGGTAGACCTTGGCGCCGCGCTGCACGCCGCGGAGGTCCTTGATCTGGACCGGGATCTCGAGGGCCGGCGGCTGGGGATCGCCGACGTAGCCGCAGCCGGCGAGGCCGAGGGCTAGGAAGGCGAGAAGGCGAAACCGGCGGGTCGGCATCAGAGAATGTAGCGGCTGAGGTCCTGGTCCTGGACGATGTCGGCGAGCTGGCGGCGCACGTAGGCGGCATCCACCCTCACCTTTTTCTTTTTGAGGTCGGGGCCTTCGAAGCTGATCTCCTCCAGCGCCTTTTCGAGGATCGTGTGGAGGCGGCGGGCGCCGATGTTTTCGCTGGAATCGTTCACCTGGGTGGCGAAGCGGGCCACCTCGCGGATGGCGTCGGGCGCGAATTCGATCTGGATGCCTTCGGTTTCGAGCAGGGCGGTGTACTGCTTGATGAGGGCGTTGCGCGGCTCGGTGAGGATGCGCACGAAGTCGTCCTCGGAGAGGGACTTCAGCTCTACTCGGATGGGGAAGCGGCCCTGGAGCTCGGGGATCAGGTCAGAGGGCTTGGAGACGTGGAAGGCGCCGGCGGCGATGAAGAGGATGTGGTCCGTGCGGACGAAGCCGTAGCGGGTGTTGACGGTGGTGCCTTCGACGATGGGGAGGATGTCGCGCTGCACGCCTTCGCGGCTGACGTCGGGGCCGTGGCCGCCTTCGCGGCCGGCGATTTTGTCGAGCTCATCGAGGAAGAGGATGCCGTTGCGCTCGACGCGCTCGATGGCCAGGCGGGTGACCTGGTCCATGTCGACGAGCTTGTTCTCTTCTTCCTGCACGAGGTAGTCGTAGGCTTCGGCCACGCGCATTTTGCGGCGGGTGGTGCGGCCGCCGAAGAGCTGGGGGAGGAACTCGCGGAGGCTGATGTCGGCCTCCTCGCTGCCGGTGTTGGCGAGGAACTCGAAGGAGGGGCCGCGGTCCTTCACCTCGATCTCGACGACCTTGTCGTCGAGGCGGCCGGCGCGGAGCTTGTCGCGGAGCTTTTCGCGGCTGCGCTCGGCGGATTCGCTGGGCTCGGGGGCGGGCGGCATGAGGACGTCGAGGAGGCGCTCTTCGGCCTGCTCTTCGGCGCGATCGGCGACCTCGTCGAGCCTTTCGCCGCGGACCATGTCAATGGCGGTTTCGACGAGGTCGCGGACCATGGATTCGACATCGCGGCCGACGTAGCCGACCTCGGTGAACTTGCTGGCCTCGACCTTGAGGAAAGGCGAGTTGGAGAGCTTGGCGAGGCGGCGGGCGAGCTCGGTTTTGCCGACGCCGGTGGGGCCCATCATGAGGATGTTCTTGGGCATCACCTCGTCGGCCATTTCGGAGTCGAGTTTCTGGCGCCGGATGCGGTTGCGGAGGGCGATGGCGATGGAGCGTTTGGCCTCAGCCTGGCCGATGACGTATTTGTCGAGCTCGGTCACGATCTGGCGCGGAGTGAGTTCGTCGAGCAAAGGCTCGTCGCGGTTGGCGTCGCCGGGCAGATAGATGACCATGCTCAGCCGAGCTCCTGGATCTGGAAGTTGTGGTTGGTGAAGATGCAGGCGTCGGCGGCGATGGCCATGGCCTTTTCCACCACGTCGCGGGCGCCGAGCGAGGTGTTTTCGAGCAGGGCGCGGGCGGCGGCCTGGGCGAAGCCGCCGCCGCTGCCGATGGAGGCGCTGTCGCTGTCAGGTTCGATGACGTCGCCGGTGCCGCTGAGAATGTAGGTGTTTTGGATGTCGGCCACCAGCAGGAGGGCCTCGAGGTGGCGGAGGACTTTGTCGGTGCGCCAGTCCTTGGCGAGCTCGACGACGCTGCGGGGCAGGTTGCCGCCATGCTGCTCCAGCTTGGCTTCGAAGCGGGCGAAGAGGGCGAAGGCGTCGGCGGTGGAGCCGGCAAATCCGGCGAGAATTTTGTCTTTGTGCAGGCGGCGGAGCTTGTTGGCGGAGGCTTTGAGGACCTCGCTGCCCAGCGTCACCTGCCCGTCACCGGCCATCACCACCTTGCCGGCGCGGCGCACCACAAGGATGGTTGTGCCGTGAATCCGTTGTTTCGTCGGCATGGAACTTCTTTCAGTGTAACGCGCTGCATTGTACTACTCTGTTCGCATGGCAATCGGATTCATCGGGACGGGCCGCATGGGCTCCATGCTGGTGCGCGCGCTGCTGGGCGCGGACCGGCCGATCGATGAAGATGTCTGGGCCAGCAACCGCAGCCCGGAGAAGCTGGAGGACCTGTCGTTCCGCTACCAGCGGCTGCGCACGGGGGAGAACCGGGAGCTGGCGCGCGAGTGCCGCACGCTGTTTCTCTGCGTGCGGCCGGCGGACACGGCCGAAGCGCTGGAGGAGGTCCGCGCGGAGTTGACGCCGGAACACCTGCTGGTGACCATCACGAACGTGGTGGAGCTGGAGCGCCTGGCGGCGGCGGTGCCTTGCCGCACGGCCAAAGTGATCCCGTCGTTCGCGCAGTTCGTGCGGCGCGGGGTGAGCCTGCTGATGCCGGGCCCGCGGGCGACGGCGGAGGACCTGGCGCGGCTGCACGACCTGCTGGAACGGGTGTCGCGGGTGTACGAGATCAGCGAGAGCCAGAGCCGGGCGGCGACGAACGTGGTGAGCTGCGGGCCGGGCTTCCTGGCGCGCTTCTGCGCGGGCTGGGCCGAGGCGGCGCACGACATGCAGCCGGACATCCCGATGGGCGACTGGGAGTTTCTGGTTTGGGAGACGGTGCGCGCCACGGCGGAGCTGCCGCGGGCGGGCATCGCCGGCAAGGAGATTCTGGAAGAGGTGAGCACGCCCGGAGGCATGACGTATGAAGGGCTGCAGGCGATGGACGAGGTGCTGCCGGCGATGTGGGCCGAGGTGATGCGGCGCACGGCGGAGCGGGAGCGCATTTTGAGGGCGGAGATCGAGCTGTAGGAGAGAGTCGGGTGGGGCCGGCCTGGAGGCCGGCCGCAGGCGTGGCCGCCTGCCCCACAACTAGCGGGCCGGCCGGATGTGGGCGTGCCAGTGCTCGCGGAACTGGGTGAAGGCGGCCGGGGCGCGTTTGCCGGCCAGGATCCGGATGACCTCCACGCCGAACCAGAGGAAGTAGATGACGGTGACGCCTTCGTGGCAGTGGCCGGCGATGTTGCCGAGCAGCGTACCGTCGGGCTGAATCGGCGAGAGCAGGAACTGGCCGAACCAGAGGGCAAACAGGCTGGCGGCCTCCCACCAGACGAGCTCCATGTTGACGAGGAAGATCATGCCCACCAGGGACTGGCCGATGGTCATGATGATTTCCAGCTCCTGCTGATTGTCGAAGTGGATGGCGGAGGGCGCGCCCACGCTGACGCTGAACACAATGGGGAGCATGGCGGCGAGCAGCGTCCACTGATTGATGTTGGAGCTGACCATGTTCATCAGGGCCATGGGCGCGCGGTCGATGGTGCGGGCCCAGTAGAAGGCGGAGACCTTTTCGGGGAACTCGCTGACGAAGGGCGCCACCCACTGGATGAAGACGAAGCTGGGCACGCCGACGAGGGCGGAGATGGCGAAGAGGCTGCCGAGGAAGGGCTCGGCGGCGTAGTAGATGAGGCCGCCGCCGGCGGCGAACATGGCGACGATCCAGAACTTGCGCCAGAAGGGGGCGGCGCGGACGACGGCGCGGGGGACGCGGTCGAGGTCGTCGATGCCTTCATGCTCCTGCGGCGGCATTTTGGAAAGCACCAGCAGGTAGGCCACGTAGATGCCGATGAGCACGGTGGCGTCGAGCAGGTCGAGCGAGCGCTTGGCCCAGACCACCAGCATGTAGAGGAGAGGGACGAGCAGGCCGATGACCTCGACGCAGTGCTCGCCGGCCAATTGGATGGTGTAGAGCGGCCGGCCGTATTTGCGGCGGTGGAAGAAAGCGGCGACGGCGTAGATCATGGGCCAGCCGAGGCCGGTGAGCAGGCGGAGGGCGCCGGTGAGGTTGGCGACGAGGTAGGGGGTTTGCTGCTTCCAGGCGAGCACGGCTTCGACGGCGAACTCGGGCAGGGTCTGGAGCCAGGCGAGGATGGCGAGGGCGAAGCCCTGGGCGATGAAGAACTGGGCGGATTCGGCGGCCCAGGCGATGAGCATGGCGGCGCCGAGGATGGCGGGCGTGGCCCAGAGGGCGGTTTCCGGCCCGACCTGGGCGATTTCGAGAGAGGCCAGCAGGGCAAAGGCCGCCGCCGGATAGACCCCGTTCGGGCGATTATTCAAAACGAACCTCGGCGTGCCGGCGGCTGATCATGGAGTGCTTCCGGAATTCCTGCAATTTTTCAGGATAGTCGATGCGGCGGTGGGCCCCGCGGCTTTCGCGGCGGGCCAGAGCGCAGCGGGCGATCAGCTCGACGACGGTGCGGGTGGCGCGGAACTCGAGGGCGGCGCGCGAGGGAGCGGCGGCGGGGCGGGTTTCGAAGGCGGCCAGGCGGCGGAGCGCTTCCTGAAGCCCTGCGCCGGAGCGCACGATGCCGCACAGATGGCCGGCCAGGCGGCGCAGGTCCTGCACGCTGCCGGGGATCTCCTCGAAAGACGGGAGGCCGACGCGCCGCGGCGGTTCGGGAAGAGCGGCGGCGACCATGTCGCGGCTGGCGCGGGCGCCGTAAACGACGCCTTCCAGGAGGGAGTTGGAGGCCAAGCGGTTGGCGCCGTGGACGCCGGTGGAGGCCACTTCGCCGGCCGCCCACAGGCCGTCGAGGGTGGTGCGTCCGTAGAGGTCCGTCCAGACGCCGCCCATGGCGTAGTGGGCCGCGGGGCAGACGGGCGCGGGCTGGAGATCGAGATCGATGCCGATCTTCAGGCAGGTGGCGTGGATGCGGGGGAAGCGCTTGCGGACGAAATCGCCGCGGCCGGAGAGGTCGAGGTAGACGTGCGGGGCACCTTCGCGGCGCATCTCCTCGACGATGGCGCGGGAGACGACGTCGCGGGGGGCGAGCTCGGCCAGGGGATGGACGCCCACCATGAAGCGCTCGCCGCGGGAGTTGAGCAGGCGGGCGCCTTCGCCGCGCAGGGCTTCGGAGAGGAGAAAGCGCGGAGCGCCTTCGACGTGGAGGGCGGTGGGGTGGAACTGGACGAACTCGATGTCGCTGATGCGGGCGCCGGCGCGCCAGGCCATGGCGACGCCGTCGCCGGTGGCGACGTCGGGGTTGGTGGTGTCGGCGTAGACGCGGCCGAGGCCGCCGGTGGCCAGCAGGACGCCGCGGGCGAGGAGGGGGATGGCGGTTCCGGAGCGATCGTCGATGGCGACGGCGCCGGCGACGCGGCCGTCTTCGAAGAGCAGGTCCGCGACGGCGGAGAAGCCCCGGAAGGTGACGTTGGGCAGCGCGGCGGCCACCTGGTAGAGGGCGCGGGCGATTTCGCGGCCGGTGGAGTCGCCGTGGGAGTGGAGGACGCGGCTGCGGGAGTGGGCGCCTTCGCGGGCGAAGTCGAGGCGGCCGCCGGAGCGGTCGAACTCGGCGCCCCAATCGATGAGCCGGCGGATCTCGTCCGGGCCTTCGCCGACGAGGGTGCGAACGGCGTCGGGGTTGCAGAGGCCGTCGCCGGCGACGAGGGTGTCGGCTTCGTGCAGGGAGACGTTGTCCTCGTCGCTGAGCGCGACCGCAATTCCGCCCTGCGCGTATTCGGAGGAGGACTCGTGGAGGCTATCTTTCGCGACGACGAGCACACGGCCGGCGCGCGCCAGTTCGATGGCGGCGCGCATACCCGCCACACCCGCACCGATGACAACGTAGTCAGTCTTCAGCGATTCAGAGAAGGCTTCGATAACCCCATGGTACAACGAAGATATGCCTTCCTTTGCCGTCGAGACGGCGGCGCAACGCTATGAAGCCATTGTGGAACGCGGCGTCCTGAGCCGGCTGGGGGAGTTTATTCCATCGGGGAAGGGCAAAGTGTTCGTGGTGTCGACCGGCGATGTGTGGGCGTTGCACGGCGGAGCGGTGGAGGCGGCGCTGGCGGCGAAGAAGTGGCACCGGATCACCTTTCCGGGCGGCGAAGAGCGGAAGCGGCTGGCCGCGGTGGAGGCGATGGCCGAACAGATGGTGGAAGCGGGCGGGGACCGGTCCAGCCTGGTGGTGGCCTTTGGCGGCGGCATCGTGAACGACCTGGGCGGGTTCCTGGCGGCCATCTTCATGCGCGGGGTGCCGGTGATCCAGATCCCCACCACGCTGCTGGCGCAGGTGGACGCGGCGGTTGGGGGCAAGACGGGCGCGAACCTGGTGAGCGGCAAGAATCTGGTGGGCGCGTTCCACCAGCCGCTGGCGGTGCTGACCGATCCGGGCGTGCTGGACACGCTGCCGGAGAGGGAATACCGCGCCGGGCTGTTCGAAGTGATCAAGCACGGCATCATCCGCAGCGAGCCGCTGTTCCGGCTGATGCAGCGCGAGCCGGAGCGGGTGCTGGCGCGCGAGGCCGGGGCGGTGGACAGGATGGTGGCGGAGAGCGTGCGGATCAAGAGCGAAGTGGTGTCGGCGGACGAGCGCGAGGGCGGGCTGAGGCGGATTCTGAACTTCGGCCACACGGTGGGGCACGC
>DAHVTI010000556.1 GCA_027324255.1 Bryobacterales bacterium | reverse complement strand
ACATGAATCAATCATGACCGACCTGTTTCTTGACGCGGGGCCGTCTCGCCGGGCGGCTTGAGGCCAAAACAATCTCACTCGGAAATGTAGAAACTCGAGTGGCCGCCCGGATCCCGAGGGATCCGGGCGGCCCATTGTTTGACAACCGGAGAGTTCAGAACTCCAGCCGCAGCGACACCTGCCCGGTGCGCCCGCCGCCGAAGTCCACGCCTCTGGATCCGGTGATCCGCCCGAAATTGTTGTCCGCGATGTTCAGGTTCGGATCGCCCAGGTTCGTCCAGTTCGGGACGTTCGTGAAGCTGCCTTCCATGCGCATGGTTACCCGCTCGGCCAGCATGAACTTCTTGCCCATGCCCATGTTCCAGCCGAAGGTGCCCGGCCCGTTGACGATGCCCACGCCGGAGTTGCCGAAGCGGCCGATCGGGTTCGGGTCGCGGCCCGGCGTCACGCCGACGCTGCAGGAGAACTGCGACGCGCCCGGCGCCCGGCCCGGGCAGATGAACGCCGAGCGGTCCAGCCACGCATAGCGGTCCGGATTCGCCAGCGAGCCGTTGGCCGCGCCGATCCGGTCCGGCCGCTGCGAGCCGCGGCTCGGGGCGTTGGTGCCCGAAGGATCGCCGCCGGAGAACGTGGGTGTCAGGAACGGTCCCGTCTGCAGCGTCAGGATGCTGGAAAGCTGCCAGCCGCCCAGCACCAGGTCGGCAGCCCGTCCGGCGTTCGACATGAAACGGCGGCCCTTGCCGAACGGCAGTTCGTACACCAGCGTATTCACCAGGCGGTGGCGGCGCGTGGCGTACACATCGCCGCGGTCGGCCCGGCGGTCCAGCGAATTCGTCACGCGCCCACCGCCCGCCTCGCCCGCGAAACCCGACGGCGCCGGCCCGGCGTTGTCCGCCAGGTTCTTGGCCAGCGTGTAGGCCGAGGTGTAGCTCAAGCCCTTCGCGAAGCGGCGGTTCAGCTCCATCTGCAGGGAGTTGTAGATGGCGTTGGCGCCCGCGTCGCGGCTGAAGATCAGACCCCAGTTCGGGAACGGCCGGTCCAGGCTGGTGCGCTGCGAGTAGAAGGTCGTCGACGGCGACATCTGGTTGATGTCCGGCGCCCACGGCAACTGGTAGGAGCGGTTGCCGATGTAGGAGAGCCGGACGCCCGTCGTGCCGCTCAGCTCGCGGTCGATCGACAGGCCCCACTGCAGCATCTGCGGCGGCTTGAAGTCGATGGCGTTGGCCGTGCGGAACTCGAACGTCCCGATGGAGCCGCCCCGCACGCCGCTGCCCGGCGTGCGCGTGTCCGGCAGCGCGAAGATCGGCTTGCCGTCGCTGCCCACGTTGTTGAAGTTGCGCACGTCGCTCTGCACCGTGCCGGTGAGCGAGTAGAACACCGATCCCATCAGGATCATGTTGTAGAGCCCGCCGCTGGCGCGTAGCGTCGTCCTGTCGTTCAGCCGGTACGCCAGGCCCACGCGCGGCAGGAACTGCGTCTTGTACGTGTTGCGCAGCCCTTCCGGCAGGCCCGCCTCCGCGGCCGTCACAATCGGCGTGCAGCCCACGCCGTTGATCGGCGCCGCCGGACAGCCGTTAAACGACAGGATGGCGCCCGGCGCCACCAGTTTCCGCGCCTCCGGGTCCGACATGATGATCACCTGGCCCGTGCGCGGCACCGTCCGGTCGAAGTTGGCGATGTTGAGGCCGTTGTCCTGGTAGCCCGGGTGCAGTTCATAGCGCACGCCCAGGTCCACCGTCAGTTTGTTGGTCAGCCGGATGGTGTCCTGCGCGTACAACTTGTAGTGCATGGCCTGCCCGTCGTTGTCGCGCGACACGATCGCGATGGCCGACTGCGCAGGCACGCCCAGCAGGAAGTCCGACAGGCCGTAGCCTGTGAACGCCGGCCCGAAGCCGAAATCGCCGTAGTTGTTGCCCGTCGTGAAGCCCAGGTCCGACCGCGCCCGCAGGTTGCGCACGTCGCCGCCGAGCTTGAACGTGTGCTTGCCCTTCACCCACGTCAGGTTATCGATGAACTGCACGTTGTCCGAAATGCCGTAGCCCGGACGGCCCTTGCTGAACGCCGTGTACAGGTCGATGGAGAAGTTCGGCAGCCCGTTGAAGAAAATGTCCTTCGCGATGTCGTTCAACCCAAGGCCGTTGGCGAAGCTCCGCCCGTCGAAGTTGAAGATCGTCGCCGAATCCGACTTCACGTAGCCGAAGCGGAACTCGTTCAGCAGCGTCGGCGCGATCGTGTAGGTCCACGACGTGTTCACTTGCCAGAACTTCGCGCTCTGCGTGTCGGAAGGCAGCGTCAGGTTGTTCGTGCCCGTGGCCGGGTTGTTCTTGTAGGAAAAGCGTCCGTACAGGTGGTGCTTCTCGCTGAAGTTCTGGTCCACGCGCGCCTCGTACTGGTCCGAATTGATGCTCGTCGAGCGGTTGTCCCGGTAGTTCGAGGCCGACCGCCGGTCCGCCGAGCCCGTATTCGGCAGCGGGTACATCGGCAGGATCTTCTGCGCGATGGGACTGATGCGGGACGCGGGAATGATATTGCCGGGGAACGGCTGGAACGTGTACGGGTCGCGGATGTTGACGCCCTCGCGGCTGAAATCGCCGCTCCGCGCAAAGCTCGTCGGCACCGTGTTCTGGATGGTGCCCTGCCGCGGGTAGCGCAGCGACTCCCACGTGAAGTAAAAGAACGTCCTGTCCTTGCCGTTGTAAATCTTCGGGATGGACAGCGGTGCGCCCACGGTCCCTCCGAACGTGTTGCCGATCTTCGCCGGCAGCACGTTCTGGCCGTACGACCGCGCGTCGAACGCCCTGTTCTGGTGGTACCAGAACAGCGCCCCGTGGTAGTCGTTCGTGCCGCTCCTGGAAATCACCGTGATGTCGCCCGGCTGCCCGAACTCCGCCGTGTTGCCCACGCCTTGCACCTTGATCTCCGAAATCGACTCCACCGACAGGAACATGCTCCGGTTCGGGCTGTTGCCCGTCGATGCCGTGATCGAAATGCCGTCCACCGTCGACTCCGACTGCGCCGGCAGCCCGCCCTGAATCGACAGACCCAACCCGTTGTCCGCCTGCACGCCCGGCAGCGTCTGCAGCAGCGCATACGGGCTGGTGCTGCCAGCCCCGCGCACGTTCGACGGCAGATTCATTACCTTCTCCACCGTCAGGTTCGACGTAATGGCCGGAGTGTCCGTCGCAATCACGCCCGCTGAGCTCGAAACCTCGACGCTCTGGGTCACCTCGCCGACCTCCAGCGCCGCATCCACGCGCAACCTGGTGCGCGCCTGAAGCGCCAGCCCGGTGGCGTTGAACGTCCGGAAACCCGGCGCGCTCACGCTCACCGTGTAAGGGCCGGCTTCCATGTTTTGAAACTCGTATCCGCCTTCGGCGTCCGTCACCGCTTCGCGGCTCGCGTTTTCAGCGGTTTGTGTGATTCTGACCTTCGCACCCTTGATGGCCGCGCCGCTTGCATCCTGCACATTTCCAAGGATGACGCCGTATGTGGATTGCGCCACAGCCGGCAGAGCGCAGAAGAAAAGCACAGTTGCCGCACTGAGCAACACCTTCATTCGCATTCAGTTCTCCAGTGATCCCAGAATTCTTACGGGTAAAGCCCCCGATTGAAGTAGAGTATACACGCATTCCATTACAGCTCGATCAAATTTTCGTGACTCCCCTTCCCACCTGGAAGGCGGAGATTCTACGGCCCGTGCTAAGATGGCCCCACGGCTTCAGCGGCGACGGGCCGCGGCGCAAGGGTGCAACGACTTGACTGGGACGAACCAAAGCCTTAAGAAGACCGCCGGATGGGTCCATCTCTGGGCCCTCGGCGTCGGCGGCGTCATCTCCGGAAACTACTTCGGCTGGCAGACCGGCTTGCTTACAGGCGGCTTCGGCGGCCTCTTCCTCGCCACCCTCGTCATCGCGGCCATGTACGTCTGCCTGGTCTTT
>DAHVTI010000508.1 GCA_027324255.1 Bryobacterales bacterium | reverse complement strand
GGGGCCTGCCGGCGGCGTTCAGCTCGAACTGGTTGGCGTTGAGGTTGTCGTTCTGGAAGTACTCGAAGAGGGTGCCGTGGAGGTCGTTGCCGCCGCCCTTGGTGACCATAGTGACGATGCCGCCGCCGGTGCGGCCGTACTGCGCGTCGTAGGTGTTGAGGAGGATTTTGAATTCCTGGATGGACTCCATGGTGGGGACATGGATGACGGTGCGGCTGGAGCGGACGTTGCTGATGCCGTCGAGGAGGACTTCGTTTTCGGAGGCGCGTCCGCCATTGGCGGAAAAGCCGGTGGTGCCGGCGATGTCGAAGCTGCGGAGGTAGCGCCAGCCGCCGCTCTTGAAGACGCCGGGGGCGGCCCAGGCGAGTTGGAAGGGATTGCGGCCCTGGGTTGGGAGGTTGGCGATCATCTCGTTGGAGAGCGTGGCGCCGCGGCTGGCGGTTTCGGTTTCGAGGGTGGAGACGGCGCTGGAGACGGTGACGCTCTGGGTGAGTTCGCCGAGTTCGAGCTGGGCGTCTATGCGGGCGCGGTCCTGCAATTGCAGAACGATGTTCTGGCGGACAAACTTCTTGAATCCCTTGGCCTCCACGCTGAGCTCATAGGAGCCGGGCGCGAGGAATGGAGTGACATAGTTGCCGCTTTCGTTGGTGACGGCCGTGACAGAGATCTGGCTGGCGACGTTCACCACGCGGACGGTGGCGTTTGGCAGAGCGGCCCCGGTCGAATCGGTCACGATTCCCGTGATGCTGGCGCGCACTTCCTGGGCGGAGGCCGGCAAAGGGAGGACGGACAGGACAAAGGCCAGTTGAAGAGATCTGAGGGCGATCTTCATGGGTTCCTCCTTCACCTGACTTGGGGAGTCAGACACAGGCTCGGGGTTCACTTGAGCGGCGTCACAACTTCCATGCCAGCCGCGCCAGGCTGGCGCCTGCCGGGCAGGCGCCGGGCGAAAAGGGGGCCGTAGGCGAAAGTGCAGCGGGCATTGGATCAGGGAGATCCGGAAGCCGGGATGGCCGCGAAACATCCGGAAAAAGATCGATGTAAATGAAATGGCCGTCCGGTGCAAGCTCCGGTGAAAATACCGTGCCTTCACACAAGGTGTGGTACATGGATGGCCGCCAACAGAATAGACCCGGCCGAGCGCGTTCTCAAGCCTTTCGAAAGGCCTTTCGATAGGCGCGCTGGGAGACTATCAGGAACAGGTGGGGGAGAGGACCGGCGAATCGGCACGGTCTTCCGGGAGGGGGGCAGGCGCGGAGACAGCGGGAAGGCCACTGGGGCAAGCCCGGCCGTTGAGGATGGCGCCGAGCCAGGTGGGGCGCACCCAGCGGTCGTAGGTGAAGAACAGGACGGGCAGGGCGCAGGCGAGTCCGAGGACGAACTTCACTTCGGCGGGCCAGGAGAGGCTCATCATGGGCATCTGGACGAGGACGAGGACGGGCGGGTGGAAGAGGTAGAGCCAGTAGGCGGAATCGGAGAGATAGCGGGCGCGCGGGGAGGGCTGGGAGCAGCGGCGGAGGAAGAGTCCGATGAGGGCGAAGATGAAGAGCCAGGCCATGAAGGCATTGAGGGCGGCCGAGGCTCCGAAGGCGAACCAGTCGCGGACCGACCGGACGGCGAGTTGCCTGTCGATGGCGCCGCCGGCGAGGTACAGGCAGGGCAGCGCGAGCAGCAGGACGGCGGGGTGGATGCGATGGAAGGCGTCGAGCGAGTCGCGGTGGCGGTAGAGGCCCCAGCCGAAGCAGAAAAAGACGGCGTAGGCGGCGACGATGTGCGCGTGGAGCGAGAAGTTGTGGGGCGTATCGAGGATGCCGACCTCGGTCAGGAGGAGCGTCAGGAAGGTGAGGAACGACCAGAACGGGATGGCGGCGCGGCTGCGGAGGAGGCGGAGGAACCAGGGGGCGCCGAGGGCGCGGTCGAGCGCCGGGGCGAAGGCGGCAGCGGCGAAGCAGAGCCACATGAGGATTTCGAGGAACCAGAGGTGCATGGGCTCGATGGATCTTTCGAGGCGGCCTTGGGCGAGCCAGCCGAGGGTGCGCTGCCAGGGATAGGGGTCGCGGGTGAGAAACCAGCAGTAGACGCTGCAGAGCTTGAGGAAGGGATACATGGCGAGCATGCCCAGCAGGAAGGGCAGGCCGAGGCGGGCAGCGCGGTTTTCGAGGAAGCCTTGGCGGCCGCGGCGCTCGATGAGGAGGGCGGCGAAAAAGCCGCTCATGACGAAGAAGGCGGGTAGGCGGAAGGTATGGATGAAGAGGATGAAGAGGTCGGCGGAGCGGGAGGTGACGGGGTCCTTCAGCCACCAGACGTCGGGGAAGGTGGAGTAGGCGGTGGCGCTGTGGAGGGCGACGCCGAGCAGCATCATGGCGGCGCGGAGGGCGTCGAAGGCGTGGTAGCGGGCGGAAACTGCTGGCGTTGGGCTGTCCATGGCTCTACGATGGAGCGAGGGCGGCGGGCGACGCGAGTAGCGGCAGGTAGGATTTACGGTATACTCGACCTGTAACCTAATGAAATCATGGAGCAACAACCCAGTTCGGAGCAGGTGCTGGCAGCGCTTGGGCGGATTGTCGAAAGCAAGGGGTTCGTGGAGGCGGGGCGGCTGCCGGGGTTCCTGAGGCACCTGGTGGAGACGGCGCTGAGGGGGGAAGCAGAGCGGCTGAAGGAGTCGGTGCTGGGGGTGGAAGCGTTCCAGCGGGAGGCGGGGTTCGACCCGCGCACGGACCCGATTGTGCGGGTGGAGGCGCGGCGGCTGAGGAGCAGGCTGGAGGAGTACTACGCGGGGGCGGGCGCCGGGGACGAGGTGCGGATCCTGCTGCCGAAGGGCGGCTACGTGCCGGTGTTCGAATGGAAGACAAAGGCGGCGGGGAGCGGGGCGGCGAGCGAGGAGATCTCCCCGATGCCACGGGGTTGGCGGCTGGCGGCGATCATCGCCGGGCTGGCGGTGGTGGGCATCGGGCTGGGGTACTGGCAGAGCCGGTCGATGCGCAACCTGCGGCAGGCGCCGGCGGCGACGGTGGCGGTGCTGCCGTTCGAGAACGTGGGCGGGGATCCGGAGAACGACTATTTCAGCGAGGGGCTGACGGAAGAGATCATCGACCGGCTGGCGCGCGTGCCGGGGCTGAAGGTGGTGTCGCGGAGCCTGATGGCGCAGTTCCGGGGGCGGAATACGGATCTGGAGGAAGTGGAGACGAAGGTAGGGGCGTCGGTGGTGGTGGAAGGGAGCGTGCGGCGGCAGGGAGAACGGCTGAGGGTGGTGGCGCGGCTGGCGAAGGTATCGGACGGGGCGTCGCTGTGGTCGCAGACCTACGAGCGGAAATTGAAGGACGTGTTCGCGATCCAGGACGAGATCGCGCAGTCTGTGGCAAACGCGCTGCGGGTGCAGGTGCGGGGCGGAGACCAGCCGCTACTCAGCCGGACGACGCAGAGCCTGGAGGCCTACAACCTTTATCTGCGCGGCAGGCAGCAGACGAACATGCATTCGGAAGAAGGTATGCGGCGGGCGATCGTGTACTACGAGGAGGCGCTGAAGCTGGACCCGGACTACGCGCCGGCGCTGGCGGCACTGTCGATGGGCTATTCGCTGGCGGGCTACTACCGGCTGGTGCCGGAACACGAAGCGTGGAGCAAGAGCCGGGAGGCGGCGGAGCGAGCGATTGCGCTGGATCCGCTGCTGGCGGACGCGCACACGTCGCTGGGGCTGAGCCTGGCGTTCCACGACTGGAAGTGGCGGGAGTCGGAGGCGGAGTTCCGCAAGGCGATTGAGGTGGACGATTCGTCGGCGCTGGCGCACGGGCTGTACGCGACGGCGCTGCTACTGCCGGAGAAGCGGCTGGGCGAAGCGGAGAGCGAGTTCAGGAAAGCGCTGGACCTGGACCCGGTGCTTTCGTTCGTGAACTTCACGTACGGCTTCGCGCTGCTGGCGGATGGGCGCTACGAGGACGCGGTGAAGCAGTATCAGCGCGCGCTGGAGACGCGCGGGCTGCACCCGGACGTGTACTGGGACTACGGCATGGCGCTGGGCCTGGCGGGCCGTCAGAAAGAAGCGAGGCAGGCGATGATCCGGGCGAGAAAAGAGCGGGGGGCGAGGTCGCTGGAACCGCGGGGGTTGGAGGCGCTGTTTTCCGGAGACGAGGCGAGGGCGAGGGCGGACGCGCCGATGGTGGAGCAGGACGCCGCAGAGGGGCGGGAAGACTACATGGATGCGGCGCGGCTGTGGGCGATGCTGGGCGAGAAAGAGAGGGCGCTCCATTGCCTGGAGAGGTCGGTGGAGCGGCGGGAACCGCAGGCGGTGTGGGTGAAGGCGGACCCGCGGCTGAAGAGCCTTTTGGGAGACCCGCGGCACGCGGCGCTGGTAGCGAAGGTGGGGCTGTAGGGGCCGGAGACAGATTCGGCCCGGTGCTGGAGGAGGTCCACCGGGCCGAATCAAGCACAAGCCGATCGGAGGAGGGGACTCGATCATTCTCTTGTGCCGCCGGGCGACCCGTCAGGTCCGCCTGGCGAATACCGCTTAATCAGATCTATTTCTATTCAATACCAAGTTATCTCTTAACGCAAGAGGCGGGGCTGTGAAATTTCCCTAATCAAGGCAGACAATGGGGCGGCGGGGAAAGCAGAGGAAAGAGCAGCGGCGGGAGAGGCCGGAGTGGCGAGTTTGTTATCATGCGGCTGCATGGCCATGTCGCGGCAATACTCGATCGGGGTCGATCTGGGGGGCACGAATCTGCGGGCGGCGGCGATCGACCGGGAGGGGCGGCAACTGGGCAAGATCTCCGGGCGGACGGAGTTGAGCGAGGGCCGGGACGCGGTGATCGAAGACATGGTGGAAGCGATCCGCGGGCTGCAGGGGCAGTTCGGCGTCGAGGACCTGGCGGGTGTGGGGGTGGCGGTGCCGGGCTTCATCGAGATGAAGCGGGGACTGATTGTGGGGTCGAACAACCTGCGCCAGTTCGACGGCTTCCCGGTGCGGGACGAGATCAGCGCGCGGCTGGGCAAGCCGGTGATCCTGGAGAACGACGCGAACGCGGCGGCGATGGGGGAGAAGTGGCTGGGGGCAGGGCGCGAGGTGGACGACCTGGTGCTGCTGACGCTGGGCACGGGCATCGGCGGGGGAGTAATCTCGGGCGGGCGGATCCTGCACGGGGCGGTGGGCATGGCGGGGGAGTTCGGGCACATGACGGTGTACCCGGGGGGCAACCCGTGCGGGTGCGGCAACGACGGGTGCCTGGAGAAGCACGCTTCGGCGACCGCGGTGAGCGCGATGGCGCAACTGCTCAAGCTGGGCGATCAGCTTTCGGCGGCGGACGTGTTCCGCATCGCGCAGAGCGGGGAGAGCGAGGAGGCGCGGCGGGCGCGGCGCATTTTCGAATCGATGGGGCGGGCGCTGGGGATCGCCATCGGGAACCTGGTGAACATCTTCAATGCGCCGCTGTACCTGCTGAGCGGCGGTCCGCTGCCGGCGTGGGAGCTGTTCGCGCCGGCGCTGTTGAGCGAGGTGGAGCGGCGCAGCTTCACGTACCGGAACGCGAAGACGAGGATCGAGAAGGCCGCGTTGGGGAGCGAAGCGGGCCTGTACGGCGCGGCATACCTGCCACTGGAAGAGGCGGGGATGGCGGCTGTGGCACCATAGTCAAGGAGACCCATTTCATATGTACTGGCTTGGCATCGACATCGGAACCGGCGGCAGCCGGGCTCTGCTGGTGGACGCGCAGGGCAAGGTGGCGGCGGGCATCACGGCGCCGCACGACGACATGACCATGGAGCGGCCGTTGTGGGCCGAGCAGAAGCCGGAGAACTGGTGGGACGCGGCGCAGAAGGCGATTCAGGGCGTGCTGAAGCAGGCCGGCGCAAAGGGCGAGCAGGTGAAGGCCGTGGGGCTTTCCGGGCAGATGCACGGCCTGGTGCTGCTGGACGCGGACAACAACGTGGTGCGGCCTTCTCTGATCTGGTGCGACCAGCGGAGCCAGCCGCAAGTGGATTCCATCAACCAGACGGTGGGCCGGGCGAACGTGGTGGCGCACACGGCGAACCCGATGCTGACGGGCTTCACGCTGCCGAAGCTGCTGTGGGTGAGAGATAACGAGCCGGCGAATTTCGAGCGGGCGAAAAAGTTTCTGCTGCCGAAGGACTACGTGCGGTTCATGCTGACGGGCGAGCACGCGACGGAAGTGAGCGACGCGAGCGGCACGGGCCTGTTGGACGTGGTGACGCGGCGCTGGTCGAAGCAGATGATCGAGCGGCTGAAGCTGGACTCGTCGCTGCTGCCGGAGCTGAAGGAATCGGCCGACGTCACGGGCACGGTGACGAAGGCGGCGGCGAAGGCGACGGGGCTGAAGGAAGGCACGCCGGTAGTGGGCGGCGCGGGCGACCAGGCGGCGAGCGGCGTGGGCAACGGGATTGTGAAGCCGGGGGTGGCGTCGTGCACGATCGGGACGTCGGGCGTGGTGTTCTCCTATCTCGACCGGCCGCAGTACGATCCGGAAGGGCGCGTGCACACGTTCTGCCACGCGGTGCGGGGCAAGTGGCACGTGATGGGCGTGACGCAGGGGGCGGGGCTGAGCCTGCAGTGGTTCCGGAACAACTTCGCGCCGGGCGTGGAGTACGACACGCTGATGGCGGATGCGCAGACGGCGCCGCCGCTGTCGCACGGCCTGTACTGGCTGCCGTACCTGATGGGCGAGCGGACGCCGCACCTTGACGCGATTGCGCGCGGCGGCTGGATCGGTCTGACGGCGAAGCACGCGCGGCCGGAACTGGTGCGCTCGATTGTGGAAGGCGTCAGCTACAGCCTGCGGGACTGCCTGGCCGTGATCGAGAACATGGGCGTGGAGGTGACGACGGTGCGGGCATCGGGCGGCGGAGCGAAG
>DAHVTI010000506.1 GCA_027324255.1 Bryobacterales bacterium | reverse complement strand
GATGCGCGACGGGTCGCCGCCATATTCAGCGGCATGTTTGACGGTCCAGGCAAAGGCGGCGGCGACGTCCTCGATCTGGGCGGGGTGGGGGTTTTGGGGGGCGAGGCGATAGCTGGGGGCGACGACGACGTAGCCGGCGTTGGCGAAATGGTTGCCGAAGAAGGGGTACTGGGCGCGGTCGCCGCGGACCCAGGCTCCGCCGTGGACGAAGAAGAGCACGGGGGCGTTCTTCGCGCCGGCGCGGCGGTAGATGTCGAGCTTATGCTTGGCGGCGCCGGCGGGCTCTCCCTGCGTATAGTCGAGGTCCTTCACGGCTTCGATGCCCGGGGAGAGGGTTTGGGAAGGCAGGACCATGGAGAAGAGGTCCGGGCGGACGAGGCGGACGGCGCTGGAGTAGATCCAGGGGCGCTGCTCGCCGTCGACTTCGAGCCAGGCTTCGGCGCGGTAGGCGCCGGGCTCCGTACCGGTGTGGGTGACGGTGCCGCCGGTCTTTTCGAGGACGAGCTTGCCGTTGTGGTAGATCTTCCAGAGCGCAGGGATGGGGGCGCGGGCGACGAGGCGGGTGGAGCCGGCCATGGGGGCGCTGTCACCCACCTCGTAGACGCCGAGGGAGTTCACCGCAAAGAAGGCGAAGCCGGAGGGGTCAGCCAGCCAGTCGTGGGAGACGTAGCCGCGGCCGGCGCGGAGGGAGGCGAGGAGGGCGGAGGAGGTGAACTGGCGGGCGAGGATGTGGGTGACGACGTTGCGGAAGGCGACGGGGTAGGGGTCCAGGAGGAGCTTGCCCGCGATGAGGGTGTTCTGGTGGGAGTCGTTGGCGGCGACGGGGGCGAAGGGGCGCTGGGCGAGGATGCGGTCCCAGCGGGCGAAGATTTCGGGCCAGTAGTCGCAGCCGGCGCCGAAGACCTCGTCGGGGTACTGGGCGAAGAGCTTCGCGAGGGCGGCGAGTTTGGCGGGGTCAGACTGGACTTGCTTGAGGTAGGCTAGGAGGTCCGTGTCGTCCTCGGCGTCGGCGTGGCGGTTGTAGATCTCCATGCCGTCCCAGCCGTCGGGGGCGGCGTCCATCTGGCCTTCGACGTGGGAGTGGAAGCGCACGCCGGGGGCGGGGCCGCGGTAGACGAGCTCGTGGCTGGATCCGTTTTCGGCGCCGCGGAAGAAGAGGACGCCGTCGCGGAGGCCCTCCCAGGTATCGGGCTTGGGGCCGTTGTGGTCGCTGAAGAAGACGGCGCGGATGCCAGCGAGCTTGGCGGCGGCGAGGACCTCGGCGCGCTTGCCGAGGGTATGGGGAGCGTCTTCGGCGTGGATGTGAAGCACGCTGGGGAAGTCCTGGTAAGTCCCGACGGGCGGGAGGGTTTTGCGGGCCTGATGGAAGGCGTCGCGAGCGGCGTGGACGGCGGCGAGGCGTTCGGGCGCGAGGCGTTCAACGGTGGTGTATTTGCGGCCGGGCTTCAGGACGGGCTGCGCGCACACGGTGAGAGATGCGGCGAGCACCGCGAAACAACGGATCATGAATCTGAGGATAGCGCGGCCGTCCGGGTTACTTCTGAGGAAGCTCGTAGACGTAGATGGTGTAAGGGTGGCGGTGAGCCTCCACCTTTTCGACGCGGGCGGGCTTCCAGCCCTTGATCTTGAACTCGAGCGAGACGACGCGGGCGCCGGGCTTGAGCTCGCGCTCGAGCTTGGGGCGGAGCTGCGCGTTGGCATCGGTCATGAGGTAGAGAGCGACGACATTGGCGGCGCTGACGTCGATCTGCATCATGTCGCCCTGCAGGATTTTGACCTGATCCTGGAGCCCCTGGCTCTCGACCATCTGCTGGGCGCGCTTGACGAGGGTGGGGGAGAGCTCGACGCCGTAGGCGCGGGCGCCGAAGTTGCGGGCGGCGGAAAGGAGGATGCGGCCGTCGCCGCAGCCGAGGTCGTAGAGGGTCTCGCCGCTTTTCAGCCGGGCCAGCTCGAGCATTTTCTCGACGATGGGTTGGGGCGAGGTGACGTAGGGCGCCAGTTTTTGAGGCTGCAACGGCGCCTGTGCCCAAGCCAGGGAGGCCGCGGCCAAGAGCGCCGGCAGCGCCTGGAAGAGAGAGCTACTGAACCGCATCCGCATGGGAACCCCTGATGGAAGCGTCGGACATGGGGCGCTTGCCTGCCTTAAATTTTACTATTTTGGTCACCATCTCCGACACGGCGAACCAGAGATCGCGCGGGCGGCTGATGGTGTATTCCTGCCCCTTGAAGAAGCGCACGGCGCGGCTGATGGAATCGCGCCATGGGGAGAGTTGGGGGTACAGGTTGTAATTCATGTAGAAGACCGGGAACTCGGTCTCGCCGACCTCCTTGAGGGTGTCGGAAGGGACGTTGTTCTGGAGCATCACCTTGGGGCCGGCGATGATGAGGGCGTCGGGCCGCTGGGTAAGCTCCTGGACCTTGAATTCGTTCTGGATGAGATCGCCCAGGAACTCGGTTTCGCTGTTCTTGTTCTGGAGCTGGGCGAGGTCAACGCGGCCTAACTGGAGGCTCTTGATGGCGTCTCCGATGGCGGGGAAGTCGATGTGGTCGGACTGCTCCTGGCGATAGAGGATGCGCTGCTCCTGGAGGTTGAAGGCGACGACGGAGAAGCGGGTAATTTTGGGCTCGCGCTGGATGGTGCGGAGAATGGAGACGAGAGCGGAGGTGTCGGCCGGCTGGAGGGTGGAGGCGGTGGCGTTCTGGGGGGCGAAGTTGACGAGGACCTTGACGGAGATGGGCCCGTCGGAGACCTCGCGGTCGATGGCGGACTCATCGGTGAACTCTTCCTTTTCCAGCTCGGCGACGGCGCCGCGGGGGAGGTTCAAGGCCAGCGCTTTGTCTTTGACCGGCAGTTCGGCCTCGGCGTCCCAGAAGTGGGCGCAGACGCGTTCACTGCGATCCCTCATCAGCCATTCCACGCGGTATTTTCCTTCGCCGGTATCGAACACACCTTGCAGGGTGGCGTCCCCTTTAGCATCTTCTTCGATGGAGGGAACCCTGATCTTCTGCGAGAAGTAGACGGGCGCACCCTGCTGATCTTCAGACGTGACGCGGAAAAGGATGGTTAACAGGTTTTCGCTGCCGGCGAGCTCGCGCAGGGGAACGGAGACCTCGAAGCCGGCGTGAAACTTGAGGTCGAAGCCGAGGAGGGGCTTTATGGGGGTGACGGTGCAAGGGAGGTCGCTGCGTTCCTCGCCGGCCTCAAGGACAGCCGAGTCGCTGCCGATGATGGTTTGCCCTCTCTGATCTTCGAGGAGGGACTGGGCGTAGCCGGGCAGCCACAAGAGGAACGGGGCCGCCGCCGCGGCCCAACGGACGAGACGAATATTCCTTCTACCTGTCATGCCCCCAAACCGCTTCCAAAGGTATTCTACAGCCGGCATGCCCGGGAGGGAACCCGCCAAAGGCCGGCGCGAAGGATATAGAAGGAATCTTCGCCGATCCGGCGGAAGAGATCAAGAGCGAAGGCGGGCGATTTCGGCGGGTTGTTGTGCTACGCTGCGTGAGTATGGCATCGCGCAGCGTCAATAAAGTGATCTTGCTCGGGCACCTTGGCAAGGATGCCGAGACCCGTTTTACGCCCAGCGGCGTAGCTGTTTCCCGGTTCACCCTGGCCACGAACCGCAGGGTGAAGGACAATGCCACCGGGGAATGGAAGGACGAGACGGACTGGCACAACGTCACGGTGTGGCGCATGGAGAACTTTGCGCCGTACCTGACAAAGGGCAAGCAGGTCTACATCGAGGGGCGTCTCCAGCAACGCACCTATGAAGACAAGGACGGGCAGAAGCGCTATGCCACCGATGTGGTCGCCGAAGAGGTGATTCTGCTGGGCGGGCGCGGCGAAGGGGGGCCATCCGGATCGGAAGAAGGGTGGGGCGAGGCGACACAGCGCGGCCCGGTGTCGATGCCGCGGGCGAAGCAGCCGGCCGCGAGCCCGAAGCCGGAAGAGCCGGACTTCGGCGGCGGCGTGACCGACGACGACGTGCCGTTCTAGGGAGTCCGCTCACTCATAGCGCAGGGCGGCGGCGGCGCGGGTCCGGGAGGCTCTCCAGGCGGGAATCAGCAGCGCGAGGGCGAAGCAGATTCCCAGCAGGAAGGCGACGGAGGCATAGACCCAGGGCTCGGCGGCGCTGACGCCGAAAAGCAGGCTCTGGACGAGGCGTCCGCCGGCCCAGGCAGCCGCGAGGCCGAGGGCCAGGCCGCCGGCGGCGGGCACGGCGCCCTGGAGTGCGACGAGACGGGCCACCTGTTCGCGGCTGGCGCCCAAGGCGAGACGGATGCCGATTTCCGGCCGCCTGCGCGCCGCCCAATAGGCGGCCACGCCATAGACGCCCAGGCTGGCCAGGAGCAGAGCAAAGGCCGCGAAGCCGGCGGCGAGCCTCGCCTGGAACCGTTGGCGGGCGGTGGCTTCGTCGAGCACGCCCGACAGGGGGCGCGTCCTGGCCACGGGGACGGAGGAATCGATCGCCCGCACGACGGCGCGCACGGCGGCGGCGAGGCTCAGCGGATCGCGGGCGGTGCGGATCATCAGTTGCGCGGTGTTCCGGGATTGCTGCCAGTAGGGAAAGAAGGCCATCAGGGGCGGCTCTCCCTCGAGGCTGGTGCTGCGGGTATCGCCAACCACTCCGACGACCTCCAGGGGGGTCTCACCCTCGCTGGTAAAGGTGTAGATTCGCCGTCCCAGGGGGTTCACGCCGGGCCAGACGGCCTCCGCGGCGCGGCGGCTGAGCACAACGACATTCCTGCCGCGGTCGGACTCGGCGAAGGTCCGGCCGGCCAGGAGGGGCGTGCCTAACGTGGCGAAGTAGGCCGGGCTGACGAAGCGGAGATTGGCCATCGGGCGCTCGACCATGCGGCGGGCATCGCCGGCGGTCCAAAGCGGGTTCACCCAGCTTTCTCCGCCGAGCATGGCGTGGCTGGTGATGGCGGCGGACTCGACGCCGGGCGTGCGCCGGATGGAGTCCAGCAGGCGGCGGTAGAACTGGTCCCGCGCCGGTTTCCCGGCGTACGTCGAGGCGGGGAGGACGATTTCCGAGGTGAGGATGCGTTCCACGCGGTAGCCTTTTTCGACGCCGGTGAGGCGGAAGAGGCTGGCGGCGAGCAGTCCGGCGAAGACGAGGAGGGCGGCGCTGAGTCCGGTTTGGGCGGCGACGAGCACACCGCGGAGGCGGACGCTGGAGCGGGTGTCGGTGACGGTGTGGCTGCCGGCCTTGAGGGCGTTCTGGGGATCGACGGCGGTGAGGCGGAGGGCGGGGAGGGCGCCGAAGGCGAGGGTGGTGAGGAGGCTGAGCAGGAGGCCGGCGGAGGCGGCCTGCCAGTCGAGCGATAGCTCCTGGGCGCGCGGCAGGGAGACGCCGGCGCCGGCGGCAACAGCGCGCACGGCGGCCCAGGCGAGGACGAGTCCGAGGAGGCCCGCCGGGAGAGCGAGGAGGAGGCTCTCGAGCAGGGCCAGCCAGACGAGGCGGGCGCGCCCGGCTCCGAGGGCGAGCCGGATGGCGATTTCGCGGGCGCGGGCGGCGCCGCGCACCAACAGCAGGTTGGCGAGATTCACGCAGACGACGAGCAGGACAGCGCCGACGGCGCCGAGCAGCAGCCAGAGCGGGCGGCGGGACGCGCCGACCACGGCGTCCTGGAGGGGCTCGAGGGCGGCAGTGAGGGTCACTTTTTCCTCACCCTGGCGGGCGAGATCCGCCTGAATGGCGTTCAACTGGTCGCGGGCTTGCGGCAGGCTGACGCCGGGACGGAGGCGGGCCAGCACCATGTAGTTGAATTCGCCGATGAGGCGGATTTGGGAGCGGTCGAGGACGAGGGGGCGGTAAAAGTCGATGCGATCCGGGAGGTTCACGAGCTTGGCGGCGGCCGGGCGGGGCATGCGAAATTCCGGCGGCATGACGCCGATCACTTCGTAGGCGGCGCCGTCGAGGGTGACGGTGCGCCCGAGGATGCCACGGTCGCCGCCGAAGCGGCGCTGCCAGAGTCCGTGCGACAAAACGACTACGCGGGCCTTGCCCGCCTGCTCCTCGTCCGCGGTGAAGGTGCGGCCGAGGGCGGGCCGGGCGCCGAGCGTATCGAAGAGGCTGGCGGTGGCGCCGGCACCGTCGAGCCTTTCCGGCTCGCCGGCGCCGGTCAGGTTGAGGGCGCGGGCTTCGAGCAGCGCGGCATCCTCCAGCGCGGCGCAGCGCAGCTTCCAGGCGTCAAAATGGCGGGCGTTGACGGGGAGCGCCGGGGCGAGGTGCGCGAGTTCGCGGACCACTTCCGACACCAGTACCAGGCGCCCGGGATCGCGGTAGGCCAGCGGTTTGAGCAGGACACCGTTCACCAGGGTGAACATCGCGGTGACGCCGCCGATGCCGAGGGAGAGAGCCAGCACGGCGACGAGCGCAAAACCGGGCGCGCGGCTCAGGGACCGGGCGCAGAAGCGAAGATCGGTAAACAGGAGAGGCATGGCTTCTCTCTGGAATACGCATCAAGCCGGCGCGGTGTTGGCAAAAAAACAGCGGGCCGTTATGGCAGGCGCCAGAAATCGCCGGTGAGGCCGAGCGATTGGAGCAGGGCCTCCATTTCCGCCTTGTCGCGTTCGCGCCAGTTGGGGTGGAGGCGGTTCTGCGCCCAGGCTTCGGCGAGACGCCAGCCGACCTGGAGGCTGAAGGCGGCGCCGCGGCCGCGGCCGCGGGCCTGGCACCAGGCGTCGACATCCTGTTCCGACCGGAACAGCAGCATGGTGCTTCAAGTGAAGACGATGTCGTTCCACCAGTCGCGCAGGGGCACGGCGAAGTGGATGAGTTCCGGGCCGGGCGGGGGACCGTCGGGCCCGATTTCGACGCGCAGGGGCTGGCGGGAGTAGCCGCAATGGGTGAGGATGGCGGTGGGCTGGGCAAGCCGCTGGAGGACCATGGCGCTGACGGCGAGGGCGTCCCAGAAGCAGTTGGCAAACCAGATTTTGCCGGACGTGGCGACGACGAAATCCGTCTCGACGGCGGAGAAGGGGTGGGCCATGCGGAGGCGGCCCTGCTCGTCGAGCACGATCCAGCGGGCCTGGGCGAGCTGCGGCCAGAGCTCGCTGGGCTCGGGCGGGCGGCCGGTGTCGAGGAAGGCGTCGAGGATGCGCTTCCTTTCGGCGTCGAGGTGGACGTTCATGACGGGAGCCGGTCAGCCGAGGATGTCGAAGGCGGCCTGGAGTTCACTGAGGGCGTGGGCGTCGCCGGTGCGGCGGGCGGCATCGATGCCCTGGCGGTAGAAGCCGCGGGCCTGCTCTTCTTCGCCCATCTGCTCGCTGGCGCGGCCGGCCTGGTAGTAGGCGGCGACGTAGCCGGGGTCGCGGGCGATGAGTTCCGACAACTCGGCGACGGCGCCGGGCCAGTCCTGGGCGCTCAGGTACTCCATGCAGAGCATGTATCTGATGCGGCTGTTGGCGGGATCCTGGGCCAGCAGGCCCTTTACCGCTTCCAATCTGGACATAGTCCAATTATGGCTTGCCGGGGGGAGGAATGGCGGCCGGGCGGGGGGCCGCCGGCGCGCTGAGGAGGCGGACGCGGGCGGTCTTCCGCCAGCGTCCGGCCCTGCCCCACTCTGGGGCGATGGGGTCTTCCTGAATCAGGAGCAAAAAGGCGCTGAAGGCGGCTGAATTACCCACCCCATTTTGGGGCGGTGTCTTCCTGAATCAGGAGTATGAGATCGCGTTCTCTATGAAGCGCGCAGCGCTGTTTCTTCCGCTGGCCTCCGGCGCGGCGGCCCGGCAACCTGCCGAAAATCCGCCCGTCGAAATCGGCGTCGAGCAGAGACTCCGCAACGAGAACCGGAACGACATCTTCGACTGGACCGATTCGGCCAACGACCAGCGCAACCAGATCCGTTACCGCACGCGCTTCTGGGCCGGGATCCCGGTCAGCTCCAACATCGAGGTGGCGGTCGGGCTGAACCAGGAGAGCAACCAGATCGTGGGGTCGAAGGACCGCTTCGACGAGATCGATTTCGAGACCGCCTGCGCGCAGGTGAACCGGTTGTTCTCCGACCGGCTGTCGCTCCGCGTGGGCCGCCAGAACCTGATGAAGGGCGAGGGGTTCATCGTTCTGGAAGGCAATCCGTGGGACGGCTGGCGCACCATCTACCACAACGCAGCCGTGCTCAGCTATGCGAGCACGAACTCGACGCTGGACTTCATCGGCATCCTCGACCCCGCCTACGACCGCTTCCTGCCCCGCTTCCACGACCAGCACCGCCTGCTGCGGGAG
>DAHVTI010000505.1 GCA_027324255.1 Bryobacterales bacterium | reverse complement strand
CCCATAGCACTTTACGCAGTAATATTAGGCTTCGGTTTACACTTTTCCGCCACTTCGCGTATATTTCCATCGAAGGATGATGTCAGGCACCGGGCGATGCCGGCAGGGCCGATCAGAGTGACCGCGACAGCAACCTGAACTGGATGGGAGACGTCGGATAGAGGGTATGCCATACGTGAAAGGCGCCCTCGCGGCGCTGTTCTTCCTGAGTGCTTCTACGTTCGCCCAACAATTCACGTTCAGCGCGGTGGGCGGGACGAACGTCACGAACAACTTTCCGGTGACGGAGTACCGGACGCCGGCGGACGCCTACGGCAATCCGGAGAGCCTGTTCCGGTATAAGTCAGGAGGTCGGAGCCTGATTCTGGGGGGAGCGGTGGAGGCCCGGCTGACGGAGCGATTTTCGTTTGAGGCCAGCTTTTTGCACCGGCCAATGAAGAATGAAATCCATTTCGAAGAGTTTCCCGTAGGCGGCACGGCGACGAAGAGCGTGAACACAAACACCGCGGTGCGGGTCTGGCAGTTTCCACTGCTCATGAAATGGCGGCTGGGGCGAATGGGGGGCATGGAGCCGTTTGTGGCTGGGGGCATGTCGTTCCGCACGCAGGAGAATGCGTCTGCGGTCGAACCATCGCAGAGGGGATTCACGGCGGGGACG
Organism: Bryobacterales bacterium; assembly: GCA_027324255.1. Lineage (GTDB taxonomy): Bacteria > Acidobacteriota > Terriglobia > Bryobacterales > Bryobacteraceae > Paludibaculum. The sequence goes on along the minus strand of DAHVTI010000505.1, from coordinate 2,073 downwards.
GGGGTGACGTTTGCCTGGAAGCGGCTGCGGGTGTCGCCGACGTTGCGCTACACGCGCTGGGCGCGAGAGCAGATCTGGCCCCGCTATGCGACGAAGCCGGATCAAGTGGAGTTTCTGACGAGCTTTGGCGTTGGAACGGGGGGCGGGCCGGATGGCGCGCTCAGCCTGGGCCGGGTGACCTTCGGAATGGTGGCGGGGATCCCGCTGACGTCCGGTTTTGCGACACCCAGGGCGCTCTGGGAGTGGCCCAAGATCGACGAGAGGTTCCGGTATTCGATGGGACTGGCGCTGGAGGGCAGGATCAACGAGCGGTGGTCCGTGGAGGTGAACGGGATCTACCGGCCCCTGCGGGTGAAGGGAACGAGCCCGGACCGGAGGACGCTGCATTCGGTGTTAACCTGGCAAGTGCCGCTGCTGCTGAAGTACCGCTGGAGAGAGGAGGGTTGGAGGCCGATTGTGAGTGTGGGGCCGTCGTTCCGCCTTTCAGGCAATTTGAACGGCGCAAGCCCGTCTCTGTTTGGAGGGACGATCGGCGTGGGCCTTGAGAAGAAGTTGGGTGGCCGTGTGACGATGGCGCCCACGTTCCGCTACACGCGATGGCGGCAGGAAAGGCCGTTTCTGAGAACGAATCAGAACACGGCCGAGGTGCTGGTGGGGTTTTCGTTCTGACCACGATCTCGCGTCCTCCGGCACCGGGCCTGGGAACCACGGAGTGGAAATTCGGGGTCTCATCGGGATTCCTCGGGTCGTCTTAGCCCTCAAAGCAGCGTAGTGCTGAGCAGATTTTGAAGTCCAATCCCGGATAGCCATTCATCGACGAGGCTCCTGAATCTGGGTGGAATGACGCTTGCGACCGTGTTGGCGCGATGCAACATGAGAGGGACGCTTGCGGGGGGTGGCGACTATCCGGTGGCACCTTTGAAGAGGGTGCCGGCCGTGGCGTTGGGGGTGGGGCCCGGCTTGTGTATAGTGGTCCCAGGATTTCAGACCAGGCAATCAGTTAGAATCTGGGGCAGTCGTGGACGCAGGAGCGGCGATGACGACAACGCGCAAGCAGTACAGCCCGAAGTTCAAGGCCAAGTTAGCACTGGAGGCGATTCGCGGGGAGCGGACCCTCACGCAGTTGGCCTCGCAGTATCACGTGCAGCCGAACCTGGTGGGCCAGTGGCGGAAGACGGCGCAGGAGCAACTGGCCGAGCTCTTCGTCGACGGCCGGAAGGGCATGCGCCGGGATGAGGACTCTGAGAAAGACGCGCCGTACGAGCAGATTGGCCGGTTGAAAGTGGAACTCGACTGGCTCAAGAAAAAAGTTGGTTTGCTCGACTGAGCGCGCAGGGTTCCGGAGAGACGGTGAGGGCCGAAATCACGCGGGTGGCGTTTCGGCGGGAGGCGGATGGGTTGAAGGGGAAGCTGCCGGGGAAGGCGAGGGCCGCGCGCGCGGCGCGGCGCGGGGGGTGATTACCGGTTGGCGGTGAAGGCGTAGGCGCCGGAGGTGAGGTGGTGGACGGCTTTGCCGTTTTCGTGCTCGAGGAATTTGACGCCTTACCGAGGCGCGGCCGAGGGTGGGGAGGTAGAATCCATTGGGGCCGAGGAGGCAGGAGAGGCCGAGGGCGCGGAGCTCGCGGGCGGCGGCGAGGCCGAGCCGGCCGGGCCACTGAGAGATGACGGGTTTGGCGGCGGGGGCGCGGCCGGGGGAGTGGCGGGGATCGGTGCGCAAGACGATGGGGATGCCGAGGCGGCTGGAGCCGGCCATCTCCCTGGAGGCCGTTGTGGAAGGTGGCGGTGACGGCGGGGGAATCGGCGGGGTTGGGACGGACCAGGATGTAGCGGATGCGGCGTTCGGAGATGAGCTGGGTGGGGTTGGCGGAGCCCATGGGCTGGACGTTGTTGGGATTGGGGCGGCCTTTGAGGGCGGGCCCGGCGGCGGTGGCGGGGGGAGTGGCGCGGCCCAGGGGGAAGCGGCCGCCAGCGGCGGGGACGCCGAGGACTTCGCCGTTGGGGCCGGTGAAACCCAGGAGGGAGGAGTGGATCATGAGGCCGGCGAGGCGGCGGTCGAGGGCGCCATTTTTGTTG
>DAHVTI010000488.1 GCA_027324255.1 Bryobacterales bacterium | reverse complement strand
GGCGGCTACGGCAACCCGGCCGCGCCGTGCGGCATGATCCGCTCCGGCTTCCGTCCGTCGGACGACGCCTGCATCTTCCCTTACCTGATTCCGTCGAACTTTTTCGCGGCGACGAGCCTGGATCAACTGGCGGAGATCCACTCGACGGTGCTTTCGGACCAGGCGGCGGCGCAGGGCTGCCGCGCGCTGGCGGCGCAGGTGCGCGACGGGCTGGCGAAACATGCCAAGGCCAGGCACGCGCGCTATGGAGAGATCTACGCGTTCGAAGTGGATGCCTACGGCAGCAGCCTGTTGATGGACGACTGCGGGATTCCTGGCCTCGTGTCGATGCCGTACCTCGGCTGCATGCGCGCCGTCGATCCCGTCTACCGCAATACGCGCGCGTGCGCGCTGAGCGAGGCGAATCCGTTTTACTACCACGGCACGGCCGGCGAGGGCCTGGGCAGCCCGCATTCGGGGCTCGACATGATCTGGCCGATGGGCATCATCGCCCGCGCGCTGACCAGCGAATCGGAGGCCGAGATCGGCGCCTGCCTGAAGACGCTGAAGCAGACGCACGCGGGGACGGGCTTCATGCACGAGGCGTTCAACAAAGACGATGCATCGAAGTTCACGCGCAAATGGTTCGCGTGGGCCAACACGCTGTTCGGCGAGCTGGTGCTGAAGGTGATGGGCAGGCACCCGCGGCTGCTGAAGGCTTAGAACGGCTCGGGGCGCACGGAGAACGGCGCGGTGTTGCCGGCTTTCACCTGGTAGAGGCGGCGGTGCGTTTCGCGCGCGCCGTTCACGAGTTCGGCGTAGGGCAGGTCGAGGACGTTCAGGAAGCCGTAGTTGAGGCGCTCCTGGTCAGAGGGCCGCCCGGTGGGCAGGTCGTCCACCAACTGGAACCAGTGCGTTCCGATCATGGCCGGGTGGGCGGCGGCGTTCTCGACGTAGTATCGGTAAGCCCTGCCGCGCTCGGCCTGATCCTTCACCTTGTGGACCCAGTAGAACAGGCCCTGCAGGCCACGTCCGGGCGCGCAGGCGGTGAATTCTCCGATCAGGATGGGGCGGCCGGAGATGTGGGTGTAGTGGTCGAGCTTCTTCGCGTCGGGCGCATATTGCTCGGCGTAAATGTTGATGCTGAAGACGTCGAACAGGGAACTCATGCGCACCCACTCGTCGTCGGGCGTGCCGGCGAAGCGGATGCCGAGGACGAGGTGGTTGGGGTCGTGGCGGCGGATGGCGCGGGCGATGGTCTCGAAGTAGCGGCGGCCGCAAGTGTAGACGAAGTCGCGCTTGATGGCGGCGGCGCGGGCGGGCTCGGCGGCGAGCAGGCGCTGGAGTTCGCGCTTGGTGGCGGAGTCTTCGGGATCTTCGAGCAGCATGTCGGCCCAGGGTTTGAGCGAGCCGAACTCACGGGCCCAGTGCGGCTCGTTGCCGAGGAACCAGCCGATGAGGTTGGGGTCGTTTTTCAGGGCCGCGCATTGGGTGCGGGCGGACGCGTCCACGTTCCGCTCGAACTCTTCGGAGAAGACATCGGGGAAATCCCAGGGAAAGGGGAAGGTCCTGCGGGTGGTCCAACCGGAGAGCGGCAGAACGTAGGGCATGCCGCTGGCCGTGGCGAGCTGCTTGTCCGACCAGTTGGCGATGGTGTTGAAGCCCCAGCTCTTCAGACGCTTCACGATGCTCTCGGGCCAGGCCTTCCGCCAGTCCGGGCCGAAGCGCTCCATGACGTTGGCGAGGTGAAAGGAGACATCCTTGCCGGGCGCAAGCCAGGCGGGGCCGGACGGGGGGAGCTGCTGAAAGAGCGGCTCGCGGCCCGTGACGCGGGTGGCGAAGCTGCCTTGGGTCAGGTTGACGAGGTCCATGCCGGCAGAGAAGAATGGGTGGCCGTGCGGATCGATGAGGTACCAGCGGCCGTCGATTTGAGCCGTGCGGAAGAAGCCGGTGGCTCGCTGCCGGCGCGCGGGATCGCCGCCGAGCGGGCAGTAGGAAAACGCCGGCGGAGCTGGCTGGTCCGCATCCCAGAGCCGGCGCAGTTCCTCCGCGGAGTGGGCCTTGCCGGGCCACTCTTCGGGAATCCACTGGCCGAAGCGATCGATGAGCGGCTTGGGGTCGAGAATGGCGTCGGGTTCGAGGGTGGAGCTGAGGGCGAGGTTGGAGATAGAGAGATCGGAATCGGCGGCCGGCTGCTTCATGCGGAAGACGATCTCCTCGACCCTTTCAAAGGTGAAGAGGCGTTGGGGCCATGCCTTGTAGCCGAGCGGGTTCTGGGGGATCATCTGGCGCGTCTGGTAGAAGGCGTCGAAGGGGATGACAGCACGGATGCGCAGGCCGGGCAGCGGCTCCAGGATCATGCTCTTCAGTTTCGAGCCGTCGGAGAAGCCGACAGAAAAGGCTTCGAGCGAGGAAGCGCGGAACTCGAAGCGGAGGGCTTTCCATGAGCGCCAGTCCGTGGGCCAGGCGAGTTGCGAGACGGGAATGCGGAACTCCGGCTCGGCCTGGCCGCGCCGGAAGGTGAAGCTCAGGGGCTTCGGGGCACGAAGCACCGCAGGCAGGCGGTAGTTCCACAAGAGTTCGATATCGATGCCGCCCACGGCGTGGGTATCGTGATAGGCAAAGCGGCCCGAGCCGGGCGCGCCTTTCTCGCCCCAGCCTCCGGACATGGTGAGGGGATAGCCGAGCGCGTTCCAGCGTGCGATGGCCTGATCCATATCGGCGACGTTGAAGGCAATGTGATGGAAGCCCTCGCCCTGTTTGGCGATGTGGTCCTCGTAGACGTTGGGGCCTTTGAGGGGCTGAATCCACTCGAAGGGAACTTTCAGGTGGCGCTGCCAGCCGAGGCGCATGTCGAAGGCGGCGGGCGCGCCTTTGTAGACTTTGTCCGTAAGGTCGGGGTGGGTGAATGCGAAGGGCGGGAAGCCGAGCCGCTGCCAGTAGGCGGAGACGGCATCGAGGTCGCGGGCGACGAGCGCGAATTGGGTGACGGGCGGGCCGGCGGGCTGCGCCGAGCCCTCGGGCTGCTGGTCGAAGAAGAGGCCGAGGGTGAACTTGCCGGAGGCGGCGGTATCGAAGAGGAGGTACTGCCGGGGAGCTCCGCCGATGGGCCAACTGCCTTGCTCGAGGACGGAGACGCCCAGCGTGCGCAGTCGCGCGGACTCGGAGCGCAGCGCCTCGGGTGAGGGAACGCGGTAGAGCAGAGCCATGATCCCGGGGCCGCGCCGCTTCAGGAATTCGCCGGCGGCCGAGGGGCCGGAGACCGGCTGCATCCACCAGGCGCTGAGGTTTTCGAAGCGGGCGGTGAGGGTGCGGAAGGTAGAGCCGGCGGCAGTGACGGATTGCGGGGTGCCGGAGTGCGGCACGCCGGCCTTCTGCCAGGCGGCCGAGACGCGTTCGACATCATCCACCACCCACAGGAGGCGGGGCAGGGACTGGTAATAGCCGGGCAGTTGAGCCGAGAGCGGCAGGGCGAGGAGGTAGAGGAGCAAGGCGGATCGCATAGAACTCTCGCGGAGGCGCGGCTGTGGCGCATCCGCTGGGACTATATCAGACCCGGCTTGCAGCGGGAATCGTTCCCGGCTAGCGGGCAGTGGGCGCGCCGGCGCCGGAGAGTGAGAGCACCTGTTTCTGGCGCCGGAGGGCGTCCTGGAGTTGCGTGATACTGACGCGGTGAACCGGCACGCCTTCCTTGGCTGCGATGGCCGCAGCCACGCCGGCGGCGTGGCCGGCGATCATGTATTGCGGTTCCATGCGGAACGATGCATACGCCACGTGCGAGGAGGAGATGGCCACCGGCACCAGCAGGTTCGAGCACTCGCCGAACTTCGGCAGCAGGGAGCGGTAGGGGATCTCGTAGGGCCCGACGGGCATGCTCACGTAGCCCTCCATGAGCACCTCCTTCGCGGCGTTGGGAAAACGGTAGACGGTGCGAGCGATCCACTGCACTTCGCGGATGTCGATGTTGTACTGGGCCATGCCGATGGTGTCGTACTTGGTGGTGTGGCGCGTGAGGTCGTGCTGGGTGAGGACGTATTCGCCCATCATGCGGCGGGCGTCGCGGATGTAGAGTTGGTGGGGCCAGAGGCCGGTGCCGGTGAATTCGTCCTTGGGCAGGCCGTACTCGCGGACCTCGGAGCGCAGGGCGGGGGGAACGAAGGGGTCGTTGCCCAGAAAGTAGAGCAGGCCCTGGGCCCAACTGCGGTGCTCCTCCCAGATTTCGCGGCGGCGCGCGGGGGAGGCTTCAATGTATTCGAGGCCGGCGCCGGGCAGGTTGGTGGAGACGGCGCCGCCGGAGTTGACGTCGGTCTTGCCGTTCGGCAGGCGGGAG
>DAHVTI010000485.1 GCA_027324255.1 Bryobacterales bacterium | reverse complement strand
CTCCCGCGAATGCGCAGGGCCGGCGCTCGCCAGGGTGGGCTGATCCTATTTCCATAAATATCTTATACTATATTTGTCATAAATACCAGATGCCAGTCAAGCCCACGGTCCGGCCGCGGGAGATTCGCAGAAGTCACACAGATTGAATGACTTCTATTACAAACTCCGCGCAGTGCTGCCCCGCGATCCTCTCGAACGTCGGGTGCTCCCACTCCGTATCCGAGATCATCCGGATGGCCAGGAACGGCACCCCCATGCCTACCGCCACGCCCGCCGCATAGGCGCTCTCCATGTCCTCGGAATCCGTCCCGTACGTTCGGTGCAGCCAGTCGATGTGGTCCAACTGGCGGTTGTATTGGTAGGCCGAGCCGATATTGCCCCGCACCACCTTGCCGCGTGGATTCGCCACCTTCTCCGCCGCGGCCAGCAGGCGCGGGTCGCCGGGGAACGAATCGAACGTCCGCGCCTCGCCGCCGCCGGCGCGAATCTTGTGCGGCACCGGGCGCCACAGCGCCGTGTCGGTGCCCGCCCCGGTGCCGGCGTGATCCGCCTTGAACGCCGCGTAGTCGGTGGTCTTTTCCCCCAGCACGATGTCCCACAGCTTCAACGCCCGGTTGTGGCCGCCGGCCGTCCCCTGGTTGATCACCGCGGAAGGCTGGAACTCCCTGATCCCCAATGCCGTCGCCGCCGCGGCGTTCACCGGGCCCACGTCCGTCCGGGAAACCACCACCTGCTTGCCGCCCAGCCGTCCCGACCAGAAGCTCCACGCCGCAATCCGCTGCTCCTTCTTCCCGTCCAGCCGTTCCAGCAGCGGCCCCAGTTCGCCGTCCACCGCGCCCTGCACCAGCAGCGCTCCGCCCTTTACGCGCAGGGCCGCCGCCGCTGTCACAGCCGCCGAAAACAGGAAAGCTCTCCTTTCCATGGCAGCCTTACCCCTTCCCCAGGTAGAAGAATCGCGCCAGGAACAGCGCCGTCAGCAGGTACACCAGCCAGTTCACCTTCCGCCATTCCCCGGCCAGCACCCGCAGCAGCGTGTAGGCAGTGAAGCCGAACGCCAGCCCGTTGGCGATGCTGAACGTCAGCGGGATGGCTGTCAGCGTCAGGAAGGCCGGAATGGCGGTCACCGGGTTGTGCCACTCTATGTCCTCGGTGTGCGTCAGCATCAGGGCGCCCACCACGATCAGCGCCGGCGCCGTGGCCTGCGCCGGTATCACCCCGAACAGCGGCGCCACGAACACCGATACGGCGAACAGCAGTCCGCACACGATCGCCGTCACCCCGGTGCGTCCGCCGGCCACCACGCCCGCGGCGCTCTCGATGTAGCTCACCACCGTGGAGGTCCCGCACACCGCCCCCGCCGTCGAGGCCAGCGCATCGGCCGTCAGGATGCGGTTCACCCGCGGGATGCGCCCGTCGCGGTCGAACAGCCCGGCCCGCGTGCCCACTGCTACCAACGTCCCGATGTTGTCGAACATGTCCACGAACAGGAACACGAATACGATCTCCAGCAGCCCCAAATGCAGCGTGCCGCCCACGTCCAGCTTCATGAACGTGGCGCCCAACTCGGCAGGTGAATAAGGCTGCGGGTTCCACTTCACCTGGCCCAGGGCCGCCCCCACCGCGGTGGTCGTCAAAATCCCGATCAGCATCGCCGCCCGCACCTTCCGCGCCATCAGACCGCCGGTCAGCAGCAGCCCGAACAAGGCCAGCAGCGTCTTCGGATCCCGCAGGTTGCCGAGCGTCACCAGCGTCGCCGGGTGCCCTTGAATGATCCCCGCGTTGCGAAAACCGATGAAGGCGATGAAAATGCCGATGCCCACCGCCACCGCGCTGTACAATTCGTGCGGGATCGACTCCAGGATCAGTTGCCGGATCCCCACCGCCGTCAGAATCAGGAAGATCACACCGGAGAGGAACACCGCCCCCAGCGCCACCTGCCACGGCACGCCCATGCCCTGCACCACGCTGTACGTGAAGTAGGCGTTCAACCCCATGCCCGGCGCCAGCGCGATGGGATAGCGCGCCAGCACCCCCATCAGCAGGCAGCCCAACGCCGAGGCGACGCACGTGGCCGCCGTCACCGCCGCCGATGGCATCCCCGCCTCGCTCAAAATGGACGGATTCACGAAAATGATGTAGGCCATGGTGACGAACGTCGTCACCCCGGCCAGGATCTCCGTGCGCCAGGCCGCGCCTAGCTCTTCAAATTGGAAATAACCTTCGACTCGGGCGCGCATTGCCCAGTAGGATATCGGATTGGCCGGCGTGCCCGCGCGGTTCAGCGCCGCACGATGTAGGCCCGCACCGGGAAGGTCGCTCCGCCCTGCCACGCGATGGGCACCGCATGCAGGCGCCCTTCGCCCCCGCGCGCCGCCCCCAGGTTCCGCATGTGCTCGCACACCGGCACGCCCGCGCCCAACAGCACCGTGTGCGCCGGCCGCCGCAGGTCGCTCATGTCGTCGATGTTCACCGAATCGATGCCCACGAAGACCGCCCCGGCCTCCACCAGCTTGAGGCACGCGTCTTCGTTCAGAAACGGGTTCGGCTCGAAATACCGCTCCGTGCCCCAGCGCTCGTCCCACCCCGTGTGCACCAGCACGGCCTTGCCTCGGCAATCGAGCCCTTCAAACGACGCCGGCCCGATCCCGCGCCCGTCGCGTCCGCGCGCGTCCACGTACACATACTCAAGGTCCGCCAGCCTTTCCAGCGGCAGCCCCGACAGGTCCGGCGCGTCCGGGAACCGGTGGTACGGCGAATCCACGTACGTGCCCGTATTGCCGCACAGATGCAGCGAGGCGATCAGAAAACTCGCCTGCTCTTTGTACATGCGGCTCGATCCGGCGTGGTCGAACAACAGGACCGACTTCGGCCCCGGCAGCCCGGGGAAGGTTTTCATGCCCTCCACGATGGGGTGGCTCAGTTCAATGAATTGTGTCATGCAAGGCCGGTCAGGTCTTCAGCTTTTCAATCTCCGCCTCGAGGAAGGCCAGCTCGCACTTCAATTGTTCTCGAAATCGCTTGTTCTCGCACCGCTGAAGCTCATGCTCCACGCGAGTGCGGCTCAGCGTCAGATTGTTGCGCCGCAGCAGTTTCGCACGGTCCTGTGGGTTGCGGGCGTGTACTCCGCTTCGCTCGCCCTGCGTCTCGGCGTCCAGCATCTGCGACTCGATCGATTTGCTCTCCCAGCCGCGTGCCATAACTTTAGTTTAGGACTTTGCCATCTGCTTCGTGCGGGACCCTTCGTGCAGCATCCTGGCCGCCCGCTCAAAAACCGCCCGCAGCATCGGTTCCGTCAACCGCCCGGTGGACGTGTTCTGCTGGCTCGGGTGGTAGCAAGTGATCACTGCCGGCCCGCCGTCGCCCACATCGTGCACCGCATCGTGCCCGAACTCCAGGCCGCCTGGCCGGATCTCCGCCCCGGCTTCCCGCCGCAGCGTCAGGTAGCTGGCAAACGCCAGCCGCCCTAGCGCCACCACCACGCGCACGTTCTTCAGCAGCCGCAGCTCCCGCGCCACGTACGGCCGGCACGCGGCCACCTCCTCCGGCAGCGGCTTGTTGTCCGGCGGCGCGCAGCGTACCGCCGCCCCGATCCACGCATTGCGCAGCTCCAGCCCGTCTCCGCGGCGCGCGCTCTCCGCCTGGTTGGCGAAACCCGCCTGCCACAGCGCCCGGTACAGCCAGTCGCCCGAGCGGTCCCCCGTGAACACGCGCCCCGTCCGGTTCGCGCCGTGCGCCCCGGGCGCCAGGCCCAGGATGTACAGCTCCGCCGCCGGATCCCCGAACCCCGCCACCGGCCGGCCCCAGTACTCCTCGTCGAGGTACGCCCGCCGCTTCACCCGCGCCACCTCCGCGCAGTGCCGCGTCAGCCTTACGCACTTCTCGCAGCCCGTGATCTCCCGCTCCAGCACCCGCAGCGTATCGCGCATGATTTCGCCCCTACCGCCGGGCTTCCAGCACGCCCATTCCCGGCGCCACTTCCACCTTCAGCGGCGCCGCCTTCAGCTTCACCCGCAGCACCTCCGGCTCTGTCCCCGTCCGGATCCACTTCACCAGCGGCGCCGGCTGCCGCGGCAGCCGGATCTCAACCGGCAGGTCCAGCGCGAAGTCTGCCCCCACCCCGCTCTGTTTCACCGACACCTGCAACTCCACCGACGGCGCCTTCCCGCGCACGCGTGTGCTCACATCCAGCGCCGGGATGCCTGTCGAATACACCCAGGAGTCGAAAAAACTTTCCAGTTCCGGGTCCGGATCCCCCTTCGCCAGGAACCGCGCCGCCGCCGCACGGAACTCCTCCGTCGTCAGGCCGCGGTAGGAGTATTTCTTCGTCAGCTAGCCCAGCATTGCCAGGAACGGGCCGTCACCCATCCTCCGCCGCAGCATGTGCAGGATCCACGATCCCTTGTCGTATACGATCACTCGCCACGGGTCCACTCCCACCTCGGCCCTCAGCCTCGAGCCCCACGTGATCGGCCCCTTCGCCTCCAGCCGCTCCTTCGGCTCCCCCGATTCGGCCATCAGTTCGTCGCGGAACTGCAGCAGCGCCGTCTCCAGCGCCCGCGGACCCTTCCTCCGCTCCAACACCATCAGCGCCGTGTAGTTCGCCAGCGCCTCCTGGATCCACTCGTCGCGGTACGTGGGCGCCGTCACCAGGTTGCCCCACCACTGGTGCGCCAATTCGTGCGCGCACAGGATTTCGGAGTAGAACGTGTGCTGCTTGGCCGTCCGCAGCGCTGCCGGCCGCTCGCTCTCGCTCAGGTAAGAGATCGTTGACAGGTACACCAGCCCTGGAAACCCCTGGCCGAAATTGCCCGGAATCGGCGATACCGTCACCGTCGCCAGCGGCGGCGGCCCGAATTTCGAGGACATCCACTCCATCGCGGATTCGATCTCCGCAGCCAGCTCCCCCAACCGGGCTTTCGGATCCGGCGGCGGCGGCGGAGGCATCGCCAGGATCTCTCCCGTGCGCCTGACCGCGCCTCTCCCGCCTACCTGCGGCGGCACCACCACCAGTTGCGGCGCCGCCTTCGGCACCAGCGCCGGCTCCAGCAGCCGGTTCGCGGCAACCCTCACCGTCAGCCCGCCCTTCTTCACCTCCACGCTCTCGTAGTCCCCGATGTTGAAGCCCGCCAGCCGCACCGGCACCGCCGTCCGGTGCCGCGACACCCGCCACTCTCCTTCCTCGCTCTCGCTTGCCAGGTCGCCCGTCGCCACAACTCGTAGCGGCTTAGGCACCCGGAACGTCAGGTCGAACGTCGTGAAGCGGTACCCGCGGCTGGGATACCAGTTCGTCCTCGCCGCCACGAAAAAGACGTTGTTCCCCGCCGGCCGGATCAGCTTGCCCTCGCACTGGAATACAATCTCGTACGCGCTGCCTGATTCGAGCGGTGCCGGCAGCACCACCAGGAACGGGTCGTTCGCGCTTCCCCCCACCAGGTGCGCCCGCATCGAGTCCCGCCGGAATACTTCCGCCGGCTGCCCGTCCACCGTCACGCCGGTCACCTCCATCTGCGGCGCTAGTTCGAACATCAGCGCCCCCGCCGCACTCTTCCTCGCCACCACCTTCGCCTTCGCCGTCACCTTCATCGACAGGTCGGCCGCCACCGTGGACTCAATCCGGTAGTCCTCGATCACCACGCCGTCCTCCGGCCCCGCCTTGCCCGCCCGCCGGCTGCGGCTCTCGAAGCTCGCCCACACGTCGAAATACCCAGACATTGTCTCGGACACCTCGCCCACGACGACTTGCTCTGGCAGCGTCGGGTCGTACATCGCGTCGAAATTCCCCAACCCCCTGCTCGCCAGCGCCGCGTAGAACAGCCCACGCCGCGTATCCATCGTCAGCAGGTCCAGCACCAGGCGCACCTGGAAACTCTGCGCGAAGTTCCGCGCCAGTTCGTTCATCCTTCCGGCCAGCAGGATCCCTTCGTCCGGCTGCTCCTTCACCACCCCTGCCCGGATCTTTTCCAGCAGCTCTTCCGCGCCCCCGTCCGTGAACACCAGCAGGGCCGTCTGGAAATGCTCGTTCAGGTTCGGCGAGCCGGTCGATTTCGCCAGCGATGCCCGCTCGCTCCGGTTCGGGGCCCGCAGCAGGATCTCGGCGTCGTCTCCTTCCTCCCCCGCGCTGAACGCCGCCAGCAGCCGCTGCCCCGCCACCGGCTTGGCAAAGATCATCAGCCCGTCTTTAAAGAACAGCCCGATGTCCTCGCGCGCGAACTCCAGGTCGCGCACCCGGTAGCACTGTCCCGGATCGAGCTCGATCTGCCGCAACTGCTCGCCCAGCGCGGCCGCGCTCTCCGCCGCGAATGCACCCGCCGGCCACAGGAGCAGAAATGAAATTACGAGCCTCACGCCTTCAGTGTATGTCCCCAGCGCTTCCGTGGGCTTCGCTGCGCCTGCTCCATCCGCTCCGGTGCCGCCAGCGTGGACGGCCGCTGATGCCGTACCTCCCGCGCGCGGCCCTTGCATCCCGGGATCTCCGGCCGGCCCGGCCAGGCCCTTCGCCGCTTCCAGCGTTTCGGAAAGGCGCGTCGCGTCCACGCCGGTCGTCATCTCACCTGTCCCTGTCTGCTCGCTGGAACGACGGTTCCGCCGTGGGTTGTTTGCGCTCCACAAGCTCGGGAGGACGTTCCGCCGGCCGCCCGAAGACCGGCCATCCGCGGAAGAGTTCGTCGCCGCACCATTGTGCGGCCCCATGCTCCGATAACGCGGCCCGCGGCGCAACGGCGAATTGCAGCGCCGGGGGCGCCCGGCCCTGCCCAGCTTACGCCGCCGCCGCGTTTGCCTCGCAATGCCACTCGACGCTGCCCTCGTAGCCTGCTCCCTGCACTTCCAACTTTCGCCGTCCCTCCCCGCTGCCCGGGAAAGCCAGACGGTACCTCCGGTACAAGCTGGCCACCGCATCCCTCGCGTCCGAACTCACTTCCTCCAGGGTCGCTGCCTCCAGGAAGACGCCGCCGGATTCCCGGCACAGCCGGCCGAAAGCGGCCCGGGCCTCCGCCGCCGTGCTCCGCACCGCAAAACCGTGCAGCACCACTCCGCGTTCCCGCAGCGCGTCCGCCGCCTCCGTCAGTTCTTCCTTGTCCCACACCGGCTTCTTCAACTGGTCGAGCACCAGGAAGACATGTCGCCCTCCGTGTGTGGCTCCCAGCAACGCCGTCAGCGACAACAACTGTCCCAGCGGCCCCTCCGGCAGGCTGCGCGCCTCCGGCACGCTCCCTGCCGCGGCCAGCAGCCGCGCGCTGTCCCCCAGCAACTGGCCCGTTTCCCCGGCAACCTTGCGGCGCACTGCCGCGTCTTCTGAGATCTTCAGGATCTCCCCCGTCCGGTCCGAGAAGTGGAGCTGCGGGGCCTCGGCATAGAAACGCACCGCCCCACTGTCGTTCTGCCTCCGGAACTGGACAAACTCCTCCACCAGAGCCTGCCACCGGGTGGCCCGGCCGGTGTCCGCCGCCCCCGCCGGCAGAAGGAAGCAGCAAGCCATCCTCCCCGGCGCCTCGATTCTCTCCACCGCGTACTGCCACACCGGGTGACCCTCCGCCTCCAGCATCCACGCCGTATCCCGCACCTCCGGCAGCTCCACCAGGCCGGGGGCGCGCACCAGCACCGCCGCGGCTTCCCAGACCTCCCCATCCGGCCGGACCGCCCCTCCCGTCCCCAGCACCCTCAGCTTCAGGCGCCGCCGCTCAGCCGTCGCCAGTCCGTGCGTGATCTTGGAGATCGCTTGCAGGGAGTTTCGAACCACCACCGGCGAGTCCCCGCTGTGCTTCCTCAGGCTTCGCAGCAGCGGCACAAATCGCGGATCCCCTGTCCGCCCCATGGCCCACGCCGCGGCCGCCCGGAAGCGCGCCTCCTCGTGGCGGCTCATCTCGGCCAGCAGGCGGATGCTCTCCACCTTCCCCTGCATGTACTGTCCCACAAGCGCGTTTGCGGCTACCCTGTGGTGCGGATCCTCCAGCGCCGCGGCAAAACACGCATCTGCATACGACCCGCCCACCGTCCACAACGACTCGACCGCGTTCGCCCTCACCCGCGGGTCCGGATCCGTCCTCAACCCGTTGAACCACTCGTGCGCCCGCGCCGTCTTGCCCAGCATCGTCGCCAGCCGGGAACGCACCCGCGGGTCTCCGCTGTGCCTCAAACTCCCCAACAACGGCAGCAGGTTGAAACCGTCCGTCAACGCCTCCAGAATCCCCATCAGAAACTCCGGGTCCGGCGCGCTCTGCTCCCGTGCCGCCAGCGAGCTTCGCGCCAGCACTTTGACAAACCCAGGATCCATCCCTTGCGCCAACTGCGCCACCACGCCCGCCGCCCCGCGGTCCTCTAGCGACAGCTCCTTCAGCAGCCCCAGCAGCAGCCCCCGCGACGACAACAGCGCCACCACATACCGCAGTTCCGGCGTGTCCCGCGCCTCCAGCAGCATCCCCCGGACCACCGCCGTGAATGCCGGCGGCGAAGCGTCCAGCAGGTCCCGCAGCCGGCGGCCCTGTTGCTGGCTCTCGGAAGCGAACGCTCCAAGCGCAGCGCGTATTTGTACACTGAGATCGCCCACCAGCCTCCTCATCGGCCGGTAGGAACTGAATAGTAAAGAAAAGCGGCGCCCTCTCCGGCAGCCCCGCCCGCCGGCTCCGCGCCTACTCCGCTTAGATGAACATCTCGTCGTCTTGCGTCGCCCGGTCCACCGTCGGACGCCGCCCCGTGATCAGCGCCTGCAGCGCCGCTTTCACTCCAGCCACCATCCCGCTCACTTCCCGCACCGGCCGCAGCACCGTCCCGTGCACCACGCTCACCACTTCCTGCGTCCGCCCCAGGATGTCTTCCAGCACCAATTCCAGGCGCTCGCCCTGGATCTTCACCTGCGTCCCGATCTCCGCCCGCGCCCTGTCCAGGCCGTTCACCTGCTCCTGCACGCTGTCCAGCACCGCCTTGGCCCGATCGGAAACTTCGCGCACTTCTTGCAGCGTCTGCGTCATCGTCGCCTGCGTCTGCTCCAGCGCCGCCCGAGCCTGCGGGATCAGCGGCGTCACGTCCGCCTGCAACTGCTTCACCGCCTTGTACATCCGGAACGATGCGATCGCGTGGACCAGCAAGGCAATGCTGGACACCGCCACGGCGCATGCCAGCAGAATGAGTGCCGCTTCCGACTGCATTTCGCTCTAAAGCCTATACGCCTTCAATGATCTCGCCCGCCGGATCGTTCGGCTGCACTCCGGCTTCCATCTTCTCCCGGTAGGCCGTCCTGCCGGCTTCCACCGCCGCCGTCAGTTGTTCCTTCTGCCGCGCGACCGCCTGCCGCCCCTTGTCCAACGCTCCCGTCGCGGTCTCCTTCAACTCCTCCGAGCGGCGCTTCAGGTAGTCCTTGCCTTCCTCCGCCTTCTCCTTCAGCAGTTCGCGCGTCTCCTCGCCGGACTTGGGTGCAAATAGGATGCCCACCGCCACACCGATGCCCAATCCCAGGAAAAAGTACGAGAACTTCTTATCGTCTTCCATGTCGGCTCCTTTCCGGCTGCTTGCTGCTTCCAGTGTACTCCACGCACAATGAATCAGAGCCATGCCGTTCGCCCAGCCCAGAAAACTCGACGCCGGCGAGCTGCGCGACTACGCCCTCAAGCTCCTCGCCGGCCGCGCCCTCTCCGTCGCCGAGCTCAAGGAAAAACTCCGCCGCCGCGCCCTCCACCCCGACGCCATCGACCCCCTCATCGCCAGCCTCAAGGAGTACGGCGCCCTCAACGACCGCCGCTACGCCGAAAACTTCTCCGCCAACCGCGCAGCCGCCGGCTCCCACGGCAGCCAGCGCGTCCTCTCCGACCTCCTCAAGCGCAAAGTCGCCCCCAAAGTCGCCCAAAAAGCCGTCCAATCCGCCTTTGAGGACACCGACGAGCTCCAGCTTGTCGCCGCCTGGCTCCAGCGCAAGTACCGCAACCAGGACCTCGCCGCCCTCCTCCAGCAACCCGCCCGCCTAGCCTCCGTCTACCGCCGCCTGCGCGTCGCCGGTTTCTCCAGCGGCGCCTCCATCCGCGTCCTGAAGCGCTTCGCCGCCGAAGCCGATCAGCTCGAATCCCTCGAAGACGCCGAACCGCCGTCGGAATAGCCGGCTTATCCCACCAACGCCGCTGTGTTCGCCAGCACCCCGATCTCTTCCACGCCGATGGTCACGATGTCGCCCGGCCGCAGCGCCGCTTCCTGCGGCACGATGATCCCCGTCCCGGTCAGCAGCACGCTGCCCGCCGGCACCGGGTTCGCCCGCAGCAGGTACTCCACCAGCGTCTCGATCTTCCGCCCCAGCTTCGCCGTGCTCGTCTCACCTTCAAACACGATCTTCTCGCCCCGCCGGATCACGCACGTCATCGTCAGCGCGTACGGGTCCGTCAGCTCGTCCGGCGTTACAAACCACGGCCCCAGCGCGCAGCACGCCGTGTACACCTTCGATTGCGGCAGGTACAGCGGGTTCTCCCGCTCGATGTCCCACGCCGAAACGTCGTTCGCCAGCGTGTACCCCAGCACCTCTCCCTTCGAGCCCAGCAGCACCGCCAGTTCCGGCTCCGGCGCGGTGAATGTCGAGTCCCGCCGGATGCCGATCTTGCCGCCCGGCCCCACGCACACCCGCGCCGTGCCCTTGAAGAAAATCTCCGGCCGCGGCGCCGTGTACACGTACCGGTAAAAGCCCTCCCGCGTGTTGTGCTCCGCGTCCCGGAAGCTCGCGCTCATCTCGTACGTGCAGCCGCACGCCCACACCTCGCGCGGGTCCACCGGCACCACCGGCTCCAGGTACTCGAGCCCCTTCATCGCATAGCGCGCCGCCAGCTCCGTCAGCTTCACGCCCTTGCGCTCCGCGTGCTCCACCAGTTCCCGCAGCGTGAATCCCGGTATCGGGTGCGCTTCACCCCCGGCGAACACCGCGGCCGTCGTCCGGCCCTCCCGCATGACTTGTCCTAGCTTCATCTCTATTCCCGATCCGTTCAGTACTTCACATACACCGTTTTGAAGTCGCTGTAGAACTCCATGGCCGCCGGGCCCTGTTCCTTCGGCCCGAAACTCGAGTCTTTCGTCCCGCCGAACGGCAGTTGGTACTCCACGCCCGCGCTCGGCAGGTTCACCGTCACCAGCCCCGCTTCAATCCCGTAGACGTATTCGTACATTCGCGACAGATTGCTCGTCTGCAGCGACGCCGACAGCCCGAACTCGCTCCCGTTGGCGATCTCCATCGCGTGCCGGAAGTCCCTGGCCTTCATGATCGCCAGCACCGGGCCGAAGATCTCTTCGCGCGCAATCCGCATCTCCTCTGTCACGCCCGCGAATACCGCCGGCTCCACGAACCAGCCCTTCCCGAGCCCTCCCTCCGTCAGCCGCCGCCCGCCGCACAGCGGCTCGCCGGCCTCTTTCTTCCCGATCTCGATGTAGTCGAGCACCGTCTGCATCTGCCCTTCGTCCACGCACGGGCCGATGTCGATCCCCGCCTGCATCCCGTCGCCCACCTTCAACTTCTTCGTCCGCTCCACCACCGCTTCCACAAAACGGTCGTAGATGGACTCTTCCACGATGGCCCGCGACGTCGCCGTGCACTTCTGCCCCGTCGAGAAAAACGCCCCGTTCACCGTGTTCTCCACCGCCGCGTTGAAATCCGCGTCCGCCAGCACGATCGTCGGGTTCTTGCCGCCCATCTCCAACTGGATCCGCAGCCGCCGCTTCGACGCCGCTTCGTGCAGCCACGCCCCCACCCCGCACGACCCCGTGAAGCTCACCGCCTTCATCGGCTTCGCATTCACCAGCGCCGACCCCAGCGCCCCGCCGTTGCCGGCGACAAAGTTCACCACCCCCTTCGGGACCCCCGCTTCGTGGCACGCTTCCACAATCCGCCACGCGCTCAGCGGCGCCGCGGACGCCGGTTTCAGCACCACCGTGTTGCCGCAGATCAGCGCCGGCGCCACCTTCCACGCCGGAATCGCGCTCGGGAAATTCCATGGCGTGATCAGCCCGCATACCCCCACCGGCTTGCGCACCGCGAACATGTGCACCCGCTCCCGCTCGCTCGGCGCCAGCAGGCCCGCCAGCCGCGCGCCTTCTCCCGCGAAGTAGCGGAAGATGTTGATCGACCGCCGCACCTCGCCCTTCGCCTCCGGCAGCGTCTTGCCCTCTTCCCGCGTCATCTCCGCGCTGACTGAGTCGAAGTTGCGGTCCAGGATCTCCGCCACTTTGTACAGCAGCGCCCCGCGCGCCGGCGCGTTCAGTCCGGCCCAGCCCGCCAGAGCCGCCTGCGCCGCTTCCGCCGCCCGCCCCACGTCTTCCGCCGTCCCCTTTACAAACCGGCCCACCACTTCTTCCGTGTTTGCCGGGTTCACGTTGTCGAATGCCGGCCCTTCCACCCACGCCCCGTCAATGTAGTTGCCGAACAACGTCGCGCTCATCGCCGTTCCTCCCTAGAACTTCACCTGCGGAACCGTCCGCGCGCCCGGCTCCGTTTTGAAGTAGACGTCGTTCCGCTGGAACCCCAACATGCCCGCGAACAGGTTGTTCGGGAACAGCCCGATCGTCGTGTTGTACTTCTGCACCGTCTCGTTGTACTTCCGCCGCTCCACCGCAATCCTGTTCTCCGTCCCCGCCAGCTCGTCCTGCAGCCTGAGGAAATTCTCGTTCGACTTCAGTTGCGGGTAGTTCTCCACCACCATCAGCAGCCGCCCGATCGCCGTGTCCAGCCCCTGGTTGGCCTGGATCTTTTCCGCCGGCGTCTTCGCGTTCAGCAGCGCCGACCGCGCGTTCGCCACCGTCTCCAGCACCTGCTTCTCCTGCGCCGCGAACCCCTTCACCGTCTCCACCAGGTTCGGGATCAGGTCCGCCCGCCGCTGCAGCGCCACGTCCACCTGCGCCCACGCCCCCTTGATCCCCTCCTGCTGCGTCACCAGGTCGTTGTAGACCGATGCCGACTTCCCGCCGGCCATCAGGCCCAGCACCAGAAGCACCCCGATTACGATCAATGCTGCCTTCATAGCTAAGCACGCCTCCTCATCGTTCCAGCCGGTCTACCGCCTCCGCCAGTGCCGCGATCTCACCGAGGTATTGGGCGAACAGCGCCCCGGGATCCATGCCGCGCGCCCGCGCGGTCCCTTCGCGGAGACTTATCAGCATATCCAATGCCTGCCCCCCCACGCCGAACGACGCCCGCATCTGCTCCACAATCGCCCGCTTCCCCCACGGCGCCGGCTGCCCCGCCAGCCGCAGCGCGTGCCGCCCCAGCACGCAGAACGTCGATACCGAATCGCACATCAGCCGCAGCAGCAGCTCCTTGTTCTTCAAGACCCCCGCCGCCTTCTGCCTCAGCCGCAGCAGCTTCGCCCGCAACTCGTGCTCCACCTGCGCCCGGTAGAAGGCGTCGTCGATCGCCAGCCCCGCCGTCACATCCTCCCCGTGCAGGATTTTCTTCCGCTCCGCGATGTCGTGGAATTCGATCGGGAAGCAGTCCGTCGAACCCCGCACCTCCTCCACGCTCATCAGCAGCGGCGCCGGATTGCCCTTCTCCCGCCACCACTGGAACACCGCCTCCGATGCCTCCAGTTCCTTCACCCCCAGCCGCTCCAGCACCGTCAGCACGTTCAGGTCGGAAAACGAGCCGTGCGTCTCCCCCGTCGCACCCGACCCGTACAGGATTACGCTCTTGAGATTCTTCCCGTAGGCCCCCCGCAGCTTCTCCAGCAGTTGATTCAACGCTTTTTCCATCACCAGATCATCCATGCCGGCTCCTTCGCTCCTCCGTCCCTACCAGTCGCTCGACGCGCCCCCGCCGCCCGAATCGCCGCCGCCGAACCCGCCGAAGCTGTCCCCCGAGTCATACCCCCCGAAGCCTCCGCCAGATCGCGTCCTCCCGCCCCCGCCCAACAGGCTCCCCAGCAGCATCCCCATCAGGAAATCTCCCCCACCACCACCCGGACCGCGCGGCCGCCGGCCGCCGCCGAACATCAGCATCATCAGCACCAGTCCCCCCACCACCAGCAGTAGCCCCACCGGGAACCCTTCCGCATCCCGCCTCGCGCCGCGCCTCGGCGCCCCCTGCCCGATCTGCACCCCTTTCTTCTCGGCGATCCGATCCCCCAGCGCGCCCGCCGCTGCCGCCAGAGCCGCCCCGTAGTCCCGCGCCCGCAGCGCCGGCCGCATCTCCCGCAGCACGCTCCCCGCATAGCCGTCCGGGATCATCGGCTCCAGTCCGTAGCCCACCTCCACCCGGCTCCGCCGGTCCCCGATCGACAGCAGCACCAGCACCCCTTCGTTGCTCTTCTTGCTGCCTACTCCCCACTTCCGGTACAGCAGGTTCGCCACGTCCTCAATCGGTTCTCCCTGCAGGGTCGGCAGCGTCACCAGCGCGATCTGCGCTCCCGTCGATTCCTCCACCCGCGCGCAGTAGGCGTTCAACTCGGACTTCGCGCTCTCCCCCAGCACCCCCGCGAAGTCGCTCACGTAACCCTGCGGCTTCAGCGCGCCGAAGTCCGCTCCCGCCGCGCACACTGCCGCCCCCACCAGCAGGGCCGCAAGTCGCAACTTTTGCCTCATCTCGTTATTGCGCCGTCTTCAAAAGGCCATTCCCTCAACAAACCAGGTCCTCGGCGCTGATCGCCGCGCCTTCCAGCCGCCCCAGCATCGCCAGCCCGATCCGCCCCGTCTGGAACGAACCCCGCGCCACCTCCTGCACCTGCTCCGCCGTCACCGCCTCGATGCTCGCCAACAACTCATCCAGCGTGTAGAACCGCCCGAAATTCAGCCACTGCCGCGCCAGGTTCCCCATCCGGCTGGTCGTCGATTCCAGGCTCAGCATCAGCGACCCCTTCATGTGATCCTTCGCGTGCCGCAGCTCCTCCGCCGGCAGCGGCTCGTTCTTCAGCCGCCGCAGCTCCGCCATCACGTTCTCCACCAGCTTCCGCACCGTCTCCACACCGGTGCCCGCATACACCGCCATCATCCCCGTGTCCTGATACAGGTTCAGTTCCGAGAAGATCGAATACGCCAGCCCCTGCCGCTCCCGGATGTTCTGGAACAGCCGCGAGCTCATCCCCCCGCCCAGTACCACGTTCAGCGTGTAGCAGGCAAACCGCAGCGGGTCCGTCGTCCGGATCGTCGGCATCCCCAGGCACACGTGCACCTGCTGCAGGCTCCGCCGGTTCTTCAGGATCAGCGGCGCTTCCGTCGCCGGCGTCACCAGCTCCGGCTGCTTTCCGCCTTCCGCCAGCCCGCCGAAATGCCGCTCCGCCAGCCGCACCAGGTCCTCGTGCCGCAGGTGCCCCGCCGCCGTGATCGTCAGGTTCTCTGGCCGGTAATACCGCCCGTGGTACGACCTGAGCATCCCCGCGTTGAACGACTCAATCGTCCTCTTCGTCCCCAGAATCGGCCGCCCCAGCGGGTGCCGCTTCCAGAAGTTGCTCACGAACAGCTCGTGCACGTAGCTCTCCGGGCTGTCCGTCTCCATTTTGAGCTCTTCCAGCACCACGCCTTTCTCTTTCTCGATGTCCTCCTCATCGAAGCGCGGGTTCAGCAGCATGTCCGCCAGAATTTCGAACGCCGTCGGCAGGTGCTCGTCCAGGACCTTGACGTTATACCCCACCAGCTCCCGCCCCGTGAACGCGTCCAGGTTCCCCCCAATCGCGTCCACCTGCCGCGCAATGTCCTCGGCCGACCGCGCCGGCGTCCCCTTGAACAGCATGTGCTCGATGAAATGAGACACCCCGTTCTCCGCCGCCGTCTCGCATCTCGACCCCGTCCCGATCCATAGACCCACCGCCACGCTCCGCACCGCAGGCATCGGCTCCGTGATCACCCGGATCCCGTTCGATAGCCGCGAAACGCAGATGTCCCGCTCCAGTTGCACGTTTCCCATTCTGATTTCCACCTGTATTCTCGCACGGACCCGCCCGTAGAATAGGGGAAAGCCCCTTTTCATGCTCGCCCTGGCCATCTTCGCCGCCACCTACCTCGTCCTCGCCATCGGCCGCTTCCCCGGCCTCCGCATCGACCGCACCGGCGCCGCCATCGTCGGCGCCTCTCTCATGGTGGCCTCCGGCGCACTCCGCTTCGATCAGGCTCTCCGCGCCATCGACTGGTCCACCCTAGTCCTCCTCCTCGGCATGATGATCGTCGTCGCCAACCTCCGCCTCTCCGGCTTCTTCCGTCTCGCCGCCGCCCGCGTTGTCCTCCACGCTCACAGCCCCCGCCTCCTCCTCGCCGGCACCGTCGCCGTCT
Source organism: Bryobacterales bacterium (assembly GCA_027324255.1). Lineage (GTDB taxonomy): Bacteria > Acidobacteriota > Terriglobia > Bryobacterales > Bryobacteraceae > Paludibaculum. The sequence goes on along the minus strand of DAHVTI010000485.1, from coordinate 2,302 downwards.
CCGGCTTCTTCTCCGCCTTCTTCGTCAACGACACCATGTGCCTCGTCCTCACGCCGTTGATCCTCCAGGTCACCCTCGCCCTCCGCCGCAACCCCGTTCCTTATCTCCTGGCCGTCGCCATGGCCTCCAACGCCGGCAGCGCCGCCACCATCACCGGCAACCCCCAGAACATGATGATCGGCGCCCTCTCCGGCATCCCCTACCGTTCCTTCCTGGCCGCCCTTGCCCCCATCGCCCTCGTCTCCCTCGTCCTCACCTGGCTCGTCCTGACTCTCGTCTTCCGCGCCGAGTTCAACCACGACCGCTTCACCCCCGATCCCTCCCTCCGCGTCCGCGTCAATCGCCCGCTGATGTGGAAATCCCTCACCGTCGCCGCCGCCATGGTGGCGTTCTTCTTTGCCGGCTACCCTGTCGCCCAGGTCGCCATCGTCGCCGGTGCCCTCCTCCTCGTCACCCGCCGCGTCAAGCCCGAGAAGGTCTACCACGACATCGACTGGCCCCTCCTCGCCCTCTTCGCCGGCCTCTTCGTCGTCGTCCGCGGCGTCGAAACCACATCCCTCGAGCGCGACGTCCTCCACCTCGCCGAAGGCTCCCCACTCGACCGCCCTGCCGTCCTCACCCTCTTCTCCGCCATCCTCTCCAACCTCGTCTCCAACGTCCCCGCCGTCCTCGTCTTCAAGCCCATCGTCGCCCGCCTCACTGACCCGGCCGGCGCCTGGCTCACCCTCGCCATGTCCTCCACCCTCGCCGGCAACTTCACCATCCTCGGCTCCGTCGCCAACCTGATCGTGGTTCAGCGCGCCCGTCCCGGCGTCCACATCTCCTTCTCCGACTACTTCAAGGCCGGCGCCCCCCTCACCCTCCTCTCCCTCGCCTTCGGAGCCGCCTGGCTCACCTGGGTCCGATAAACTCGAATCAGGCCCCCATGCAACCCCTGCTCGGACTCGAAGCCGGCGACCTTCAGGCGCTCCTCCCGCCCGGCGAGCCCCCCTTCCGCGCCCGCCAGCTCTACGAAGCCCTCTACCACCAGCGCGCCGCTTCTTTCGACCAGATCTCCAACCTTCCCCTGCCTCTCCGCAACCACCTCGCCGCCCATCACTCCATCGGCCACCTCGCCCCGGTCTCCCGCTTCCAGTCCACTGACGGCACCCGCCGCTACCTCCTCGGCCTGGCGGACTCGAAAAGCGTCGAAGCCGTCTTCATGCCCGAGGACGCGCGCGATACGCTCTGTATTTCCACCCAGGTCGGCTGCCCCGTCGACTGCAAGTTCTGCCTCACCGCCCTCATGGGCCTGGAGCGCAATCTCACCGCCGGCGAAATCGTCGGCCAAGTCCTCTATCTCGCCCAGGACAACGGCCTCTGGTCCGACCGCAAGCGCATCAACATCGTCATGATGGGCCAGGGCGAGCCCCTCCTCAACCTCGACGCCGTCCTCAAGGCCACCCGCCTCCTCTGCGACCCCAAGGGCCTCGACATCTCCCAGCGCCGCATCACCGTCTCCACCTCCGGCATCATCCCCCGCATCGCGGAGCTCGCCCAGGCCCCCGTCCGCCCCCGCCTCGCCATCTCCCTCAACGCCTCCAACGAGGAGCAGCGCCGCGAGCTCATGCCTATCACCCGCAAGTACCACCTCTCCGATCTGATGGAAGCCTGCCGCGCCTACCCCCTCCGCCCCTGGGAGAAACTCACCTTCGAATACGTCCTCCTCCGCGATTTCAACGACACCGACCAGGACGCCCGCCGCGTCGTCCGCCTCCTGGCCAACCTCAACTGCAAGGTGAACCTCATCGCCCTCAACCCCGGCCCCGGCATCCCCTTCGAAACCCCCGGCCCCGATCGCGTGGCGTCTTTCCAGGCTATCCTCCGCCGCTCCCTCCCCTGCTTCCTCCGCCGTCCCCGCGGCCTCGACATCTACGCCGCCTGCGGCCAGCTCAAACGCATGGACTCCACCCTCGTCTCGCTCTGACCGGGGTAGGCTCCTTCGCGATCGGCCCAAGCTATGGTCGAACAGTGAATGTCCGGGATCTCATCCGCCTGCCGGAGTCTGACGGCTGGCCGCTCCGGGCCGTGAAAGGAAGCCATCCTTAGTTCAAGCATCCTGGTAAGGCGATGGTCATTACAGTGGCCGGGAATGAGGGGCGCGATGTGCCGCTCGGTACCTTGAGATCCATCTTCCAGGCAGCGGGCCTGAAATCGGGCGAGGAGAAGCCATGATCTGCACCGTCCTTTACGAGCAGGGCGATACGTCCTGGGGCGCCTACGTTCCCGGCTTGCCTGGCGTTGCCGTTGCCGGTGAGACGCG
>DAHVTI010000478.1 GCA_027324255.1 Bryobacterales bacterium | reverse complement strand
CCGCTTCGCTGCCGTCGAACACGGCGAACGCGCGGGTGCGCTGAGCGGGGCGCTCAGTCGATCTGCGCGGCGTGGTCGTGGGACTTGCCCTTGTCGAGGATGTCGACGTGGGCGGCGTCGATGAACAGCTTGAGGCGCAGGGCCCAGCCGGCGTCGAGCTTCTTGAGTTGCTCGTATTCCTTCACGGCGCCGTCGCGGTCGCCGGCCATGAGGAGGGAGAAGCCGAGGTAGTAGTGGGCGGGGGGGAATGAGGGGTCGAGTTCGACGGCCTTGCGGTAGCTGGCGGTTTTGGCCTTGCCGTGGCCGAGCTTGCCTTCGGCGAAGGCGAGGTGATACCAGGCGCGGGCGTTGCCGGGCTGGGTTTCGGTGGCCTTGCGGAAGTAATAGAGCGCGCCGTCGAAGTCGTCGGCCCAGAGGTGGCCGAGGCCGCGCTGGTAGTCGGCTTCGCGGGTGGGGTCGTGGGCGGAGTTCCATTGGGCCAGCGACAGGTGCAGGGTGGCGTTGATGGCGTCGAGGCGGGCCAGCGGGATAGCGAAGGCGAGGGGCTGGCCGTCCACGACCTTGATGGCGTGCCAGCCGAGCAGCAGGCCGTGCTCGTCGTAGAGGGGACCGCTGCGGGTGTCGGCGGCGCCGCCGCAATCGAGGCGGGAGATGACGCCGAAGCCGCCGGACTCCTTGGTGTAGCGGATGGAGGCTTCGTGGTCAGTGGTCTTGACGCGCTTGCCGGGGGCGCTGGCGGGGTCGGGGCCGCGGGGCGCCTGAGCGCCGACGTAGAGTTCGAGGACGCCGGCGTCGGCGTCGTCGGCTGAGATCCAGAGGACGGGGTGGATGCCGCCGGTGTCGTCGAGCAGGGTGGCGGAAGCCGCGCCTAAGAGGGCGTCGCGGGGGGCGAGTGCGTAGCCGCCGGGGCGGACGACGGCGCGGTCCTGGCGGAGCAGGCGTCCGGTGCCGTCGTAGGTGAGCAGCAGGGGCTCGGCGCCGAGGACGGAGCAAGAGAGGATGATGAAGAGAGACAGTCTCATCCGAAGAAGCAGACGCGGCGGTTTCGCGCCCCGTTCCACCCATTTTGTACGATGGTAGTTTCACCCACAACGGACACCCCTCCATGGAAAACGGAAGTCTCGAATTGAAGAAGACGGTCAATCTGCCCTCGACCGGGTTCGGCATGAAGGCCAACCTGGCGACGACGGAGCCGCAGATGCTGGCGCGCTGGAACGACCGGAAGCTGTATCACCAGATCCGCGCCTCGCGCGCCGGGCGGCCGATGTACGTGCTGCACGACGGGCCGCCGTACGCCAACGGCAACATCCACCTGGGCCACGCGTTCAACAAGATCCTGAAGGACTTCATCGTGAAGTGGAAGACCATGGCGGGCTACGATTCGCCGTACGTGCCGGGTTGGGACTGCCACGGGCTGCCGATCGAGATCAAAGTGGACGGGCAGTTGGGTCCGAAGAAAGCGAAGATGACGACGGCGCAGGTGCGGGCCGAGTGCCGGAAGTACGCCGAAAAATACGTCAGGCTGCAGAGCGAGAGTTTTCAGCGGCTGGGCGTGCTGGGGCGGTGGGAAGCCCCCTACCTGACGATGAGCGCGGAGTACGAAGCGGTGATTGCGGGCGCGTTCGTCGATTTCCTGTCGCAGGACTCGGTGTACAAGGGGCTGAAGCCGGTGAACTGGTGCATCAGTTGCCGGACCGCGCTGGCCGAAGCCGAGGTGGAGTACGAGAACCACGCGAGCCCGTCGATCTGGGTGCGATTCAAGCTGGTGTCGGACGCGGCGGCGATCGATGAAGGGCTGACAGGCAGGAACGTCTACGGGCTGATCTGGACGACGACGCCGTGGACGATTCCGGCCAACGTGTGCATCGCATATCACCCGGCGTACGAGTACTCGGCGGTGGAGGTGGCAGGCGGCGTCTACATCGTGGCCTCCGACCTGGTGCAGGCGACGGCGGAGAACTGCGGCTGGGCGGAGTACGCCGAAGTGGCGAAGTTCGCCGGCGCGAAGCTGGAAGGGGCGGTGTTCCGGCACCCGATTCTGGAGCGCGACTCGCTGGGCGTGCTGGCGGACTACGTGACGCTGGAGCAGGGCACGGGCGCGGTGCACACGGCGCCGGGCCACGGCGCCGAGGACTACATCACCGGCCAGAAGTACGGCCTGCCGACGTTCTGCCCGGTGGACGCGCACGGGCGCTTCTACCATGCCGAAGGCGCGGCCGGGCGGCTGCCGGAGGAGATCATTGGCAAGACCATCTGGGAAGCGAACCCGGTGGTGAGCGGCATTCTGCGCGCTGCCGGCGCGCTGCTGGGCGAGAAGAAGCTGGACCACAGCTACCCGCACTGCTGGCGCTGCCACAAGCCGACGATTTTCCGGGCGACGGAGCAGTGGTTCATCGGCATGGACCGTAACGGCCTGCGGAGCAAGGCGCTGGAAGCGATCAAGAAAGTGAAGTGGCATCCGGAGTGGGGCGATGAGCGGATGTCGAACATGATCGCCACGCGGCCGGACTGGTGCATCTCGCGGCAGCGGGTGTGGGGCGTGCCGATCACGGTGTTCTATTGCGACAGATGCGGCGAGTGCCTGACGGACCGCAAGTACCTGGACCCGGTGGTGGCGCTGATCAAAGAGCACACGGCCGATGTCTGGTACGAGAAGTCCGCCGCGGAGCTGCTGGGGCCGGGCGTGGAATGCGCCAAGTGCGGCTCGAGGGAGTTCCGGAAAGAGAACGACATTCTGGATGTCTGGTTCGATTCGGGCTCGTCGCACCTGGCCGTGCTGCACGAGCGGAACGAACTGCCGTGGCCTTCGGACATGTACCTGGAGGGCGGCGATCAGTACCGCGGGTGGTTCCACTCGTCGCTGCTGGTGGGCGTGGGGTTGAAGGGCGAATCGCCGTACCGCGAGTGCGCGACGAACGGCTGGGCGCTCGACGGCGAGGGCCGGGCGATGTCGAAGTCGCTGGGCAACGTGATTGCGCCGGAAGAGGTGATCAAGAAGTACGGCGCGGACGTGCTGCGGCTGTGGGTGTCGTCGGTGGCGTTCCAGGAAGACGTGCGGCTGTCGGAGCTGATCCTGACGCGGCTGACGGAGGCCTACCGCAAGCTGCGCAACACGTTCCGCTACGGGCTGGGGAACCTGCACGACTTCGACCCGGCCGCCGATGCGCTGCCGGGGGAAGAGCTGCAGGAGATCGACCGCTGGATCCTGTACCGCGCTGCGGCGCTGGTGGAGAGCTGCCAGGGCTACTACGACGAGCTGGCGTTCCACCGCGTCTACCAGACGGTATACAACTTCGCGACGACCGATTTGAGTGCCGTTTATTTCGACGTCCTAAAAGACCGGCTGTACACGTACGCGCCGAAGTCGAAGGCGCGGCGCAGCGCGCAGACGGCGCTGTACCGCGTGACGCACTCGCTGCTGCGGCTGGTGGCGCCGATCCTGTCGTTCACGGCGGAAGAGGCGTGGGGCCATCTGCGCAAGGGCGCCGCGGATCCGGACAGCGTGCACCTGGCCTACAGGCCGGAGCCGGGCGAGCTGACGGCCGGGCTGGCGGACGAACACACGCAGTTGAGCGCGAACTGGGACCGGCTGATGGAGGTGCGCGACGCGGTGCTGAAGAGCCTGGAGGCGGCGCGCAACGAGAAGCTGATCGGGGCGCCGCTGGAGGCCAGGGTGGTGCTGTCGGCGGGGCCGGAGCTGTATCCGCTGCTGGAGGAGTACCGCGCGGAGCTGCCCGGGCTGTTCATCACGTCGCAGGTGGAGCTGCGGCAGGGCGAGGCGCTGGCGGCGGCGATCGAGCGCGCGGGTGGGGTGAAGTGTGAGCGCTGCTGGAAGTACACCTCCGACGTGGGCTCGGACGCGGCGCTCGCGACGGTGTGCGCGCCGTGCGCCGCGGCGGTGCACGAGATCGTGGGGAGCTGAGCGGTGATGAGACGCTGGCCGTTCGCGCTGTCGGCGGCGGTGATCGTGGCGGACCGCGTGTCCAAGCGGATCATCGAAGCGCGGGTGGACGATTGGGAGATCATCCGGGTGATTCCCGGGCTGTTCCAGATCGTGCACACGCGCAACACGGGGATCGCGTTCGGCATCTTCTCGGAAGAGGGGTCCGGAGGCGGGCGGCTGCTGCTGGTGGCGTTCTCGCTGGCCGTGATGGCGCTGGTGGGGAACCTGCTGTGGGGCGCGTGCCGGAATCTGAAAGAGCACTGGACGCTGGCGGCGGCGCTGGCGCTGGTGCTGGGCGGCGCCGCCGGCAACCTCTACGACCGCGTGGTGTTCGGCAGCGTGACGGACTTCCTGGACTTCTACTGGCGGGCGCACCACTTCCCGGTGTTCAACCTGGCGGATTCGGCCATTACGATTGGCGCGGGGCTGCTGCTGGTGAACCTGTGGGCGTTGCGGCAGCGCTGATCAGACGCGGCACAGCTCGACGGCCTGCTTCAGCGAAACCAGCGGCTCGCGCTTGGGGACGAACTCGTGGGCCATGTAGCCCTGGAAGCCGGTGTCGGCGATGGCGCGGGCGATGGCGGGGTAGTAGAGCTCCTGGGTCTCGTCGATCTCGTTGCGCCCGGGGTTGCCGCCGGTGTGGTAGTGTCCGATCCACTGGTGGTTGTCGCGGATGGTGCGAATGACGTCGCCCTCCATGATCTGCATGTGGTAGATGTCGTAGAGCAATTTCACCATGGGGCTGTTGACGGCCTGCATCACCTGGACGCCCCAGGCGGTGTGGTCGCACATGTAGTCCTTGTGGTTGACCTTGGAGTTGAGCAGTTCCATCACGGTGAGGATGCCGGCGTCCTCGGTGTACTTCCTGATGCGGTTGAGGCCGATGATGCAGTTTTCGGCGCCTTCCTGATCGGCCATGCCTTTGCGGTTGCCGGAGAAGACGATGATAGAGTGGGCCTTGGCGGCGGCGGCCGCGGCCACCATGGTCTTGAAGCGCTCCTCGATGCGGTCGTGGTTTTCCTTGCGGTTGAGGCCGTCGGGGATGGTGGTGGGGCCGGGGACGATGGTGAGGGTGAGGCCGGCCTTTTTGACGGCGTCCCATTCGCCGGGATTGACGAGGTCCATGGCCACGATGCCCATTTTGGCGGCGGCCTGGGCGAGCTCCTCGATGGGGGTCTTGGCGTAGCACCAACGGCAGACGGACTGGCGGAGGCGGCCGGCGGCGGGCTGGGCCTGGACGGAGGAGACGGCGGCGAGGCCGAGGCCGGCGGAGGGCAGGAAACGGCGGCGATTCATAGGATCCAGGCTAGCAGAGGCGGGCTGGTTGCAGGGCGGACTACCATGGAAGAGTATGGTCTTTTCCTGGGCGGCATTGCCGGTGGGCGAGATTGACGTGTGGCTGCTGCGGGCTGTGCGGGCGCTGATTTACCTGGGCGGCGCCGGGCTGATGACGTACCTGCTGTCGAAGCTGTTCCGGCGGCTCAGCCGGCTGTCGGCGGAGATCATCCGCGAGCGCGGCGGAGAGCCGGACGCGGAGCTGGAAAAGCAGACGACGACGATCGCCGACATCGCGCGGCGGGTGCTGTTCACGCTGATCTGGCTGCTGGCCGGCGTGCTGGCGCTGAGGGAGTTCCAGTTGGACGTCGCGCCGATCCTGGCCGGCGCGGGCGTGGTGGGCCTGGCCGTCGGCTTCGCGGCGCAGAGTGTGCTGAAGGACTGGATCAACGGCTTCTTCCTGCTGGCCGAGGGACAGATCCGGATCAACGACGTGGTGAAGATCGGAGAGCTGTCGGGCGTGGTGGAGCACCTGACGCTGCGCACCACCGTGCTGCGGGGCTACGACGGGGCGGTGCACGTGTTTTCCAACGGGACCGTGCAGAACTTCACGAACCTGACGCTGGGCCACGCCTACGTGGTGTTCGACATCGCCGTCGCATTCGAGGAAGACCCGCGGCGGCTGGTGGAGATCTTCGAGGAAGTGGGCGCGGAGATGCGCGCCGAGGCGGCGTTTGCCACGCGCATTCTGGCGGACGTGGAAGTGGCGGGGGTGGACAAGTTCACCGAGCAGGGCGTGGTGGTGAAGGCGCGCATCCGGACGCGCGCCGGCGAGCAATGGACAGTGGGCCGCGAGTTCAACCGGCGGCTGCGGGCGCTGTGCGCGGCGCGGGGCGTGACCATCGCCACGGCGCAGCGCCAGGTGCAGCTATCCGAGAAAGAGGTGCAGCATGATTCCGATTCGGGCAAACCTGCTCAACGGCCTTGAGTGGCGGCAGCCGGGAGCCTTCAGCCGGGCCTACGAGCTGAAGAGCGGCGACTCGGAGCTGGCCGGGCTGGCGTTCCAGAAGGTTCTCGGCACGCTGGCGCGGGCCTGGACCCTGGACGCGGCGTGGACGTTCAAGCGCTCCGGCATCCTGACGCCGGTGGTGACGGCACGAGTGGAGGGCAGCGAGGCGGACATCGCCACCTACCATCCGAAATGGACGCACCACAAAGGGCTGGTGAGCCTCGCCGGCGGCGAGACGCTGGAGTTCCGCACGACGAACTTCTGGGCCAGCGAGTGGGCTCTCCTGGACGCGCAGGGCGCGGAAGTGCTGCGCTTCCACAACAAGGGCCTGCTGCATCACGGGGCCAGCGTCGAGGTGAGCGAGGCGGGCAAGGCACGGGCCGACATCGCGCTGCTGCTGGCTTTGTGCTGGTACATCCTGGTGCTGCACATGCAGGATTCGACGGTGGCGGCTTCGGTGTGAGCGTCCGGCGGGTGGTCTACACCGCGGCGCACGGCGGCTTCAGCGGGCAGGCGATCCCGCTGGGCGGCGGAGCGGCGGTGGCGGAGATGCTGCGGGAGGAGTGGGGGCGGACGCGGCCGTTCGAGCTGGAAGTGCTGGGGCCGCACATCCTGGGCGCACAGGCGCCGGCGGGCGAGGATCTGGTGCGCTTCAACGAGCGCGAGTACGCGGAGTTCTGCCTGCGCTTCCGCGCGGCTTCGACTCGGGCGGTGCTGAGCCGCGACGCGCGCGAGACGGCCGTGCTGGTGAACGACATCAGCGAGGGACCGGACTTTGCGCGGCTGGCCGCGGCGGGCTTCCGGGTGGTGACGGTGTACCACGTGGACGTGGTCGCCTACATTGCGGCCATCTACCTGAAAGGGAGGATCGCGCCGGCGCGGCTGACGCGGGCGTGGGAAGGCTTGCGGCGGCTGCGGCTGGACGGCGCGGCGCCGCAGATCCTGAAGCTGATCTTCGCGCAGCAGCGGGCCAGCCTGCGGCATTCGGCCGCGGTGGCGGTGCCGTCTTCAGGGATGAAGAAGGTGCTGCTGGAGTGCTATCCGGAGACGCCGCCGGAGCGGATCCACGTGCTGCCGTGGGGCGCGCCGCCGGCCGGGGAGGGGGACGGCGCGGTGGGCTACGCCCCGGGCGGCGCGGAAGGCCTGCGGCGCGAGTTCGGCATCGGGGACGGAGCGCGGGTGCTGCTCTGCCTGAGCCGGATTTCGCCCGAGAAGGGGCAGGACGTGCTGCTGGAAGCCTTGCTGGACTGGGAGCGGGATGGGGGGCCGAGGGGCGGGCCGGTGTGGCTGTTCATCTGCGGCGCGCCGGCCTTCATGCAGGGCGAGCGTCACATGGCGCGGCTGCGCGCGCTGGCGGCGGGGCTGAAGCGGGTGCGGGTGGCGTTTCCGGGCTACGTGAGCGGGGTGCGAAAGCGGGCCTTTCTGAGCCTGGCGGACGTCTACGTCTTTCCGTCGCGGCACGAGAGCTACGGGCTGACGCTGATGGAGGCGTTGGCCGCGGGGCTGCCGGCGGTGTGCCTGGAGCACCAGGGTTCGCGCGAGATCGTACGTCCGGAGTTTGGAGTGATGATTCCGGTGCGGGAGGCGCGGGCGGGGTTGAGGCGGGGACTGGAGCGGTTGCTGGAGGAGCCGGAGCGGCGGGCGGCGATGGGCCGGGCGGCGCGGGCGCATGCAGAGGCGGCGCCGTTTTCGGCGGCGGCGGAGAAGCTGGCGGGGCTGCTGGGCGGTTAGGTGGGGACGTCAGGCGGCGAGGGCGTCGCGCAGCAGCGCGGGGGCGATGGCGGACAGCGCGAGCACGCGCTGGGCCGCGCCGAGGCGGATGGCCTCGCGCGGCATGCCGAAGACGACGCAGGAGTCCTCGTCCTGGGCGATGGTGTGGGCGCCGGCGCGCAGCATTTCCAGCATGCCCTCGGCGCCGTCGCTGCCCATGCCAGTGAGGAGGATGGCGGTGGCACGGCCGGCGGCGGAGGCGGCGACGGAGCGGAACATGACGTCGACGGAAGGCCGCTGGTAGCAAACCTTGGGGCCGTCGTCGAGGCGGATCCGCCAGCCGCCCGAGGGGGAGGGTTCGACGAGGAGGTGGTGGTTGCCCGGGGCGACGAAGGCAATGCCGGGCTGGAGGGATTCGCCGTCCTGGGCCTCGCGGACGTGGAGGGTGCAGATGTGGTCGAGGCGCTGGGCAAAGGCGGCGGAGAAGCCGGCGGGGATGTGTTGGGTGATGACGATGGGCGGGACGCTGGCGGGCAGGGCGCGCAGCACATGCTCGATGGCCTGGGTGCCGCCGGTGGAAGCGCCGATGGCGATGAGGCGGCCTGGGGCGGCGGCGGAGAGGCGGGCGGGGGCCGGACGAGCCTGGGTTTGGGCCCGTAATTCGGAATGGTCCGGGGGAGGGGCCTGAGCGTCGCGGCGGCGGAGGCGGGCGTGGGCGGCGGCGCGGACGCGGCGGGGGAGGTCTTCGCGCAAGTCGCCGACCGAATAGGGGCCGCCGGGCTTGGCGAGGACGTCGACGGCGCCGCGGTTCAGGGCTTCGAGGGCGGCGCGGGTGGAGCTTTGGGTGAGCGAGCTGATGACGACGACGGGCAGGGGGTAATGGCGCATGAGGCGGTCGAGGAAGGTGAGTCCGTCCATGCGAGGCATTTCGATGTCGAGGGTGAGGACGTCGGGGTGGAGGGCGAGGATTTTGTCGCGGGCGACGAAGGGATCCGGCGCGGTGCCGACGACCTCGATGTCGGGCTGGGCGGCGAGGATTTCGCTGATGACTTTGCGGACGATGGCGGAATCGTCGACGACGAGGACCCGCGTTTTGGGCGCGGGGCTCATGGCAGGGCTCCGTATTCGACGTGCACTTCGAGCCGGCCGCACTCCAACGCGAAGGAGAGCCAGGGGCCGGCGGGGGTAGGCGGGACGGGCAGCAGCACGGGCTGCTCGATGCGCAGCCGGCCGGCGGGCTCCATGCGGCTCATGGTGGCGCCGCAGAGGACGTTGGCCAGTTCGATGACGACACTCTGCCATTCGGCGGGGCCGGCCTCTTCGTCGTCGAGGCCGAGGAAGGAGGCGGCGAGGCGCTGCGGGGCGTTAGCGGTGAGGACGACGGTGAGCGCGCCGGTGATGCTGCCTTCGAAGCGGGCGGTGGCGCAGCAGCCGGACGGTGCCGGGGTGGAGGTGTCGAGCGGAGTGTCCAGCGGCAGCTCGAAGAACATGGTTTCGAGAACTTCGAGCACCGCCTGATGGCAGGCGGAGCGGAGCGACGGGTCGGAGAGGTCGATGCTGATCATGGCAGGGCCTCGCGGTCAGAACTCCTGCTGGGCGGCCCAGTCGGGGAGGAGTTCGCAGAGGACCTCGCTGAGCCTTTCCGGCGGGAACGGTTTGCGGACGTAGTCGCTGGCCCCGAGGCGCAGCAGGGAGCCGACCCGCTGTTCGGTGGAATCGGTGGAGACGACCACGACGGGGATGGAGGCCAGGGCGGGGTCGCTCTTGAGATGGGCGAGGAACCCTTCGCCGTCCATGAGGGGCATGTTGATGTCGGTGAGGATGAGGTCCACCGGCTCGGCGGAGGCGCGGAGTTTTTTGAGGGCCTCCTCGCCGTTGGAGGCTTCCAGGAAGGCGGACGTGGGCAGGCCGGTGACTTGGATGGTGCGGCGCACGAAGGCGCGCATGACGGGCGAGTCGTCGACGATCATCAGGCGTTTTGACATACGGCACCTCCGGAGTGCAGAGCAGCGCGGGCCGCTGCCGGGCGGGCGGCTAGTTCCTGTTCGGTCTGGCCGGCTGTGCGGACGAACATGCGCCCGCTGTCGACCTCGAGGCGGACGGTGCGGGAGACGGACCCGCCGACGTCCTCGGCGTGGACGAGCACGCCGGCCCGCCATAGGATTTTGCGCAGGGCGGCGTAGTTGCGCTTGCCGATGGAGAACAGGCCGTTGTCTTCCACCACGGCGGCCCCTCCGGCCAGGCGGACCACCATGCGGCGCTTCTCCGCCCCCTGTTGATAGGCTTCGCGAAACAGCATGGGGGTGCCGGTGTCGGCATAGCGGTAGGGGTGCTCGCGGCCCTGGGTCTGACGGTCCACGGTGCTGTCGGGCAGCATGAAGTGCAGCAGGCCGCCGACGCGGGCGGCCGGGTCCCATACGGCGACGGCGATGCAGGAGCCGAGGGCGTAGGTGACGAGTTCGGAGCCGGTGTCGGCGGTCACCTTGCAGTCTCCGACTCCGACGATCAGCGGCTTCACGGGCGCCTCCGGGTTGGGCGGTTCATAGGGTCCGCTTGGCTCCTCCCTGTGCGCCGCCGGGATGGCGGTACACGGCCGGCCGGACGTATTCGAGTCCGTGCTGGATCCCCATGAGGCCCTCCGAGTGGCCGATGAGGAGCCACCCGCCGGGCTCCAGGCGCTCGGCGAAGCGGCGCACCAGCCGCTCCTGCGTGGGCTTGTCGAAGTAGATCATGACGTTGCGGCAGAAGATCACGGAGCACTTGGAGACGTGCGAGAAATCCTCCATCAGGTTGAGCCGCTGGAAGGTGACGCGCTGGCGCCATTCGGGCCGCACGCGGATGGAGCCCAGACTCGCGCCGGTGCCGCGCTGGAAGTACCGCTTGGGCCAGGATGGCGGCATCTCCCGCAGCCGCTGATCGGGATAGATGGCGGCCGCGGCGGCGTCGAGGGCGCGCGTGCTGATGTCGGTGGCCAGCAGCTTCATGGCGGAGGCGCGCTGTTCGCCGAGCGCCTCCGCGACATGGAACAGGATGCTGTAGGGCTCCTCACCCGTAGCGCAGCCGGCGCTCCAGATCTGAAACGACGGCCGGCCGGCCAGCGCCGGCAGGACCTTGGCGCTCAGGATCTCGAAGTGCTGCGGCTCGCGCAAAAAGCTGGTGAAGTTGGTGGTGAGGGCGTCGATCAGCCTGGCCAGCTCCACGCCGGTGCGGTCCGCCTGGACAAGGTCGAGGTAGTGGCTGATGTCCGGTAGGCCGAGGTCGCGGACGCGCTTGCTGAGGCGCGCGCTCACCAGCGCCTCCTTGCCCGTGCGCAGGTCGAGCCCGAACGTGTCGTGGGCCATGTGGCGGATGGCCTCGAACTCGCCGGGACGCAGGGCCGGCGCCTCGGCCGGCGGAGCTGGATGGGGGAGGAACGGCATGCGCGTTATCCGCGGACCAGGGCGCCGGTGTCGCCGGCCAGGGTGGCGAGGTCCAGGATGAGGCCGACGCGGCCGTCGCCGAGAATGGCGCCGCCGGCCACGCCGCGGACGTCGCTGAAGACCGGCCCGAGGGTCTTGATCACCACCTCCTGCTTGCCGGCCAGCTCGTCCACCAGCAGGCAGAAGGTGCGCGTGTCGTTCTCGCCGACGATCATCACGCCCTGGCTGGGATCCTGCACGCCGGCCGTCACGCCGAGGCGGGCGCCGAGGCGGATGACCGGCAGCAGGCGGTCCCGCACCATCACCATCTCCCCGCGGCCCTCCACCGTGAAGATCCTGTCCGGCGAAGGCCGGAACATCTCGCGCACGGAGAAGATGGGCACGATGTAGCGCTCGCCGCCCACCAGCACGACGAGGCCGTCGATGATGGCCAGCGTGAGCGGCAGCTTCAGCAGGAACACCGTGCCGGCGCCGGGCGTCGAGGTGATGTCGATGCGGCCGCGCAGCTTGTTGATGTGCTTGCGGACCACGTCCATGCCTACGCCGCGGCCGCTGACGTCGGTGACCCGCTCGGCGGTGGAGAAGCCGGGCTCGAAGATGAGCTGGTAGACCTCGCTGTCGCTCAGCACGGCGTCGGGCGCGACGAGGCCGCGCTCGACGGCCTTGCGGAAAATCCGCGCGCGGTCCAGCCCGCGGCCGTCGTCGCTGATTTCGATGACGATCATGCCGGCTTGGTGCGAGGCCTTCAGCCGGATACGGCCGGCGGCCGGCTTGCCGGCGGCCACACGCTCCTCGGACGGTTCGATGCCGTGGTCCATGGAGTTGCGCAGCATGTGGACGAGCGGGTCGGACAGCTTCTCGACGATGGTGCGGTCCAGTTCGACCTCCTCGCCCTGCATCTCCAGCTCCGCCAGCTTGCCCGACTTGCGGGCCAGGTCGCGCACCAGGCGCGTCATGCGCTTGAAGAGCTGGCCGATGGGCACCATGCGCATGGCCATGGCCGTCTTCTGCACCTCGGCGGTGACGCGCGTCAGGTGGGCGACGTCGCGCTGCAGTTTCGGGCTGCGCACGGCGCCGAGGTCCTGGTTGTGGCGCAGCATCGACTGGGCGATGACAAGCTCGCCCACCATGTCGACCAGGTATTCGAGCTTGGCCGTGTCCACCTTCACCAGGCTGACCTCGCCGCCGCCGGATGCCGATCCCTTGGCCGGCGCAGCCACCGCCGCTTCGGCGCCAGGGGCCGGTTCAGAGGAGCCGGCCGGGGAAGCCGACGGGGCGGCCGGCGCGGCCGGCTGCGGCTCGTCGTCCCACAGGGGCAGGACAGGACTATCTTGCCGCGGCTCGCTGGTGGCGGCGGCGCGCACGCGGCTGAGAAGCGCGGCCGGGGCGGGCGGCGACTGGACCTCCCGGCCCTGCTGCACGGCCTCGATCGAGTTGAGCCAGGCCGACAGGTAGTCGCCGGCCTGCAGGATGACGTCGACGGTGGGCGCCAGGATCTCCAGCTTCCCGTTGCGGGCCAGGTCCAGCAGCGTCTCCACTTCGTGCGAGACCTCCTGGATGACGTCGTATTCGAGGAAACCCGCCAGGCCCTTGATGGTGTGAAAGCTGCGGAAGGCGCTGTGCAGGGTCTCCTGCGTGTGCGCGCCCTGCTCGATTTCGAGCAGGCGCGCCTCGATGTTGGCCAGGTGCTCCCGAGCCTCCACCAGGAAGTCGCCGACCAGTTGCGGATCCTGGTTCAGGAAGCCGGAGCCGGCGGCGGGGGCGGGTGGCGCGGCCGGGGCTGCCGGCTCCAGATTGGCGGAGAGGGCGCGCAGCCCGGATTCGACCGCGCCGGGAGCCGGCGGCGCGCTGAAGGGCTGCTCCGGAACGGCGTCCGGATGGGATTGGGCCCGATGTTTGACTTTCGCCATGTGGATGCACCCGTCGATCAGTCTCGGAACGGTTCAGAGCCGCTCAGAAGTCCTGGAAGTCGCCTTCGAGCGGAATCCGAGAAGCGGCCTTGGACGCCGGCCGCCCACCGATGACGGCCTTGGCTGGCGGCAGGGCGCGGGCGGCAGGGGCTTGGCTGGAATGATGGCGGGCGGCAGGCTGGAGATGCGATTCCCCGCTCCCGCCGACCAGCGTCTTCAACTGCTCCACCGAATCCTGCAGCGTCTGCGCCTGCGCGCTCATCTCCTCGCCGGCCGAGGCGCCCTCTTCGGCGCTGGCGGCCGTCGATTGGGTCACCTGCTGCATCTGGGCGACGGCCCGGGCGATCTGCTCGATGCCGCGGGCCTGCTCCTGGCTGCCCACGTGCACTTCGTTGGCGACCAGCCGGATCCGCGAGGCGTTCTCAAAGACGCGGGTGATCGAGGCCGCCACCTCATCCAGGTGCAGCTTGCCTTCGTTGGAGCGCACGATCGACTCCTCGATCAGGTCCGAGGTGTCCTTGGCCGCCTGGGCGCAGCGCTGGGCCAGGTTGCGGACCTCGTCGGCGACGACGGCGAAGCCCATGCCGGCCTCGCCGGCGCGGGCCGCCTCGACCGCCGCGTTAAGGGCCAGAATGTTGGTCTGGAAGGCGATCTCGTCGATGACGCGGATGATCTTGGAGATCTTCTCGCTGGAGGTGTTGATCTCCTTCATGGATCCGATCATCTGGCTCAGCTTGTGGTCGGTCTCCTTCAGCAACTGGTCGGCCTTCTCCGTCTCGGAGGCGGCCGTGGAGGCGTTCTCGGCGTTTTTCTGCGTCATGGAGTTGATCTCCTCGGTGGAAGCGGAGGTCTCCTGCAGAGTGGCGGCCTGCTCCGACGCGCCCTGCGCGAGAGCCTGCGAAGAACCCGAGACCTGGTGGGCGGCCGAGGCGACTTGGCGCGCCCCTTCGGCGAGTTCCCCGGCAAGGCGGCGCAGCGTCGCATTGCCCTTCCTGACCACCCAGAAGGCGACGCCGGACAAGGCGACTGCGCCCAGGCAGAGGACGATGGTGAACCAGTAGGCGAACCTCATCAGGGAGTCTGCGGCGGCAGCCGAGCTTTGCATCGTCCCCTCCACCTGGTGGGTGAACGCCATCGATTCGCCGTGCATCTTTTTGAGGAGCGGGGAAAAGACCTCGGACTGCATCTTGGTGGCCTGGTCGAAGCGCTGGCCGGCGATGTGGTCCTGGAACGCCGGCTCCTGGCGCAGCCATTCGTCCGAGGAAGCCTTCATGACGGCGAAGAGGCGCCGCCCGTCGTCGTTGTTGAGCAGCGGCTCGATGTCCCGCAGCGTGGTCTTCAGCGTATCGCCGGCCTGCTCCACCGCGCTGGTGCTGGCGCGGAGCTGGGGATCATCTCCGGTGAGCGCGCCCAGCAGTATGCCGCGCTGCGCGCCTTCGGCGGCGGAGACGGCGGCGGAGATGTCGTTGACCAGCTCCACTTTCCGCGCGTCCACATCCACGATCTGCCGCATTTTCTTTTCAATGCCGGCGACGCTCAGCAGGGCGCATCCGCCCAGTACCAGTAGCAGGCCGCCGGTGACGGCCTGACTCATGAAGAATTTCGTTCCCAGGCTCAGTTTGTCGAATCTCATTTCGTAATCCCTCGATATTTTCGTTCGTCGATGCCAGACCTGTGCGCGCAGAGCGGCGTCAGAAGATCGCCGGCGCGGACTCCTCCTGCCGTTGCGGCAGTTGCTCCAGGCCGTGCAACTCCTGGCTCGAGAGCACATGGTCGATGTCCAGCAGGATTTTGACCCGTCCCTTCACCTTGGCCATGCCCAGGATGTAGGGGATGCGCACGTCGTCGCCGAACGCCGGTGTGTCCTCGATCTCCGCTTCCTGGATGGTCAACACCTCGGATACGCCGTCGACGATGGCGCCCATCTGGATGGACGAGGCGGCGGCGCGGCTCTGCAGCACTTGCAGGACGATGATGCAGGTGCGGGCCGTGTACTCGGTTTCCGGCAGTCCGAACTTGCGGCGGAGGTCCACCACGGGGATGACTTTGCCGCGCAGGTTGATGACTCCTTTGACAAAGGGCGGCGTCTGCGGGACGGCGGTGATCTCCTGCAGTCCCATGATTTCGCGAACCTTCAATACCTGGACGCCGAACTCCTCGCGGCCCAGGAGAAACACCAGATACTTGCCCTGGCGCCGGGTTTTTATGGGTTCACCGGATTCCGCGCCGGAATGCAACACTGCGCTGGACTGCACTTCATCGCCTCCTGAAAGGATTGGCCGGCCATTCCGCCCGGCCGGGACAGGGGGCCGATGCAGGGCCACCCACAAGGCCATATCGGTGCGGGGCGTTGGAATCAGAGGTAAAGTTCGGGACAGGGGATGGTCAGAGACGGGACTTGGTGCTACTGTATGGGCGGGGAAGTGGAGGTGTGGCGATGATCCTCCGGATTGGGGCCAGAGCGGAGAGCCGGCTGTTGGGGGATGTTCTGCGGATGGCGGGAAATCCGCCGGTGCGGATCGTGCTGGAAGGCGGCGCCAGCGCCGTGCCGCCGGGGGGAGAGTGGCGCTTCACCATGCGCGTACGGGACCGCCTCACCCTGCTGCGCATGCTGGCCGACCCGGAGTTTGGCTTCGGGGAGGAGTTTTCCCGGGGGCGGGTGACGGTGGAAGGGGACCTGGCCGCGCTGTGCCGCGAGATTTACACCGCCGCGCGAAGGGGCCGCGGGCCGGGTTGGGTAGCGGGCCTGCTTTCGCGGTGGCTGCGGTTGACGCAGGCGGCCTCGCCGCGCGGAGCGTGGAGTAATATCCACCGCCACTACGATCTGCCGGCCGAGTTCTACCGCCTCTGGCTGGACAGCGAGATGATCTACACCAGCGCCTGGTTCCCGCACTCTGGCGCCACCCTGGAAGACGCCCAGCGGGCGAAGATGGAGCGCGTTTGCCGCAAGCTGGCGCTGGAGTCCGGAGACCGCGTCGTCGACGCGGGCTGCGGGTGGGGCGCGCTGGCGCTGTACATGGCGCGGCACTACGACGCGCGGGTGCGCGCCTTCAACCTGTCCCACGAGCAGGTGGAGTACGCCCGGCGCCGGGCGGCGCGGGAGGGGCTCGCCGGCCAGGTCGAGTTCGTCGAGGACGATTACCGCAACGTCGGCGGCCGCTTCGACGCCTTCGCCTCCATCGGCATGCTGGAGCACGTCGGCGCGGAGCACTACCCCGAACTGGCCAGGATGTTGCGGCGGTGGCTGGGTGAAAGCGGCCGGGGCCTGCTGCACTTCATCGGCCGCAGCCGGCCGGAGCCGCTGAGCCCCTGGATCCGCCGCCGGATCTTCCCCGGCGCCTACGTCCCGGCGCTGAGCGAGGCGCTACGGGTGTTGGAGCAGGGCGACTACGCCGTGATGGACGTCGAAAACCTGCGCAGCCACTACGCGCGCACGCTGGCCTGCTGGCTGCAGCGGTTCGAGGCCGCGCAGGCGGAGGCGGCGCGGATGCTGGACGGCGAGCTGCTGCGCGCCTGGCGGCTGTACCTGGCCGGCTCGCAGGCGGCCTTCCAGACGGGGAACCTGCAGCTCTACCAGGTGCTGTTTGCCGGACGAGAGTGCCGGCGGCGGCTGTGGACCCGCGAGTGGGCGGCGCGCGAGGAGGAGTCCGCCTCGAGGATTTGAGGGCCACCGGCGGCGGCAGGAGGCGAGGCATGGAACAGGCCGATGTGCTGATTGTCGGAGCGGGGCCGGCGGGTTCGTCCTGCGCCTGGAAACTGGTGCGGGCGGGCCTGCGCGTCGCCATCGTTGACCGCGCCGTGTTTCCGCGCTCCAAGCCCTGTGCCGGATGGGTGACGCCCGGGGTGTTCGAGGCGCTGGCGCTCGATCCCCGCCAATACGCAAGGCAGTGCGTGCTCGAGCCCCTTTCGGCCTTCCTGACGGGCCTGCTGGACGGCGCCGCGCGGCGCACGGATTTCGGCGCGGCGGTGAGCTACGCGGTGCGCCGGACGGAGTTCGACCACTTTCTGCTGCGCCGTTCCGGCGCCGCGGCCGCACTGGGGACGGCGGTGGACTCGCTGTGCCGCGGCGGCGGCCGGTGGGAGGTGAACGGGCGCTGGCGCGCGCCGGTGCTGGTGGGCGCCGGCGGCCACTTCTGTCCGGTGGCCCGGCACCTGGGCGCGCGGCCGGCGGACGAGGAGGCCGTCATCGCGCAGGTGGCGGAGTTCCAGATGGATGCCGGGGAGGCGCGGGTGTCGCGGGCGCAGGGCGAATGCCCCGAGCTTTACTTCCTGCCGGGGCTCGACGGCTACGGCTGGTGCGTGCGCAAGGGAGACTGGCTGAACGTCGGCCTGGGCTCCGAAGGCGGCCGGGGGCGAGCCGGACACCTGGCGGCGCTGCTCGAAAGGCTGAGGCGCACGGGGCGGCTGAGCGCGGCGCGCCGGCCCTCGTTTCAGGGCCATGCCTACCTGCTGCGCCGCGCGTCGCGGCGGCCGGCGGGCGGCGCCGGCGTGCTGCTGGCGGGCGATGCGGCGGGGCTGGCGGCGGAGTCGAGCGGCGAGGGCATCTGGCCGGCGGTGGCGTCGGGCCTGCAGGCGGCGCAGCAGATCCTGGACGCCGGCGGCGACCCGGAGAAACTGCGGGTGGAGAGCTATGAGGACGAACTGAGGAGGCGGTTCGGCCCGGCGGGGGATGCGCATGGGCGGGCTCCGGCCGGCTGGCCGGAAAGGCAGGCGGCCCGCCTCGTCTTCAGCGGCCCGTCGTTTCTGCTGCGGGCATTGCTGGAGCGGCGGTTCCTGCACGCTGCCGCGTAGCGTGGAAGCTCCAGACGGCGGCCAGGACGCTCCAGATGGCGCCGGTCCAATACGGGGCGCCGGAGCCGAGATGGTCGAAGACGGCGCCGGCCCACACGGGTCCGATGACGCGCGTCAGGCTGGCCACCGATTGGGCGGTGCCGAGCAGCACGCCCTGTTCAGAGGCCTGGGCGCGGCGGGAGACCAGTCCGGTGAGGGCGGGGCCGGCCAACCCATAGCCGAGAGCCGTGAAGGTCACCGACAGGTACAGCATCCACACGGCCCAGGAGGCGGCCAGGACGGCGAAGCCCACGCCGAAGGCCACGGCCCCGAAGATGGCCAGGCGGGCCTCGCCGGCGCGGGCGGCCAGCTTGCGCAACAGCACTCCCTGCGTCAGCGACGCCACCACGCCGAGGTAGGCGAACAGGATGGCGTTGTGCGCGGCGTCGAGGCCGAAGCGCGCGTGCGTGAACACGGCGAAGTTGGTCTGCAGCCCGGCCATGCCGAAATTGAGCGCGAAGACGGCCAGCATCAGCTCGCGGAAGCCGGTCCGGCCCAGGGCGCCGCGGATCTGCACGAACGGGTTCACGTCGTGCCAGCCGAGGTTGCCGGCGTTGCGGGTCTCGGGCGGCAGCGACTCCTTAAGCAGGAAGCACGCCACCGTGAAGGTCAGCAGGGACAGGCAGCCGGAGGCGTAGGCCGGCGCCGACAGGCTGACCTTGCTCAGCGCGCCGCCCATGGCGGGTCCGAGGATGAAGCCCAGCCCGAAGGCCGCCCCGATGAGTCCGAAGTTCTTGGCCCGGTCGCGAGGCTCGGAGACGTCGGCGATGTAGGCCTGGGCGGTGGTGATGGAGCCGCCCGCGAAGCCGGCCATCAGGCGGGCGAGGAACAGCAGCGTCAGGGATCCGGCGGCGCCGAACAGGAAGTAGCCCGCGCCGGTGCCAAGCAGGCAGAGCAGCAGCACCGGACGCCGCCCCTTGCGGTCCGACCAGACGCCCAGGAAGGGGCTGGCCAGGAACTGCGCGGCGGAGAAGGCCAGCGCCAGCAGGCCCACGGTGAGCGCGTCGGTGCGGAAAGGCTGGACGACGAACGGGATCACCGGCACCAGGATGCCCGCCCCCATCATGTCGAGGAAAACGATCAGGAAAATGACGCCGAGTGCGCCGCGCCGGGCGCCTGGGGAAGAACTCACCCTACCATCGTCTCACGGGCGGCCTCTCACGGGCGGCACGCCGCCTGCCGCTGCTGGCACATGATAGGGATATGGCGGTCCTCACCCTGAGCGTGAACGGCGAGCCCCGTTCCGCCAACATCAAAACCGGCACCACGCTGCTGGAGTTCCTCCACGACTACCTGGAGATGACCGGCACCAGGTGCGGCTGCGAGGAGGGCACGTGCGGGGCCTGCACGGTGCACCTGGACGGCCGGGCGACGCGCTCCTGCATGATCACGGCCGAGGCCTGCGCCGGCAAGCGGGTCGCGACCGTCGAGGGCCTGGCCGCGGACGGCCGCCTGCACGCCGTGCAGCAGGCGTTCCTCAGCTTCGAAGCGTTCCAGTGCGGCTTCTGCACGCCGGGCATGATCATGGAGGCGGCGGCGCTGCTGAACGATAGAAAGCCGCTCACCGAGGCGCGCGTGCGGCTGTTCATGGAAGGCCACGTCTGCCGCTGCGGCATGTACAACGACATCGTCAAGGCCGTGCTATCGGCCGCGAAGGAGCCGAAGCATGACTGAGCGGATGACGCGGCGCGACGCCCTGGGCGCCACCCTGCTGGCGCTGGCGGCGGGGCCGGTGCGGGTGGAGGTGGCGCGGGACGGCACGGTGACCGCCTACACGGCCAAGGTGGAGCTGGGCCAGGGCGCGATGACGGAGCTCACCATGGCCGTGGCCGAGGAGTTGCGCGTGCCGGTGTCGCGCGTGAAACTCGTCATGGGCGACACGGCGCGCTGCCCGGACGACGGCGGGACGTGGGCCAGCCTGACGACGCCGGAGGCCGTGCCGCTGCTGCGGCAGGCGGCGGCGGAGAAGCGCGGCGGGGCGGTGACGCCGGCCGCGGAGTGGAAAGTGATGGGCACGCCGGTGCGTGACCTGCGCGGGCTCGCCATCGTCACCGGCCGGCAGCAATATCCGAGCGACCTGCGCATGGAGGGGATGCTCTACGCGCGCGCCGCCCGGCCGCCGCACTACCGGGCGAAGTTGTCGAAGGCCGGAGAGGCGCGGGGGGTGCGCATCCTGAAGGACGCGGACCTGTGCGCCGCCGTCTCGGCCGACCCCGTGGAGGCCAAGCGCGCCGCCGCGGCCCTGCAGTGCGAGTGGGAGCCCATTCCGTTCCCGGTGCCGCCATCGGACCGCGCCGCCCTGATGCGCAGCTTCAAGGAAAACTCCACGCCGCCGGTGGAGAACATGAAGACGCGTTACCCGCCGCTGCTGCGGCGCGGCGATGCGCATGCGGCGTGGGGCGCGGCGCGGGCCGAAGACAGGCACTCGTCGCGCTACTTCCTCCCCTTTATCACCCACGTGCCGATGGAGCCGCGCGCGGCGCTGGCCGTGTGGCGCGACGGCGCGCTGGAAGTCCGCAGCGGCACCCAGGCGCCCTACGCCGTGCGGGCCGAGCTGTCCCGGGCGCTGGGCGTGGCGGAAGAGAAGATCCGCGTGATGGCGCTGGGTCCGGGCGGAGGCTTCGGCGGCAAGCAGCGGGCGGAGGTGGAGATCGAGGCGGCGCGCCTGGCGCGGCTGGCCGGCGCCCCGGTGTTGCTGCAATGGTCGCGCGAAGAGGAGTTCACCTGCGCCTACCACCGGCCGGCGGCGCTGGTGGAGATCGACAGCTCGGCCGCGGGCGGCCGGCTGGAGACGTGGATCCACCGCAACTACAACGCCGGCGCGCCGGGCCTCATGACGCCCTACGATACGGCCCATATCTCCTGCGAGTTTCACCGCGCGCCGAGCCCCGTGCGGCAGGGCTCGTACCGCTCGCTGGCCGCGGTGTCGAACACGTTCGCGCGCGAGTCGCACGTGGACGAATGGGCGGCCCGGCTGAAGCAGGACCCGCTCGAGTTCCGCCTGCGGAATGTGGCCGACGAGCGGCTGCGGGCCGTGCTGGAGCGGCTCCGCAAAGTGCCGGGCGGGCTGGCCTGCACCATCGAAAAGCAGGCGCGCATCGCCCTGCGGGCGCAGGTGGAAGTGCAAGGGCGCCTGATCCGCGTGAAGCGGCTGGTCTATGCCGGCGACTACGGCGCCATCGTCAACCCGCTGAACCTGCGCAAGCAGATCGAGGGCGCGTTGGTGCAGGGGCTGGGCGGCGCCCTGTTCGAAGAGGTGCTGTTCGAGGGGACGGAACAGAAAACGCGCCTGCTCTCCTCCTACCGCGTGCCACGGCTGTCCGACACGCCGCCGGTCGATGTGGAACTGATCGACCGGCGCGACATCGCTTCCGCCGGCGCCGGGGAGGCGGCCATCACGCTGGTGGCTCCGGCCATCGCCAACGCGGTCTTTGCCGCCACGGGGCGGCGCCTGCGGGAACTGCCGCTGCGGCTTTAGACAAGAAAAGAGCCCGGCGCGGAGCCGGGCCCTTTTTGCCCTTGGGATGGAATGCGGCCGGAGGCCGCGCGGGTTCAACCGCGCCGGAGGCGCAGGGCGGCCAGCGCGGCGGCGCCGGCGGCGACCAGGGCGAACGAGGCCGGTTCGGGCACCTCTCCCTGCACCCGCCCCGACAGGTCCTGCACCGAAAAGCCGCCGGAATTGTCGGTAGTCAGGGTGTCGGAAAGCCGGAATTCCAGACCTCTTCGAATTGAATGGAGTTTCGGGTTCTGTATTTCGGTTCCGCGGCGCGGACGCCCGCCGCGGCGGTGGCGTGATACACTGCGGCTGCGAATTCAAGATCTGGAGGTCTGAATCTCATGCGGGCTGCGGCAGGTTCCGGTTCTTCACGGAGATCCTTTCTCGTGACTTTGGGCGGCGCGCCCGCCCTGCTGGCGGCCCAGGCGGCGGGTGCGGGCCAGATTGCGCCGTGCGGTCCCGCGTCGAAGTACACGCCTTCCGTGCGAGCCGCGTTCGTGCGCCGCAAGGGCGATTACGGCATGCTGTGGCCGGGCGCGATCTGGGACGGAGAGGCGGCGCGGGCCAGAATCGGCAAGGAACTGACGGCCGCCGCGTCGAAGCTCGGCATGAAGATGGATCTGCGGCCGGAGCCCCTGTATTCGCTGGAGGAGTCTCAGGCCTGGTTGGCCGAGTCCGCCGCCTCCCGCCCCGACGGCTTGTTGGTGATCCTCCTGGACCGGCAGGAGCACGCCTGGCCCACTGCGGCGAAGGCCGCGGACACGGGCCTCCCCACCGTCGTCTACTCGCCCATCGGGACGTCGTTCACCACCAACACCGAACCTCTGGCGCGCCGCGAGGGCGTCTTCATCTCCTCCACCGACGACCTGCGGCAGCCTGTCTATGGATTGAAAATGCTGCGCGCGGGGGCGAAACTGCGCGAGATGCGCTTCGTGGTGCTGCAGGGCGACGAGCGGAAGGACGAAGTCCTGCCGCCCTTCGGCACGCGCCTGCGCTACGTGCCAGCGCGCGAGTTCCTGGCCGCATACGATCGCATGCCGGTGACGGCCGAAGTGCGGCGCATAGCCGAGGCGCGCGTGCGGGGCGCGACGCGCCTGGCAGGCGCCACCCTGGAAGACGTCGTCCACGGCGTGAAGAGCTTCGCCGTGGCGCGCCAGTTTCTGGAGCGCGAGGAGGGCGACGGCATCACCATGGACTGCCTGGGAGCCCTGGGCCGCAGCCCGGTGAGCC
>DAHVTI010000465.1 GCA_027324255.1 Bryobacterales bacterium | reverse complement strand
CAAGAGAATATCACCGCACCGGCTCGCCGGCGGGCCAGGTGATACACTCGCCCGTAATGCGAATCCTGCTTGCCCTCGCCTGCCTCGGCGCCTGCGCCGGAGAACTCTACCAGAAGAAACCAGGCTCGCAGACCCGCTGGTCCACGTTCGAAAACCCCGCCGCCGCCCGCGGCGCCGGCGCAGCCTCCAACCGCGGCGCCAAGGGACACGCCTTCGAACCCCTTCCCGCCGGCCAGACAAAGACCCTGCTCGACATCCAGGGCAGCGGCACCGTGCGCCGCATCTGGATCACCATTCCGCTCCGCGATCCCCTCATGCTCCGCTCCCTGCGCCTCGACATGTTCTGGGATCGCGCCCGCACCCCCGCCGTCTCCGTCCCCTTCGGCGACTTCTTCGGCGCCATCCACGGCCGCGCCGTCCGCCTCGAAAACGAGCTCTTCTCGAACCCCGAAGGACGCTCCTTCAACTGCTACATCCCCATGCCCTTCCGCACCGCCGCGCGCATCACCGTCACCAACGGGAGCGGCCGCGACCTGCGGGCCTTCTTCTATGAGATCGACTTCGAAATGACCGGCCGGCCCGACCCCTCCGCGCTCTACTTCCACGCCTGGTGGCACCGCGACCGGTCCACCGAACTCGGCCGCGATTTCGAAATCCTCCCCGCCGTTCGCGGCGAGGGCCGCTTCCTCGGGGCCCACGTCGGCGTCATCGCCCCCGCCGGCATCAGCGGCTGGTGGGGCGAGGGAGAGGTCAAAATGTACCTCGACGGCGACCGCAACCTCCCCACTCTCGCCGGTACCGGCACGGAAGACTACATCGGCACCGGTTGGGGGCAGGGCCTGTTCCAGGGCCGCTACCAGGGCAGCCTCGTCTCCGACGCAAAGTCGCGCCAGTATGCGTTCTACCGCTACCACATCCCCGACCCCGTCTACTTCCACCAGGACGCCCGCATCACCTTGCAGCAGATCGGCGGCGACCAGAAATCGAAGGTGGTCGAGATGGTCCGGCGCGGCGCCTCCATTCGCCCCATCTCCGTCAGTACCGAGAAGCACTTCGTCCCCTTGCTCGAATCCGGCGCTAGCCTGCTCGACGATCCGTCGCCCGGCGATGCCTGGGTGAACATGTACCAGAGCCAGGACGTCTCCGCGGTCGCCCTCTTCTACCTCGACCGGCCGGAAAACGGCCTCGCCCCGCTCGCGCCCGCCGCCGCCCGCGTCGCAGGCCTTCCGGAGCAGGACAAACAGTGACCGGCTCCCGCCGCTGGACCATCGCCTGGCTGCTCTTCGCCTCCGGCTTCATCAACTACCTGGACCGCGCCATCATCTCCGTCGCGCTCCCCGTCATCGCCGTCGACCTGAGCCTCGGCCCCGCCGCCAAGGGCGTCCTCCTCTCGGCCTTCTTCTGGTCGTATGCCCTCATGCAACTGCCCATGGGCTGGTTCGCCGACCGCGTCAACATCAAATGGTTTTACGCCGGCTCCTTCGCGCTCTGGTCCGTGGCCTGCGGCCTCACCGGCTTCGCCTCCACCCTCGGCGTGCTGATGTTCATGCGCGTCCTGCTCGGCATCGGCGAATCCATCTACATGCCCGGCGGCATGAAGGTGGTCAGCGTCCTGTTCGATCCCTCCCACCGCGGCCTCGCCTCCGGCGTCATGAACTGCGGCACCCGCGCCGGCCTCGCCCTCGGCGCGCCCCTCATCGCCTGGCTGGTCGTCTCCTTCGGCTGGAAGAACTCGTTCTTCATCCTCGGCTTCTCCAGCCTCCTGTGGCTCGTCCCCTGGCTCGCCGTCTGTCCTTCCCACATGCACGCCGCCCAGTCCGCCGCCTCCGGTTCCTTCCTCCACCGCCTGCGCCGGCTCGACCGCAATCTCCTCGGCCTCTGCCTCGCCCACCTCGGCTTCAGCTACTACTGGTACCTGCTGGTGACCTGGCTGCCCGACTACCTCGTCGAATCCCGCCACATCCCCTTGCAGCGCGCCGGCGCCCTCGCCGTCATCCCCTACCTCATCTTCAGCATCAGTGAGCCTCTCGGCGGCTGGCTGGCGGACCGCCTCATCCGCGCCGGCCTGCCGGAATCCGTCACGCGCAAGAGCATCATCACCGCCGCCTTCCTCACGAGCCTCGCCATGCTGCCCGCCGGCCGCATCGCCAACGACACCGCCGCCGTCTGGCTCATCGGCGCGGCGTCGCTCGTCGGCTTCGCCACCGGCAACATCCTCGCCCTGCTGCAGCGCGTCTCGCCGCCCGATGAAATCGGCCTGTGGACCGGCATCCTGAACTTTGCCGGCAACCTCTCCGGCATCATCGCGCCCATCACCACCGGCCTCCTCATCGCCCGCACCGGTTCTTACTACCCCGGCTTCGTCGTCGCCGTCGTCGTCCTCATCGCCGGCCTGCCGGCTTACTGGTGGATCGTCCGCGACCGCCCCGCTACCGCTTGAGCAGCCACACCTCCGCCAACCGCGACTGCCGCCGCCAGTTCAGGTGCTCTTCGTTCGCGGCCTTGTCCCACGTCAGCACCAGCCTCCCGTCGGCCACCGCCGCCTGCGGCACCGGGAACTCCTTGTACTCCGCCATCTCCGTGCCGTCCACCGCCGGCGCCACCCTCTGCCCGTCTGCCCGCAGCAGCGCCTGCCCGTAGCCCGTGGTCCTCACCACGTAGCGCGCCTTGGGGTCGAGCCCTTCATAGACCAACTCCCGCGGCCACATCGTCACCTGCCAGCTCAGCCGCGCCCGGCTCTTGCCGTTGTCCCACCACCAGAACAGCGGGCCGCAGTCCTCGCCGTCGCAGTACAGCACGTGCGGCGACTTCCGGATGTTGCCCAGGTCATCGTAGAAGCTGCCCTCACCCGGCTTCTCCCAGCGCGCCAGCTCCACCAGCCGCTTCACCTTCTCCTGCTCGCCGGCCATCGCGCGGACTTTCTTGAACTCGTCTTCCAGCCACCAGCGGTTGTTCAGCGGGTTGTCGATGAAATCGAGTACCGCGCCACGTTCTGCCCCGCTGGCGTGATACTTCGCCACGCTCGTCTGCAGGCTGATGGACTCATACAGCCGCGCGCACAGCTCGACGATCCGCTGGCGCAACTCCGCCCCTGCCGGCTGCCGCACCGCTTCCTCCAGCACAGCCGCCGCCTCGGTCATTGCCTTTTCCGCGCCCAGCGGACCCGCCTGCGCCAGAATCGCGTTGGCCCGCTCTTCCAGCGCCGTGTCCTGCATCAGCCGGCGCCGCACGTAGGAGTCATACACCGCCCGCAGCACCAGCATCTGCCAGCGCCAGTTACCGCTGAGTTCCGGCGCCCGCTTCTCCAGGCTCAACCACTCCTGCAGCGTGGCCTCGATCGCTCCGTTGTCGACTGCCGATCCCCGCCAGTTCCGCTCCAGCGCCAGAATCGCGTCCGCCGTCTCCCCGGCCGGCGCTGCCCAGAAATGCACCCGGCAATACTCGATCAGGATGTCCCGCACCTTCCGCTCCGGATCCCACGCCAGCGCGCTCCACACAGCCTTGTTTACGTCGTCGTGCACGCCGTCGGAGTAAGAAATGAACCCGTCGCTCATCGCCGCGTAGCGGTTGTGAATTGCCGCGTACTCCGCCGGCCGCGGGTTCACCGCCTCGCGCCCCAGCGTCAGCGCAAACGCCTGGTCCCACTGCGGCACTTCGTACTGGCTGATCTTGTTGTGCGTCACGTCCGGGTACAGCCGCAGCCCCACCCCCGCCGGCAGCCGGTGGCGCGTGTCCGGAATCGGCGGACTCGACGGACCGTTCACGATCCCCCCGAACCACACGGGCGCCCCGGCGTCGATCCAGCGGTACACCACCTCGGCCTTCTGCTCGTTGAACCCTTGCAGCGAGAGCCAGACCTTCGCCTTCGGGTGTACGGGTCTCAGCCGCGCCGCCACTTCGGCCAGGAACGGCAGCACGTCCTCCGGCGCGTTGCTGCCCGGATCGCCCCCCGGCACGAACACCCCGGTGAGCGAGGGCGCGTCGGCGAAAACTTCTTCGAACTTCACCAGCAGCTTGTTGCGCGCCGCGGCGTCCTTCAGGTTCACCGTCGCCGGCGTCCACACCCAGTAATCCATCCCGTAGCGCGTGCAGATCTCGCTCATCGCCCGGGTCATCTCGCGCCGCGGAACCTTCATCAGCGGGTTCTTGCGGTCCTCCTGGAAAGGAATGTCCTCGATGCTGTTGGCGCCGAAGAAAGCCTGCTCACGGATGTACTGCTCGAACTGCGCCACCGTCCACGCGTCCCACGAATTCGCCGTTGTCCGGTACCCGACCTGGTGGCCGCGCATCTTCCACTTGGGCGCTGTCTTCACATCCAGCGGCCCGTGCAGCGCAATCCTCCCCTTCCCGTACTCCAACTGCCGCAGCAGGTGCCCTGCCCCGTACAGCGCTCCGCGCGCGTCGGCGCCCGCAATCCACACCACTGGCGCCCCACCGCTCTCCTCCACCAGCAGCCGGAACCCTTCCGCCCGCATCTCGCCCGCAGGCACCGCGCGCCCCCACTCCGGCGCCTCGCGCACGGAAGTGATCGCGATCACCGGCCCCTGCGCCGGCCACTCCGTCCGCACCGGCAGCTTCACGCCGCTTCGCTTCTCCACCTCCTCCGCCAGCGCCGCCGCCGCCGAATGCTCGACCGCCGGACGCGCGCCCCTCCGCACCACAATCGAAGCCCGCGTCAGGTCCACCGTGGCGGCGGCCAGGCTCGCGCCCCAGGAAAACATCAGCAGCAGTGTCAATCGAACTCTCATAGCAAACCTAATATGACACGCCGAAAAGCCTTCCGGTCCCCGCGGCAATGCGATAGCATACTCGGACCGGACGTCGTCCGCGGCGGCAGCCGCACGTCGAGTGCTCTGCCCCTCGAAGGAGACCCCATGAAGCCAACCCGATCCGCCACCCGCCGCCGTTTCCTCCAACAGGGAACCGCCGGCGCCACCCTCTTCCACATCGTCCCGGCCCGCGCCCTCGGCCTGCAGGGCCAGGCCCCGCCCTCCGACACCGTCAACTTCGGCCACATCGGCATCGGCGGCCGCGGCCGCGGCTTCCTCCGCCGCGAAGCCAACGCCGGCAAGGCCGTGCCCGCCTCCCTGAACCTCGGCGGCGACGGCACCCGCATGCTCCGCCCCGGCCGCTCCGTCGCCCTCTGCGACATCGACACCTCGCGCCTCGACCAGGCCGCTACCATGGTCGGCGGCTCCCCCAAGCTCTACAAGGATTTCCGCCTCCTCCTCGAAGACAAGGACGTCGACGCCGTCTACATCGCCTCCCCCGACCACTGGCACGCCCTCCACACCATCCTCGCCTGCCAGGCCGGCAAGGACGTCTACTGCGAAAAGCCCGCCTGCAACACCATCGAAGAGGGCCGCGCCATGGTCGACGCCGCCAAGCGCTACAACCGCGTCGTCCAGATCGGCTCCCAGGGCCGCTCCCAGCCCGCCGCCTGGCAGGCCAACAACTACATCAAGGCCGGCCGCCTCGGCCAGATTCGCAAGGTCCTCTGCTGGCACTACGCTTCCCCCGCCGGCGACTGGACTCCCGACGCCGACCCGCCCCCCGGCCTCGACTACAACGCCTGGGTCGGCCCCGCCCGCTGGCTGCCCTACAACGTCAAGCACACCCACGGGGCGTTCCGCTGGCTCATCGACTTCGGCGGCGGCCAGATCCGCGACCGCGGCGCCCACGTCATGTCCATCGCCAACTGGATCATGGATTGCGACTACACCGGCCCCGTCAGCGTCGAAGCCAAAGGCGAGCCGCCCCATGACGGCATGTACGATGCCGCCGTCACCATGGAGGTCACCTACCAGTTCCGCAACCCCGACTGGACCCTCGTCTGGGCCCAGCCCGGCATCCCCTCCACCACCCTCGACGCCCGCTACGGCGCCGTCTACTGGGGCGACGCCGGCAACGTCACCGTCACCCTCGGCGACGGCCAGGGCACATCCACCGACCAGAAGGCCCGCGACTTCGCCGCCCAGTGCGACTGCGGCAAGGCCTTCAAATCCCCCGGCCACAGCGAAAACTGGGAGGACTGCATCCGCACCCGCGAAAAGCCCGTCATGCACATGGAGGCCGGCCACCGCGTCGCCTCCCTCTGCATCCTCGGCAACGTCTCCTTCCAGCTCCAGCGCAAGCTCGAATGGGACGCCGTCGCCGAAAAGTTCAAGCACGACGAAGAGGCCAATCGCCTGCTCAGCCGCCCCGGCCGCGGCCCCTGGAATCTATAGGAGCAACGCACCATGCAGAACACCGCGAAATTCTTGGCTGACATCTCCAGCAGCGACGCCGACGCCCGTTTTGCCGCCTGGCGCGGCGCCGGGTCCATGCCCCCCTCCGTCATCCCCGACCTCGGGAAGTTCCTCGTCTCGCCCAATCCCGGCGTCGCCAAGGCCGCCGGCGAAGCCCTCACCACCATGACCCACGCCGTCGGCAAGGACGCCTCCGATCCCCGCCGCCGCGCCGTCGTCCAGGGCCTGCTCGGGCTCACCTCCCAGCCCCTCGCCTTCCGCCTGCTCTCCCTCATCGCCGACGAGTCCGACGTGCCCGCCATCGCAAAGCACCTCGCTGACTCGAAAGCCCGCGAAGAGGCCGTCTTCTGCCTGGAACGCATCCCCGGCGCCGCGCCCGTCCAGGCCATCGTTTCCGCCTACCCCTCCGCACCCGACGACTTCAAGCCCCGCCTGCTCGCCGCCCTCGGCCATCGCCGCGCCCCGCAGGGCGTGCCGCTGTGCATCGAAGCGATGAAGTCATCCAATGCGGAGATCGCCGCCGCCGGCGCCGGCGCCCTCGGCCGCATCGGCGCCAGGCCGGCCTCGCCCGTCGCCTGGCCCGCCGCCGCCTTCGACGCCCAGCTCCGCTACGCCGAACACCGCCCCGACGAAGCCCTCGGCATCTACCGCGCCCTGCTCGCCCGCCCGGAGGAGCACATCCAGTGCGCCGCCCTCGCCGGCCTCGGCCACCTCGCCTCCCCGCAGGCCGCCGCCATCATCCATCCGCACCTGAAAAGCCCGGTCCGCAACGTCCGCCTCACCGCCCGGCAGGCCTGGCAGAGCATCGCCGCCCCACCTTCCGCTGTGACAAAATAGGGGGTTGCTGCTCTGATTCCCTACGTATTCCCAAGGAAGGACTCCTATGACCGAAATCGTTGATATCGTCTCGCGTGAAATTCTTGACTCCCGTGGCAATCCCACCGTGGAAGCCGACGTCTACCTCTCCAGCGGCAGCATGGGACGCGCCGCCGTCCCCTCCGGCGCCTCCACCGGTGAAAACGAAGCCTGCGAGCTGCGCGACGGCGACAAGTCCCGCTACCTCGGCAAGGGCACCCTCCAGGCCGTCAAAAACGTCACCGAAGAGATCCTTCCCGCCCTCCTCGGCATGGACGCCGCCTGCCAGCAGGAAGTCGATGCCAAGATGATCGAAGTCGACGGCACTCCCAACAAGAGCCGCCTCGGCGCCAACGCCATCCTCGCCGTCTCCATGGCCTCCGCCCGCGCCGCCGCCGACGCCTTCGGCATGCCGCTCTACCGCTACCTCGGCGGCGTCAACGCCCGCACCCTCCCCGTCCCCAACATGAACATCATCAACGGCGGCGCCCACGCCGACAACTCCGTTGACTTCCAGGAGTTCATGATCAGCCCCCACGGCGCAGACACCTTCTCCAACGCCATCCGCATGGGTGCCGAGGTCTTCCACAACCTCAAGTCCGTCCTCAAGGGCCGCGGCTACTCCACCGCCGTCGGCGACGAAGGCGGCTTCGCCCCCAACCTCAAGTCCAACGACGAAGCCATCGAAGTCATCCTCGAAGCCATCGTCAAGGCCGGCTACAAACCCGGTGAGCAGATCTCCATCTCGCTCGACCCCGCCGCCAGCGAATTCTACGACCGCGATAAGTCCAAGTACGTCTTCAAGAAATCCGACAAGCGCGAACTCTCTTCCGACGAAATGATCGCCTTCTGGGCCAACTGGTGCGACAAGCACCCCATCCTCTCCATTGAAGACGGCATGGCCGAATTCGACTGGGCCGGCTGGAAGAAGATGACCGATCAGCTCGGCAAGAAGATCCAGCTCGTCGGCGACGACGTCTTCGTCACTAACCCCGCCATCCTCGCCAAGGGTATCGAGCTCGGCGTAGCCAACTCCATCCTCATCAAGGTGAACCAGATCGGCACCCTCACCGAGACCCTCGAAGCCATGGAGATGGCCTTCAAGGCCCGCTACACCTGCATGACCTCCCACCGCTCCGGCGAAACCGAGGACGCCTTCATCGCCGACCTCGCCGTCGCCACCAACTGCGGCCAGATCAA
>DAHVTI010000464.1 GCA_027324255.1 Bryobacterales bacterium | reverse complement strand
GTGCAGTTCCACCCCGAAAAGTCCGGCCCCCTAGGCCTCCAGATCATCCGCAACTTCGTCGAGTTGCTCCAGCCAAATGTGGGGCAGGCCTCCAGGCCTGCGGCCGGCCTCCAGGCCGGCCCCCCGGCAAGCGCAGGCGGGAGGCTCTAACCAGCATGCTCGCCAAACGCATCATCCCCTGTCTCGACGTCACCGGCGGCCGCGTCGTCAAAGGCATCAACTTCGTCGGCCTGCGCGACGCCGGCGACCCCGTCGAACTGGCAGACCGCTACAACCTCCAGGGCGCCGACGAACTCGTCTTCCTCGACATCACCGCCTCCTCCGACGGCCGCGACACCATGGTGGACGTCGTCGCCCGCACCGCCCGCAAGGTCTTCATCCCCCTCACCGTCGGCGGCGGCATCCGCACCGTCTCCGACGCCCGCCGCATCATCCACTCCGGCGCCGACAAGGTCAGCGTCAACACCGCCGCCGTCCACCGCCCCGATCTCATCACCGAGGTCAGCAGCGAATTCGGCTCGCAGGCCTGCGTCCTCGCCATCGATGCCCGCCGCAACACCCAGGGCGGCTGGAACGTCTTCACCAGGGGCGGCCGCGTCGATGAAGGCATCGACGCCGTCGAATGGGCCGCCCGCGGCGAAGCCCTCGGCGCCGGCGAGATCCTGCTCACCTCCATGGATACCGACGGCGTCCAGACCGGCTTCGATTGCGCCCTCACCCGCGCCGTCTCCCGCGCCACCAGGATCCCCGTCATCGCCTCCGGCGGCGGCGGCACACCCGAACACTTCATCGAAGTGCTCACCGCCGGCGAAGCCGACGCCGCGCTCGCCGCCTCCATCTTCCACTACGGCACCTACACCGTCGATCAGCTCAAGGAACAGCTTGAAAAGGCCGGCATTCCCGTGAGGAGAACCGCATGATCATCCCCTGTATCGACCTCCAGGACGGCAAGGTCGTCCAGTTGGTCCAGGGCCGCCAGAAAGCCCTCGAAGGCGCGCCCCCGCTCGAAATGCTGGCGCGCTTCAGCGCGTTTCCCGAAATCCAGGTGATCGACCTCGACGCTGCCATGGGCAAGGGCCAGAACAACTCCATCGTCGAGACGCTCGCCGCCCAGGCCCGCTGCCGTGTCGGCGGCGGCGTCCGCGACGCCCGCCGCGCGAAGGAACTCGTCGCCTGCGGCGCCCACCGGGTCATCGTCGGCACCGCCGCCTTCCATCGCCCCACCCTCGAATCCATCGCCGAAGCCGTCACGCCCGAACGCATCCTCGTCGCCATCGACTCAAAACACGGCCGCATCGTCGTCAAGGGCTGGACCGAAGCCATCGACATGACGGCCGAAGAGGTGATCCAGGATCTTGAGCCCTTCTGCTCCGGCTTCCTCGCCACCTACGTCGACAAGGAGGGCATGCTCCAGGGCACCGACCTCGACTGGTTCCGCCGCCTCCGCGCCGCCACCGCCCGCGACATCACCGCCGCCGGCGGCATCACCACGCTCGACGACGTCCGCGCCCTCACCGCCCTGCGCATCGACTGCGCCCTCGGCATGGCCATCTACACCGGCCGCCTCGATCTTGCCGAACTCGCCCGCATGAACTCTGCGATGATGGACCCGGAATGAACCTGCGCGCGTCCATCCTCGACGTCGAGACCACCGGCCTCGACAACCGCACCGACGAGGTCGTCGAGCTCGGCATCGTGCTCTTCGAATTCGACCGCTTCACCGGCCAGGTCCTCGGAATCGTCGAAGAGTACTCCGCCCTGCGCGATCCCGGCCGCCCCATCCCGCCCGGCGCCACCCTGGCGCACGGCATCACCGACGCCGATGTCCGCGGCCGGCGCCTCGACGACGAGAAGGTCCGCTCTCTCCTCGGCCGCAGCACTCTCCTGATCGCCCACAACGTGCGCTTCGACCGCGGCTTCATTGAGCGCCTTTATCCCGAGTCCCGCCGCATGGCCTGGCTCTGCTCCATGGACGGCGTCGCCTGGCGCCGCAAGGGCTTCCCCTCCAAGGGCCTCCAGGAACTCCTCCGCGCCCACAACTTCACCGCCGGCGCCGCCCACCGCGCCCTCGATGACGCCAGAAACACGTTGCGCCTGCTCTCGCAGGCGCAACACGATGGCACCACTTATCTCTCTGAGTTGCTCGCCGGGCTGCGCTAGTTCACGTTGATGGCGGAAAACGCGGCAGCCACCGCGTTGTACTGTGCCGATCCCGCGCCGAAAAGTGCTTCCGCTGAAGCCAGGCTGGCCGTGCGCGCTCCATTGTAGTTCGTGGATGAGGTCATCCGGTTGCTGATGGCGTCATACCAGATCTTTGCCGCGTCGGCCCGGCCAATGCCCGTCACGACATTGCCGTTGCACTTGCTCGCTCCGCCTTCCGCCAGCAGGTAGAACATGTGGTTTGCCGGCCCCGAGCTATAGTGCACGTCCAGCGACCCCAGTGTGGAAGACCAGCAAGCCGGACTCCGTCCGTCCTTCGCCGGGTCGTTCATGTAGCGCAGCGCGCGCGTCTGCGTATACGTGCCGGTTGACCAGTTGGACTTGAAGATCCGCTCGCCGATCCAGTAGTCCGGCACATCGTACGAGTTGTTCACGTAATACTCCACCAGCGTGCCGAAGATGTCCGAATTCGCCTCGTTCAGGCCGCCTGACTCTCCGCTGTAGGTCAGGTTCGCCTCGCTCGCCATCACCCCGTGCGACATCTCGTGGCCGGAAACGTCGGTCGAGACCAGCGGATAAAACGTGTTGGCCCCGTCTCCGTAGGTCATGCAGAAGCAGGAACTGGACCAGAATGCGTTTTCGTACTTACGGCCGTAGTGAACCCGCCCGTAGGATGACTTCCCGGCGCCGTTGATGCCGTTCCGTCCGAACGTCGTTTTGTAGTACTCCCACGTCTTCGTCATACCGAAGTGCGCGTCCGCGCCGGCCGTGGAACGGTCCGTCAGGTCCGGTTTGCCATCGCCGAAGATACCGGTCGCATTGGAGAATGTGGAGCCGGAACCGGCCTGACGATTCTTCATGTCGTTCGTCTTCAGGTTGGCCTGATCGGGGTTCAACATCGAATACGTCCCGCTGGCGAGGTTCAGGGGCAATGCCACTTGACCCGAATAAGCTGTGAAGCCCGTACCCGTTGCGCTGCTGGTCTCCAGCGAGTCGAACGACCACACCAACTGGCTCGTCCTGGCATCGTAGAACAGGTCGAACTTGCCTGTCCCGTCCTGCTCGTTCTCCACCGACACCTGCAGATGCCAAACCAGCCGGTCCGTCGCGCTCCGGCCGCCCCGCGGCAGAATCTCGAGTGCGGAGCTGGTCTCGCTCGCGCCCCGGACGCCCAGCGCCCGCACGGCGGCCGCCCGCGCCTGCCCTTCTGTCATCACGGGCTGCACGTCCAGGCTGATGTTGCCGCGCAGGCTGGAAGTGATTTCGGCCTCGCCGTCCTGCGGAAGGTGCACGATAGCCTCGCCCTCGAAGACGCGCACTCCCTTGTAGAATTCGTCGTACCGCACGTGAGCTGCCCCACCGGACAGATTCACCTTGCGGGCACGCAGTTCGTACTCTGACCCAGCCAGGCCGTAGTCGGCCCTCTTCTGCGCAAGGTGGGCGTTGCCCCTTTCAATCGCGCGCTGGGAAGCGTTGTCTGCCTGCCCGAAAGCCAAGGCGGCGGCGGCTGACACAATGAGCGTAAGGCGGGTAAGTGGTCTCATGCATCTCCCTTCTCTGACAGGAGATCAGTTTACAGTGGGGATGCTCGGACCCGCAACGGAATAATTGCCTTAGTGTGCGGTATGGCCTAGATCCCGTAATCCGCCAGCGCCTTCCGCCCCGTCTTAATCCCCGCGATCTCGTCCAGCTTGCTGCCTTCGTATTCGATGCCCACGTAGCCGGAGTACTTCGAGTCCTCCATCACCTTCAGCATCTTCGGCACTTCGTACTTCTCCTCGGCGCCGTTCGGCCCTTCGAAGTAGCACTTGAAGCTCATGCCCTTCGCGTAGGCGGCCAGCTTGGCCACCGCTTCGTACTTGTTCACTTCCGGCGGGAAGTTGCCGAAGTCCGGCAGCGTGCCGAAGTTCGGCAGGTTCACCTTCTTCATCAGCGCCACTACGGCGTCGGGGTCGGACGACAGCCCCCAGTGGTTCTCGATGATCACGTTGATTTTCGCGCCCGCCGCATACTGGCACAGCGCCGCGAAGCTCTCCGCGCAGTAGCCCAGCACCGCTTCGTTTTCCGCCGGCGTCTTCGGCGTCTTGTCCGAGTGCATGTTGGTGCGGATGGAGTGGCAGCCCACCTCCGCCGCGATGTCCACCCACTTGTGATGGTTCTTCACTGCCTTCATCCGCACGGCGCGGTCGGAGTGGCCCATCTGCCCCTCGTCGTCCACCATGATCAGCACCGGTTTCGTGCCGGTGTCCGACATCCGCCGCTTCAGCCGTGTGATGTAGCCCGCCGTGGGCGACGCCCACAGGGTGTTCACGAACTCCAGCCCCTCGCAGCCGGTCTCCTTCGCGATGCGCGGGAAGTCGAGGTTCGTCAGCTTGCCCTGCCCGATGGCCTTATGAATGGACCACTCGGCCAGCGATACCTTGAAGCGGCCGGCAGCCGGCGCGGCGGAAGCCGCCAGCGGCGCGGCGGCAAGCGTAGAAAGAGTGGAGAGAAGAGTTCTGCGGGTCATCGTAGTCGTGCGGGAATCGCACGCCTAGGATAACAATTCGGAGGGGTGGCTGATCCAGTAGTCCGGCGCGTGGCTGCGCATGGTGTCCTTGTCGCCGTAGCCCCACGTCACCGCGCAGGTCTGGACGCCGGCCGTGCGCCCCGCTTCCATGTCCGGACCCGCATCGCCCACCAGCAGGCACTCCTCCGGCCGGGCCCCGAAGCGCTCCAGCGAGCGGAAGATCACGTCGGGCTTCGGCTTCGACGGGAAGCCGTCGGTGCCCTGCACGTGGTGGAAGAACGGCGCCAGCCCGAACTGCGCCAGCACGTTCCGCGCCGTCTCGCTGCTCTTCGTCGTGGCCGTCGACTTCAGCCCGCCCAGCCGGCCGAGCATCTCCGGCACACCGTCGTAGATGCGCGTCGAGCCGTGCTGCCTCGCCAGGTAGATCTGCCGGTAACGGGCCAGCAATTGCTCGTTCTGCTCGCGCGTGTAGTGCGGCAGCACCTCCTCGAACAGGTCGAACAGGTGGAAGCCGACGAAGCTCCGCAGGTACGCTTCGTCCAGACCCTCGACGCCCGCCTCGGAAAGCGCGTCGCGCACGGCGCTGCAGATGTCCGTCGCCGAGTCCAGCAGCGTCCCGTCCACGTCGAACAGGTAAACCTTGAATGCGGGGATCACGCCGGTTGCGGGCTCTCCCCGTCGATCAGCGGGTTGACGCGCCGCGGCGTCTCCGGCCGCAGCACTTCCTGCTGCCCGCCTTCGGGCTGCGCCGGGCCGGCCGGCAGAGCGGCCTGCGCGGAGCGCCCCGCGATGATCGCCTTCACATCCTCGCCGTCGATCGATTCCTTTTCCAGCAGCGCCGCCACAATCTGCTCCAGCGCCCAGCCGTACTCCTCGATCATCTCCGACGCCCGCTTGTCGGCGAGTTCCACCAGCCGGCGGACCTCCTCGTCGATCTTGATCGCGGTGGCCTCGCTGTAGTCGCGGTGCTGCGCGATCTCGCGGCCCAGGAAGATCTGCTCGTCCTTCTTGCCGAAGCTCAGCGGGCCCAGTTCGCTCATGCCGAAGTCGCACACCATCGCGCGGGCCATCTCCGTGGCCTGCTCGATGTCGTTGCGCGCCCCGGTGGAAAGCTGGTGCGTGTAGCGCTTCTCGCCGATGCGGCCGGCCATGGCCACGCACAGCCGCGCTTCCAGTTGCACCTTGGTCCGGTTCAGCACGTCGCCCGTCGGCAACTGCATCGTCACGCCCAGCGCGCGGCCGCGCGGGATGATGGTCACCTTGTGCAGCGGGTCGGCGTCCTTCATCAGCACGGCCACCAGCGCGTGGCCGGCTTCGTGGTAGGCCGTCGTCTTCTTGTCTTCCTCGGTGAGGATCATGGAGCGCCGCTCGGCGCCCATCAGTACCTTGTCCTTGGCCAGCTCGATGTCGGCCATCGTGACGACCTTGCGGTTCTGGCGCGCCGCCAGCAGCGCGGCCTCGTTCACCAGGTTGGCCAGGTCGGCGCCGGCAAAGCCCGGCGTCCCGCGCCCGATCACGCTCAGATCCACGTCGTCGGCCAGCGGGATCTTCTTGGTGTGAACCTTCAGGATCATCTCGCGGCCCTTCACGTCGGGCAGGTTCACCACCACGCGCCTGTCGAAGCGCCCGGGCCTCAGCAGCGCCGGGTCCAGCACGTCCGGCCGGTTCGTCGCCGCCACCAGGATCACGCCTTCGTTCGACTCAAACCCGTCCATCTCCACCAGCAGTTGATTGAGAGTCTGCTCGCGCTCGTCGTGCCCGCCGCCCAGCCCCGCTCCGCGGTGCCGGCCCACGGCGTCGATTTCGTCGATGAATATGATGCACGGCGCGTTCTTCTTGCCCTGCTCGAACAGGTCGCGCACGCGGCTCGCGCCCACGCCTACGAACATCTCCACGAAGTCCGAGCCCGAAATCGAGAAGAACGGCACGTTGCCTTCGCCCGCGATCGCCCGCGCCAGCAGCGTCTTGCCCGTGCCCGGAGGCCCGATCAGCAGCACGCCCTTCGGAATGCGGCCGCCCAGCTTCTGGAACTTCTGCGGCTCCCGCAGGAACTCGATAATCTCCTGCAGCTCTTCCTTCGCCTCTTCCACCCCGGCGACGTCCTTGAACGTCACCTTCTTCTGCTGCGAGCTGTGCATCCGCGCCCGGCTTTTGCCGAAGCTCAGCGCCTTGTTCCCGCCGCTCTGCATCTGGCGCATCATGAAGATCCAGAACGCCAGCAGCAGCACGAACGGCACCGCGTTGATGATCACCGTGATCCAGTTGCCGGAGGTCGGCTCCTTGATCCGCGTCACCACGTTCTTGGCCTGCAGCACGTCGTAGACCTTGTCGTAGCCCGCCGGAATCGTGGTCCGGAACTCCGCGTTGCCCTGCAGTTTACCCTGCACCTCGGTGCCCGCCACCGTCACTTCGGTGACGCGGCCCGCCTCCACCTGCTTCATGAAATCCGTGAAGGCCAGGTCCTGCACCTGGCGGCTGTTGTTGGTCTTCACCACCGTCCACAGCAGGACGACGACGCACACCAGCACAACCCAGAAGATTGCTGTTTTGACGTTTGAATTCATTCCCTCTCCAACGCGTCTACCCTGAATGGAACGGATGCGGTTCGAATCATTGTATCGCTAGTACTTCAGACGCGAATCAGGCCGCTTTTGATTCACTCCCCGCGGCGCCGGCCTGCGGATGTTTCAAAAGAAGATGACTCGCTCACTTCCCGGACCCGCAACACCCGGCCGCTTCCCGGCCCGGCCGCCGCTTGGGCGGCGCTGCCGAACCGGCGGCACCAGACGATGCGCCCCGCACTCAAGATCATCGGCCACAGCGGCCGGTCCCAGGAGGGTACGCCCGCCAGAGCAAACAACTCTTTCACCTTCACTTCGCCGCCCCGGCCCGCCGGACGATACGCATCCCCGGCCTGCCAGCACCGCACAGTGAGCGGAAAAGACGCTTGTTCCGCATCCAACAGATCGCTGCCTCCATTATAGCGGGAAAGCCCGGCCGCCAAAGCCGATTCGGAAACCTCTTCCCACTCATTCACTTCCACCGTCCACGCCCCCGTCCGGGCACGCCCCGGCCCCGCCAGTTCCACCGCCGGCGGCGCCTCCGCTCTCTTGCCCGCCGGCCCGAACAGCAGCCACTTCATCGACCGCCGCACCTCCGCCCGCGGCAGCCGCACCGAGCCCGTCCCCCCCTTCTGCCGGGTGAGCCGCCACGCCGCCTCCACGTGCTCCTGCGTCAGCCGCCGCAGCGAGCCCGCCGCCTCCTCCAGCGCCCGCCGCACAATCCGCTTGCCCAGCGCCGGGTGGCACGCCGCCAGCCGCGGCGCTTCCAACACCACCGTGCCCGGCGGGCCCTCCGCCCGCATCGCCGCCATCTCCCCCTCCACCACCGCCGCCCAGTACCCCTCGTCCTCCGCCGCCCCCGCCGCCAGTCGTCCCAGCGCGGCTTCCACTTGCGGGTTGACGGCCTCCGCCAGCCGCGGCAACACCTCCTGACGCAAAAAATTCCTCGTCAGTCGCGTGTCCAGGTTCGAGGAATCCTCCCGCCATTCGAGCCCCTCCGCCTTCAGCCATGCCCGCGCCTCCGCGCGCGTCACCTCGATCAGCGGCCGCACCAGCCCCTCGCCGGTCACCGGCTGGATGCCCCGCAGCCCCGCCGCCCCCGTCCCCCGGCTGGCCCGGAACAGCACCGTCTCGGCCTGGTCGCTCAGCGTGTGCCCGGTGGCCACCCGCGTCAGCCCCAAGGTCCCCATCGCCTGCCGGAAGAATGCCAGCCGCGCCTCGCGCGCCGCCTGCTCCAGGTTGCCGTGACCGGTGAGCCCCTCCGCCCGCCCGGCGTGCAGCGGCAACCCCAGCGAGCCAGCCAGCTCCGCCACGAACCGCTCATCTTCATCGGATTCCGCTCCCCGCAGCCCGTGGTTCAAATGCAGCACGTGCAGCCGGATGCCTAGTTCCGGCGCCAGCCGCGCCAGCGCGTGCAGCAGGCACACCGAATCCGCCCCGCCCGACACGGCTACGCCCGCGCTCTCCCCCCGGCGCACCATGCTATAACCAAGGATGGTTCCCAGAATTCGCGTCAGCAGCACGGAAATTTCATTCTAAGCCTTTGCGCCGCAGCCGCTCGGAGGTCCGTCTTCCGCAGGGGGAACCCCAAGGAGAAGTCAGCCAGCCTTATGCCGCCCGAAGTCACCTCCGAAGTGCGGGAACGCGCCGCCCGGATCAAGCTCGTCCTCATGGACGTCGATGGAGTCCTCACCGACGGAAAGTACTTCCACGTCCCCAACCCCGATGGCGGACTCTTCGAAGTGAAGCTCTTCGATTCCCAGGACGGCATCGCCCTGCAGTGGCTCCACCGTACCGGCATCAAAACCGGCCTCATCAGCGGCCGCGACGCCCAGGCCACGCGCGAGCGCGCCCGCTCCAGCCATATGGCCTATTGCTACATGGGCAACACCGAAAAGCTGCCCATCTTCCACGAAATCCTGGCCGACTCTCAACTCTCCACCGAAGAGATCGCCTACGTCGGCGACGACCTCACC
This sequence comes from Bryobacterales bacterium, assembly GCA_027324255.1. Lineage (GTDB taxonomy): Bacteria > Acidobacteriota > Terriglobia > Bryobacterales > Bryobacteraceae > Paludibaculum. The sequence goes on along the minus strand of DAHVTI010000464.1, from coordinate 16,437 downwards.
GACGCCATCCTCATGAGGCGCGTCGGCCTCTCCGTGGCCGTAGCCAACGCCACCCCGGAAGTCAAAGGCTGCGCCCACTACGTCACCCGCGCCCCCGGCGGCTCCGGCGCTCTGCGCGAGGCCACCGAACTCATCCTCGACGCCCAGGGCAAATGGCAGGACATCATGCGGCATTATGAAGTAGTGTCATGAGCCGCGAACGCATCGGCGTCGTCCTCGAAATCCGCGACCAGCCCGGCGCGCTGCACGCCCTCACCGGCATCATCGCCCGCCACGGCGCCAATATCGCTTCCATCGAGATGCTCGGCCGCGCCGGCGCCGATGTGTCCCGCATCTACTTTGAACTCGACCCCGTCGAGGCGCCCGACTCGCTCATCGCCGACCTCGCCGCCGCCGACGCCGTCCAGTCCGTCAGCCAGGAGCCCAGCCTCCAGAAGATCTACGGCAAGCGCATCATCATCATGGGCGGCGGCGCTCAGGTCGGCCAGGTCGCCATCGGCGCCATCAGCGAAGCCGACCGGCACAACATCCGCGGCGAGCACATCTCCGTCGACACCATCCCCCTGGTCGGCGAGCAGCCGCTGGCCGACGCCGTCCGCGCCGTCGCCCGCCTGCCGCGAGCCCGCGCCCTCGTCCTCGCCGGCTCGCTCATGGGCGGAGAGATCGAAAAGGCCGTTCGCGAAGTGCGCGCCCAGGGCCTGCTCGTCGTCAGCCTCAACATGGCCGGCAGCGTCCCCGACGCCGCCGATCTCGTCGTCACTGACCCCGTTCAGGCCGGCGTCATGACCGTCATGGCCGTGGCCGACACCGCCAAGTTCACCGTCGGCCGCCTCAGCCGCCGCGTCTTCTGATCCTCAGCGCACCCGCAGCGCGAACTCCCGCAGCAGCACGCCTCCGGACCGCTGGATCCTCACCCAGTACGTCCCGGCCTTGAGCCCGCCCGGCAGCTTGATCCCCGGCGCGCCCGACGCCGCCGCGAACCGCGCCGTGCCGGCCGTCCGCCCGCCCGCGTCCACCACCGCCCATTCCAGTTCCGTCGCGGCCGGCAGTCCCGCCAGGTCGGGCGTCAGGCGCAGCGGTTGGCCCGCTGCCGCCACGGCCACCAGGTCCCCCGCGCTCCGCTCTACCCGCAGCGCGATCTCGGCTTCCGTCAACACCGGCGCAGGCGGGTATTGTAAGAGGACTGCGATCATCACCGCCGCCACTCCGGCCAGGACCAGTCCCCAGCGCGGCCAGTCCCATCCCGGCGCCTTCCGCTCGGGAGCCTGCGGTGCATGCGGGGCATCGAACGCCCGCTCCAGTTCCTCCGATTCCATCGTGCGCGCCGCGGCCCGCACCGTCTGCACGTACTCCTCTTCCTTTTCGACTTTGCTCAGGCAGTCCTGGCAAGCCAGCAGGTGCTCTTCCACCACCTCGCGGGTCACCCCCGAGAGACGGTCGAAAAGAAAATCTTCGACCTCTTGATCGCTCAGACACTTCCGGGCCGATCGGCTGTTCAAGAGTCCTCCCTGATTGCCGTCCTCGTCCCAGTTTAGCCCTGTCACCATAGAGCGTTCACCTCAGCTCGTTATATTTGTCCGCCGCGGCCGCACACACATCTCCGAACCGGCGCCACGGATCATTTTCATTTGTGCTGTCTGTAACGGTCTAGTGTCTGGTACTCGTGAAAAATCTCATATCTTTTTCTAAGCTGCTGAAAACAGGGCCAATTGCCCGCCTGTGTGCCAGAACAGCACGTCGCTTTCCCCCTCCAGCCCACCGTCCCGCAGCAGGCCCAGCAAGCCCGCAAAAGCCTTGGCTGTGTATACCGGGTCCAGTACTATCCCTTCTGTTCTGGCCAGCAGCCTCAGCGCCTCCTCGCTCTCGGCCGAAGGCACGCCATAGCCCGGGCCGGTGAACCGGTCGTCCACGAGAATCTCCCGCTGCAGCGAGCACGCCGGCGCTCCCAGGTCCACCTCTATCCTTGCCACAATCCCGCGCACCGTTTCCGCGATCTCCGCCGCCGGGTCGTCCGCGCTCACGCCCACCACCCGCGTCCCGGCGAACCCGAACAGCGCCAGCCCGGCCAGCAGGCCCGCCTGCGTTCCGCCCGAGCTCGTCGAGTGCACGATCACCGCCGGCGCCGTCTTCAGTTCGCTCACCGCGTGCACGAAGCCCAGCGCCCCCAAGGGAGTGGACGCCCCCAGCGGGATCTCCATCGGCCGCCGCCCTGCCGCCCGCAACTCCCCCGCCAGCCGCGCCATCTCCGGCGCGCGCCCGTCCCGTCCCGGCACCCGGTGGATCACCGCCCCGTAGAGTTCGTCCAGCAGCAGCGAAGCCGGCCGCCCGCCCTGCGCCGCCGGGTTCAGCGCCAGGTGGCACTCCAGCCCGCACTGCGCCGCCAGCGCCGCCGTCACCCTACAGTGGTTCGACGTCTCCGCCCCACACGTGATCACCGTGTCGTAGCCCTGCCGCAGCGCCTTCCACAGGTAGTACTCGAGCTTCCTCACCTTGTTGCCGCCGAAGCCCGGCCCCGTCCAGTCGTCCCGCTTGATCCACAGCCGCGGCCTCGTGCGCAGGTGCGCCCGCAGCCGCGCCATCTCCTGCACGGGCGTGGGGTAGTGGCCGAGAACCAGCCTTCCGATGCGGCGGAAACGGTCGAGCGGGGTCATGCGCCCCCAGTATCCCCCATCAACCCAGCCCCTGCGCGTCCAGGTACTCTTTCACCGAATAGTAGGTCCGGTCTTTGTACAGCCGCCCCGCGTCTTCCACCGGGTACGTCCAGTTGGAACTCCAGTCGTCGCCCGTGCGCTGCATCCACCCTGCCAGCCGCCCCTCCATCTCGCGCACCAGCGCCGCCGCCGCGGGTTCCGCCGCCAGATTGCGCAGCTCATTCGGATCCTCTCGAAGGTCGTACAGCACCCACGGCTTCTCCTGGAACCGCGCGTACATGTAGCGCTCCGTGCGCACGCCCCGCCAGCCCGCCGTCACTCCGCCCCCCTGGTACGGCCCGAAGATCTGGAAGAACGCCGACTCGGGCGCCTTGTCCGAAGCGCCCCGCACCACCGCCGACAGGTCCGCTCCCTGCATCGAGCCCGGCACGGCCGCCCCGCACAGCCGCAGCAGCGTCGGCGCGAAATCGATGTGCGACCACAGCGCCCGGCTCACTCCGCCCGCCTTCACCCCCCGCGGATACCGCACGATGCCCGGCACGCGGATGGATTCCTCCCACGGCTTCCGCTTCAGCCGGTAGCCCTGCGAGCCCAGCATGTCCCCGTGGTCCGAGCTGATGAGAACTACCGTGTCCTCGGCCATGCCCGCATCGTCCAGCGCCTTCACCATCCGCCCCACCTGGTCGTCGATGGCCGTCGTGGCCGCGTAGTACGCCGCCAGTTCCTTCCGCCCCGGCAGCCCCGGCCTCTCGCCCGGATGATTCCGCCGCAAGCTCAGCCGCGCCGCGTCGAAGCGCTTCAGATACTCTTCCGGCGCCCCGTACGGATCGTGCGGCGGCCCCATCTGCACCGTCAGGAAGAACGGCCTCGCGTCGCGCTTCGAGCCCTCCAGGAACTCCAGCGCCAGGTCCGTCCAACCCTCGGGCTCGAACCCGCGCACCGCGTGCGGCTCGGGCGTGTCCCGGAAGTAAGTGTTCTTGAAATGCGTGTGGCTGCACTCGTTCGCCGCCCAGAACTCGAAGCCGTGCCGCCGCGGCCCCGGCGGCACGAAGCCCGGCAGCCGCGGCCCGCCGTCCAGGTGCCACTTGCCCACGAAGCCCGTGCGATAGCCCTCGCGCCGGAGCAGGGAAGGCAGCGTCGTGTGCGACTCCCGCAGCCGCAGGTCGTTGGCCGTCATGCCGTTCCTGTGGCAGTACTGCCCGGTCATCAGGATGGCCCGCGCCGGGCAGCACACCGGCGTGTTGGCCAGCGTGTTCTCGAACCGCAGTCCGTTCCTCGCCAGTGCGTCGATGTGCGGCGTGCTCGCCTCCGCGTTGCCGTAACAGCCCACCGACTGCGCCCGCAACTGGTCCGGCATCACGAACAGCACGTTCGGCCGCCGCGTCTTCGCCAGCGCCGGCGCCAGCGCCGCGGCCGCGGGCAATGACGCCGCCAGAAACTCCCGTCTTGTTGCCATCAGATCAGGTTCCTTTGCGCGTAGTCGAGGCCATGCTCCAGGTCCAGCCACTGCTGCCGTTTCAACGCTGCCAGGAACTCCGGCACCTTCGGCCCCGGCGCGTCTTCAATCACCATCGGCCGCATCAGCGGGCTGCCCCGCTTCACCAGCGCCACGAAGCGCGCGAACTCCCCGGCCCGCGCCTTCGGAAACGCCTTCCAGAACTCCGGCTCGAAATAAGGAACGATGCGCGGCGGCCGCCCCGTAATCAGCTCCAGGTGCAGGCACGCCCCCGGCGCCACCCGCTTCTGCGTCGACGCCAGCGCCTTCAGGTCGATCGAGCCATCCCCCAGCCTCGTCCACATCGCCGCGCAGCCGCGCGGATGCGCGAAGATCGCCGTGTCGCGGAAGTGCGTCGTCACCGTCAGCGGCCCCAGCACCTCCAGCGTCACCTGCGGGTCTTCCGCGCACCAGATCGGGTTGCCCGCATCGGCGCACGCGCCCACGTAGCTCTTGCCGGCCTCTTCGATCAGCGCCTTCAGCTCCCACGCCTGCATATCGCCCGAATGGTTCTCCAGCGCGATCTTCACCCCCGTCTCCTCCGCCACCGCCTTACAGCCCTTGAAGACCTTGACCGTCGCCTCCATGTGATACTCGATCCCGTTCGGGTGCAGCCGGTCGTCTGAGCTGCCCAGGAAGCAGCGCAGCGTGCGCGCTCCCACCGTGTGAGCCACCCTGAGCGCCTTCGACAGGTTCTCCACCGGGTCGCCCGCCTTCGGGTTCCACGCCTTCGACGTCGGGCAGATGCAGCCCGTGCCTCCGTCCACCACCAGGTTCAGCTCCGCCGCCCGCGCCTTCACCTTTGCCAGGTGCGCCGGCTCCAGCGACTCGAAGTCGCCCAGCGACGACAACTGGATCGCCGTGCAGCCGTGTTTGGCCGCAAAATCCAGGTGCTCCATCGCCTTCATGCCCCAGGCGCGGAGCGAGTAAGTGTCGTAGCCCAGCTTCAATTTCGGGTTCTGGGCCTTCAATCCGGCAACGGTTGCGGCGAAGGATGTGAGGAAAAATTCTCGGCGGCGCATATTTCGCCGTTATCGTATCAGGCCCGCGCTGCGCTAATCTGGCTGCATGAAGCTGGGCCTCTTCCTCCTCCTGTCCCTTGCAGCGGCTGCTCACGCGGCGCCGGCCAAGACCGGCCCCGAAGTCGGAACGAAAATCCCTGCCTTCCAGGCTCGCGATCAGTACGGCCGCACTCAAACCTTCGACTCCCTCAAGGGACGCAAGGGCCTCGTCCTGCTCTTCGTCCGCTCCGCCGATTGGTGACCGTGGTGCAAAACCCAGCTCGTGGAGCTGGGACGCAAGCAGGCGGCCTTCGCGAAGCAGGGCCTCAACGTCGCGTCCATCACCTACGATAGTGTCGACGTGCTCAAGAACTTCGCGGACCGCAAAGGCGTCGCCTTCCCCATGCTCTCGGACCCCGATTCGAAGATCATCCGCGACTTCGGCATCCTCAACGACACCGTGCCGCGGGGCACGCCCTTCTACGGCGTCCCCTATCCAGGTACCTACGTCGTCGATGCCTCCGGCGTGGTGCGGAAGAAGTTCTTCGAGAACGACTACCGCGAGCGCTACACCGCCGGCGCCATTCTGCTCGAGACCTCCCCCGAAGCCGCCCGCGAAGGCTGGCAGCAGGCCCGCACCAGCCACCTCACCGTCCGCTGGAAAGCCAGCGACGACACCCTCCACGGCGGCGACCACACCACCCTCCTGATCGAAGTCGCGCTGAACAAAAAGATGCACGTCTACGCCCCCGGCGTGCAGGGCAGCTACATCCCCGTCCGCTGGGACCTGAAAGCCGACGATCTCTTTCAGCCCGCGGAGACGAAGTGGCCGCGGCCGCGGGTGCTCGACCTCAAAGCCATCGGCGAGAAGGCCCCCGTCTTTGAAGGCGCCTTCCAGGTCCGCCGCGACGTCGGCTTCTCCCAGCAGAAGCAGTTGCAGGAGGCCGCCGAAGGCAAGCCGCTCGAGGTGCAAGGCTCCTTCCGCTACCAGGCCTGCGACGACAAGGTCTGCTACCCGCCCGTCACCGTCCCGCTCAAGTGGACCTTCCGCTTCGAGCCCCACGACCCCACGCGCGTCCCCCCGGAGCTGCGCCGCAAGTAGTGGCCCGTCACCACTCGTTGTAAGGCGTCCCCTCCAGCGACTTCTTGTCGGACTTCGACCGGATGTCGAAGATCCCCGGCTCCGTCTGGTTCACGCTCGTCACCGCGTCTTCCTGGATCGTCGTCCAGTCCGCCTCGCCCGTCATCGGGTCCACCGGGACCTGCCGCAGGTAGCCCTCCTGCACCAGGTCCTGCAGCGATTGCGGCGCCTTCGCCTTGTCGTAGGTGAATTCGTCGATCACCGTGCGCAGCGTGAACAGGTTCTGCCGCAGCACGCTCTCCCGCGCCCGCACCACGGACTTCTGGTACATCGGCACCGCGATCGCCACCAGGATCGAGATGATCGCCATCACGATCATCAGCTCGATCAGCGTGAAGCCGAGCGCCCTCCTACCACTCTGAGTACGCTGTGCCATCAGGCGATTTCTCCATCGTCTTCGTGTACACGTCGAACACGTTCTGCCCGCCCCACCCGGTGCTCTTCGGGTCGTCCTGCGTCGACCGCAGCCCCCAGTCGGTCGAATTGGTAAACGGGTCCCGCGGCAGCCGCCGCAGGAACCGGATCTTCTTGCCCGACGCGTCGTTTGCCAGCTTCACGCCCTCCACCAGTTGATCCAGTGATTCCGGGTAGCACTCCGTGCCCATCTTCTTTTCCATCCCGCCCTTGTCGCAGGTGTCCTTGTATTTATCGATCGCCGTGCGCATATCCCTCAACGCGTAGCGCAGTTCCCGCTCCTTCTCCCGGCGCACCTTGAAACGGGCCAGGGGCAGCGCCAGCGTTGTGAGCAGCGTGAGGATGGTGAAAGCCACGATCAGCTCCACCAGGCTCAGGCCTCTCTGTCTTCTGCGCGCCATCTCTCTTTACCCTCCCTATTTCACGGTGACGGCCACCGCCGGCGGGGTCACGGCGATGGTCTCCAACCGCGCGTCTCTCAGCGTCACCTCCTCGAACCGCACCGGCGAAACCCCGGGCCCGATGGCCTGGAACTTCAACGTCAGCAGCACGCCCGAGCCCGAAATCCCTCCGGCCCCCGCCACCCGGTTCATGTTGATGATCGCCGTGCCGATGTCTTCCGCCTTCGAATCGCTGAACGTGATCTGCTGCCCGTCGCTCCCCAGGAACGGCCCGCGCTGCACCTCCACCAGCTTCAGCACCTTGTTGTCGTACTTGATCCGCATCGGCGCGCTGAACAGCTCCGCCACGTTGTCGATCTGCAGGTCCACCGTCACCACCCCGTCGCGCGCCACCTCCGAAGCCGACGGCCTGAAGATCAGCGCCGGCGTCGCCGCGCCCGTTCCGGCCCGCGCCAGGCCGGGCGCCTCGGGCCGCCCCGCAATGTCGCCCTGCACCGGCGGAGGCGCCGGCGCGGGCGTCGCGGCAGGCGGCGCGGCAGGAGGTGGCGGCGTGCCCGCCGCGCCCGGCTTCACCGGAGCCGCGCCCGCCGGCAGCGCCTTCAGCCCGCCCGGAGCCGCCGGCTTCACCGGCGCCGCTCCCTTCACCGGCGTAGCCTCTTCCTTCGGCGGCGCGTAGCTCAGCTTGTAAATCGTTTCCGTCCCCGTTGCGATCGTCCGCACGTTCTCGGCGCTCACCTCCGGCGACCGCACAATGTGCGGCACCAGTGCCACCAGCAAATCCGAGTTCGTGTTTTCCAGGTTCTCGCTCGAGAAAAACCGCCCGATCACCGGCAGGTTCATCAGCCCCGGCACGCCGCTCCTCGTCTTCGACACGTTGGCCTGCATCAGCCCCCCGATCAGCGTCACCTCGCCTTCCTTCACGCGGATGATGTGGTTCACCTTCCTCTGCCCGATCACCGGCTGCGACAGCCCGCCCACATCCACTTTTTCTCTGATGTTCGAAATCTCGAACTCCACCTGCATGCTCACTTCATCGCCCGCGTGGATGCGCGGCGTCAGGTCCACGTTGATCCCCACTTCGGCGAATTGGAACTGCGTCGACACCAGCGGGCTCACCCCCACCGCCCCCACGCCCGGCTGAAACGACCCCGTCGCATACGGATACCGGTCGCCCAGCCTCAAGCTCGCCTTCTGCCCGTCCGTCGCCCGCACCTGCGGCGTCGTCAGCACCTTCGTCTGCCGGTCGCTCATCAGCGCCTGCACCAGGAAGCCCGGCAGCGTGATGGACCAGTCCCCCGTGCCGATGCCGCTCAACGCGTTCAGCGCCACCGCCCCCGCCCCCGAATCGCTCCCCGCGGGAGTGTATGTCACCGACGTGCCCAGCCCCGGCTTGCCCGCGCTCACCGGCGTGAACGCCAGGTCCCGCGTCTTCGTCTTGTTCGCCTCCATCACCAGCACGTCCACAATCACTTCCGGCTTCGGCTTGTCCAGATCCAGCAGCACCTTCTCCGCCAGCGCCACCTGGTCCGTCGTCCCCCGCACCACGATCGCCGACTGCGAGTTGATCGGAAACACCTTCCGCACGTCCGTCACCGTGCGCATGCCCGTCATCACTTCCTGCAGCTCCTGCGGCGACGTCAGGTTCTGCAGGTAAAAAATGCGCGTCACCTGCTCCTCGTAGTCGCGCCGCTTGGTCACGTTGTCCTGCGTCACGAAAATCGTCGATGCCGACAGCGGCTTGTAGAACGTCTTCGTCAGCAGGCTGATGTTGTCCAGCGCCTCGTCCAGCGTCGTGTTGTTCAAATCGATCGAAAAACGCTTCTGATCCTGGTATTCGGCGTCGAACAGCACGTTGATCCCGGCCAGCTTGCCCAGCGTCTCGTACAGCACCTTGGCCGTCTGGTTCACCATCTTCAGCCCGGTCACCTGCCGCGAAATCGGCTTCAGCTCCGGCACCGGCAGGATGGAGGCCACCCTCTTCTCCGCCTCGCGCCGCGCCTGCTCGGCCGGCGTCAGCCCGCGGTCCTCGGGCTTCTCCGCCTGCCCGCTGTCCTTCTTTTCCTTCTCGCGCTCGATCATCTGGTAGGTCCGGCGCATCTCCTGTTCGGCGATCGTCGATGCCGGGTCGATCGCGAAGGCCCGCTGGAACTCCGCCAGCGCCTCGTTCAGCTTGCCTTCCTTCCGCATCTTCTGACCCACGTCCACGTGCGCCTGCGAGGCCGCGAACCGCGCCCGCCGCACGCTCAGCAGGTAGCCCGAATCGGACGGGTCCAACGCCAACGCCTGCTCGTACAGGTCCAGCGCCTTGTCGTATTCGCGCCGCACCTCGGCCTGGCGCCCCTGCTCCTGCAGCTTGTCCGCCTTCTTGTTGCCCGCCCAGGCCGGGGTTGTGAGCAGCAGCGGCTGGACCGTCAGAACGGCCGCCAGGATTACCGCTAAACGATTCATCTTCCGCATCTTAAGTCCGATTCGATCATCGCCGTCATGGTAAACTGTAATCTGGATCGCGCCGAGAAACGGCACTCTCCCTCTTTATCCATGACGAGCGGGGGGCCCGGCGCGTGGAGTCGAATCCTGTGCCCGCCGACAAATCGCCGTTTAAGCCCGTCGCCGAGAACCGCAAGGCGTTCCACGACTTCTTCGTCCTCGAGAAGCTCGAGGCCGGCCTCGTCCTCACCGGCACCGAGATCAAGTCCGCCCGCCAGGGCAAGGTCCAGCTCCGCGACAGCTACGCCGACATCGTCGCCGGCGAAGCCTGGCTCATGAACGCCCACTTCAGCCCTTACTCCCACGGCAACATCTGGAACCACGACCCCACCAAGAAGCGCAAGCTCCTCCTCCACAAGCGCGAAATCGAAAAGCTCTTTGCCAAGATCCGCGAAAAGGGCCTCACCATCGTCCCCCTCAAGGTCTATCTTAAGAACGGCCGCCTCAAGTGTGAGCTCGGCGTCTGCAAGGGCAAAAAAATGCACGACAAGCGCGAAGCCCAGCAGAACCGCGACATCGAAATGGAAGCGCGCAAGGCCATGAGCCAGCGCAACGCCCAACGCAATTAGGAGATCGGACGACTGATATGCAACTGACTCTCGCCACCACCCGCGCCGCTGAAATCGAAACCGCCGCCTTCGCCGTCCTTTGCTTCTCCGACGAAGCCCCCGGCCCCGGCCTCGCCGCCGGCCTCGTCCAGGAACTCCACACCCGCGGCGAATTCACCGGAAAGGCGCTCGAAACCGCCGTCGTCCATCGCCCCGCCGGCATGCAGGCCCAGCGGCTTCTCTTGATCGGCTGCGGCGAGAAGGCCAAATTCGACGCCTCCGCCATGCGCCGCGCCGGCGGCGTCCTCGTCCGCGCCCTCAAGCCCAAGGGCATCACTTCCGCCGCCATCCGCCTCAAGGGCAACACCCTCTCTCCCGAAATGCTCTCCGCCCTCGCTGAAGGCGCCATCCTCGGCGACTACGAGCCCGACCGCTACAAGACCGAAAAGAAAAACGGCTCCAAGCCCTTCGAGTCGCTCACCATCTCCATCCCCGCGGAGTCCGCCGAAATGGCCGAAGCCCTGCGCCGCGGCCGCACCGTCGCCGAGGCCCAGAACTACACCCGCACTCTCGTCAACGAGCCCGGCAACCTCCTCACCCCCCTCAAAATGGCCGCCCACGCCCGCTCCCTCGCCGAAGAGTGCGGCCTCCAGTGCGAAATCCTCGACGAGCCCCGCATGCGCCAGCTCGGCTTCGGCACCCTCCTCGGCGTCTCGATGGGCTCGGCCGAGCCGCCCGTCATGATCGTCCTCAAGTACACCCCCGCCGCCCCGCCCGCCTCCTCCGATCATCTCGCTCTGATCGGCAAGGGTGTCACCTTCGACACCGGCGGCATCTCCATCAAGCCCGCCGACGGCATGGAGAAGATGAAGTACGACATGGCCGGCGCCGCCGCCGTCCTCGGCGCCATGCGCGCCATCGCGGAATTGAAGCCCGCCATCCCCGTCACCGCCTTCGCCCCCTGCGTCGAAAACATGCCCGGCCACAAGGCCCAGCGCCCCGGCGACATCGTCACCTCCTACCAGGGCAAGACCGTCGAGGTGCTCAACACCGACGCCGAAGGCCGCCTCATCCTCGCCGACGCCCTCACTTACGCCGCCCGCCAGGGCTGCACCCACCTCGTCAACGCCGCCACCCTCACCGGCGCCATCGCCGTCGCCCTCGGCTACGTCTACGCCGGCGTCTTCTCCAACAACGAAGACCTCCAGCAGCGCCTCCTCGCCGCCAGCCGCGCCGCCGGCGAGCGCATGTGGCCCCTCCCCATGGACGAGGATTACAAGGATCTCCTCAAGTCCGCCTTCGCCGACGTCGCCAACATCGGCGGCCGCTGGGGCGGCTCCATCTCCGCCGCCAAGTTCCTCGAGGAATTCGTCGAGGGCAAGCCCTGGGTCCACCTCGACATCGCCGGCACCGCCTGGCTCGAAGAGGCCAAGCCCTTCCTGGCCAAAGGCCCCACCGGCCTCCCCGTCCGCACCTTCGTCCGCCTCGCCACGGACTGGCCTGCGTCACTCTAAATACGATCCCCCCAGGATCTCGTCGAATATTGACGGCCGCTGCACCGTCCAGCCGAAGAACCGCGCGGCTTTGGTCGACCCCGCCCGGCAGTCCATCGCCAGGCACTCCGCCACCGGTCCCATCTCCGCCCGCGCCTGCTCCACCGCCACCGCCTCCACCCGCGCCTCCAGCGGCGGCTCCAGCCCGCACGCCTTCGCCACCGCCCGCGCAATCTTCTCCACCGGCTGCGGCATCCCTCCGCAGGCGATGAACAATTCGCCCGCCGCCGGCTCCGTCACCGCCCGCGCGTACAGCTCCGCCAGGTCGTCCACGTGCACCGTCGACCAGCAGTTCCGCCCCTCCCCCACAATCCGGATCGATCCCCGCTCCCGCGCGTCCCGGAAAAACCCCGCCACCCGGCCGCCCTTCCGCCCGTACACCGTCCCCGCCCTCAGCACCACCCCCTTCACCCCGCGCTCTTTCGCTTCCAGCACCATCTCCTCCACCGCCGGACGCCACGCCACCAGCGGCGGCGGCTTCAGTGCGCTGACTTCCCCGTGGATCCGCCCGCCCGTGTCGCCCATCACCCACACCCCGCTCGAATAGACGAACGCTTTGCCCGTCCCCTCCAACGCCGCCAGCAGCGCTTCCACCGCCGCCCGGTCCCGCTCGCCTGCCCGCCCGTCGAACACCATCGCCGCATGGATCACCCCGTCCACCCCCGCCGCCGCCGCTTTCAGTGACTCCGGCGCGTCCAGGTCGCCCCGGCACACCAGGTGCCCCCGCGACTCCAGCTTCCGCGCGCTCTCGTCGCAGCGCGCCAGCCCCATCACCTGGTGGCCGGCCTTGCGCAGCGTCTCGCTCACCGCCGAGCCCACGTAACCCGTGGCGCCCGTCACCAGAATCTTCATCAAATACTTGCCTCCAATCCGTCCAGTGTAGCGTCAAAGAGAAACACGGATCGAAGATCTGGCCCGATTTCTGGACCGCCTCTAGCCGAGGCCCTCTGTCCGAGGTAGGGATGCATTGAGCGCAGAGCAGGTCCCGTGGCTGGGAACCGCAGGCGTTTTCGCCGCGGATTCCGCGGGACCCTCTTGCTCCCCTCCGCCGGTCTCCCGATCACCGCACACCTCCGCCCCCCTTCTTGCCGCCGGTCCGCGTGGAAATGCCCCCAAATGGAGGGAAGGCCCTGTGGCGGGGAGCCGCAGGGCCTTCTTTTAGAGGGGCTTCACGAGGCGCTGGGTCGCCTCGAGGGATGATTGAGTCGTAAGAACGACTCCTAGTTGATCATATATACTGCACGATCCGTGCCAAACTCGCTTTCACCGGAATTCAAGCACTTACAGGCCGCCTTCCCTTCGCTGTACTGCACGGAGTGGGTGAGAATCCCTTGATGAATAAACCATACTGGGTGAAGTTTCGCACTTTCAGGTTTGAAATGCGCACAACGCCGCCCGCCCGGCCTCCCTGCCGCAGCGCGCAGACCCGCGAACGAACAGCAGCAGACCCGCTGCCGCGGGTCCAGGCCAGCGGGCAACGCGCCCGGCCAGTCCCCGGGCGTCAGCGAGGGGCTCTCTCCCACGGCAGTTGTGTTCCTCAAGAGCGGGTACGCCCCCTCACACGCACCCGCCGCCGGTCTTTTTTTGGAGGAGGAGGAGGAGAGAGAACCGCGGCGGAGGGAGCCTGAAAGGCGTAGAGGCCGTGTGGCTGGGGACCGCACGGCCTCTGTCAGAGGGGCTTGCGAGGAGCTGGGCCTCCTCGCGGGGATGCAATTAAGTCGATGACGACTTATGTTAAAACCATTATTGCATTTCGGACCCGATGGTCGTCAATGCCTAAATCGGGAGATTGCCACATTTTAATATTCGCCTTTATGGCTCCTTGTCTTCCCCTCTGCCCCTGCCCCCCTCTTGCCCCGCGCTCCGCCCGGGATTACAGTAGTGGTTCCGGTACAGGAGCGCCACATGCATGACCGCCAACAAACCAACATCTCCATCTGGTTCTTCATCGGAACCCTCCTCACCGTCTATGGGGTCCTGATCCTCGGCGCCGACCTCTTTTACCAGAACCACCCCTCCACCCAGCACGTCGTCCTCGGCGAGCTGCGCATCGGACTCTGGTGGGGCATTCTCCTGATCGTCCTCGGCGTCTTCTACTGCGTCCGCTTCCGGCCCGGCAAAGGCTGACCACCCCCTCGCAAAAAAAACGGCCGTCCCGCTTGTGACGGGACGGCCAAGTCTTCAATCGGGAATGTCGTTCTGCGGCTGAGCGGGCGTTCAGCCGCGCGTCGAAGCCGCCGGCATCTTTTTTACCAGGTCCTGCATCTCCGCAATGCTCTCCGCGCCGATGGTGAAGCAGTCCACCACGTCCTGCGCCAGCGCGAACTGCAGGCACTCGTCCACCCTGGTCCGCAGCTTCCCCGCGCCCAGAATCTTCATGCCGATGATGCCCTTGCCGGCCGCCTTCATCTGTTTCAGCACGGCCAGCACCTGCTCCGGCGCGGCGTCCATCACCGCCCCTGCCGGGTTGATCCGCGCCAGGTCCACTTCCACCCACGGCGTCTTCGCCGCCGTCGTCAGCGCCGCCATCGTGTGGCAGCTCACGCCCTTCGTCTTCACCACGCCCTTCTCCTGCAACTCGCTGATGTACTCCATCGCGCCCTTCTTGCGCTCCGGCCACGTCCCGTCCATCATGCAGTGCAGCAGCAGTATGTCGATGTAGTCCGTCCCCAGCTCGCGCCGGAAGCGGTCGATGTCCTTCTGCATCTCTCCCCGCGTCGACGCGTGCGTCTTCGAAAGAATCGCCACCTTTTCCCGCGGCACCCGCTTCAGCCCTTCCTTCACATGCGCGTGCGTGCCGTACTGGTCCGCCGAATCCCAGAACCGCAGCCCGTTGTCGTAGCCCGCCTTCAGCAGGTCGCCCATGCCGCTCAGGCCCAGCTTCTTGGTCTGGTTCGACGACCCGCCCACCCCGTTCGTCCCCGTGCCCTGCGCCAGCCGCGACACCTTCACCTTGCGCGGCCCCAGCTCGACGATGTCCGTGGCATGCTTGGCCTGTGCCGCGGCGAACAGGTGGTAGGGGAACGCATTCAGGCTCACCGCGCCAGTGCCCGCCCTCAAAAATTCGCGCCTCTGCATAAGACCTCCCAGTTTGAGATCGATACTGTCTTGACAAGATAACATACCACGGCCCGCGTTACCCTGGAATCAGTGCCCCGCCTGGACCGCAAACCCGAAGTCATGAGCCCGGCCGGCCACTGGCCCCAGCTCCGCGCCGCCGTCGAGGCCGGCGCCGGCTCCGTCTACTTCGGACTCACCCACTTCACCGCCCGCGCCAAGGTCGGCTTCACCCTCGCCGAGCTGCCCGAGGTCATGCGCACCCTCCACCGCCGCGGCGTCCGCGGCTTCGTCACCTTTAACACCCTCGTCTTCGACAGCGAGCTCCGCGAAGCCGCCCGCGGCCTTGCCGCCATCGCCGAAGCCGGCGCCGACGCCGTCATCATCCAGGATCCCGGCGTCCTCGCCCTCGCCCGCGAAATCGCCCCCGATCTCGAAATCCACGCCTCCACCCAGATGAGCGTCACCGACGCCGCCGGAGCCCGCCTCGCCGCCCGCCTCGGCGCACGCCGCGTTACCCTCGCCCGCGAACTCTCCCTCGACGAAATCCGCGCCATCCGCGAAGCCGTGGACGAAGACGTCGAGCTCGAAGTCTTCGTCCACGGCGCCCTCTGCGTCGCCTACTCCGGCCAGTGCTTCTCATCCGAAGCCTGGGGCGGCCGCAGCGCCAATCGCGGCCAGTGCGCCCAGGCCTGCCGCCTGCCCTACGAAATGTATGTGGACGGACGCCTCGCACCCCTCGGCGACGCCCGCTACCTCCTCTCCCCCGGCGACCTCTTCGCCCTCCACCAGATTCCCGATCTGACCAACGCCGGCGTCAGCGCCTTCAAAATTGAAGGCCGCTACAAGGATGAAAACTACGTCGCCGCCGCCACTCGCGCCTACCGCCAGGCCGTTGACGACGCCTGGGCCGCACGCCCCCTCGCCGTCACGCCGCTCGAAGAACTCCAGCTCCAGCAGGTCTACTCCCGCGGCGCCGGCCCCTACTTCGTCCACGGCACGGACCACCAGTCCGTTGTCCGCGGACGCGCCCCCCGCCACCGCGGCCTCCTCATGGGCGCCGTCGAGCAGGTCTCCCCCTCCGCCATCACCCTCCGCCCCTCCTCCACCCACGCCCTCTACCCCTTGAAACCCGGCGACGGCGTCGTCTTCGATGCCGCCGATTGGCGCAGCCCCGAAGAGCCCGAAGAAGGCGGCCGCGTCTTCGAAGTCTCCGCCCTCCCCTCCGGCCTGCTCCAGCTCGCCTTCGGCCGCGGCGCCGTGAACCCGGCCCGCATCCGGCCCGGTGACCTCCTCTGGCGCACCGCTGACCCCGCCCTCGAAAAGCTCCTCAAGCCCTTCACCCAGGCGTCGCCCCCTGTCCGCAAACAACCCGTCAGCGTCCTCGCCGAAGCCGCTCCCGGCCAGCCTCTCCGCCTCACCTGGTCCCTCGACGCCCACCCTGAACTCCGCATCACCGTCGCATCTCCCGAGCCCCTCCCCCCGGCCCTCAATCGCTCCCTCGACGCGTCCTCCCTCCGCGCCCAGCTTGACCGCCTCGGCCCCACCCCTTACGAACTCGCCCATCTCGACCTGCGCCTCGAGGCCCCCGTCTTCGCTCCGGCCTCTCTGCTGAACCAGCTCCGCCGCGATGCCGTCGAGCAGCTACAGGCGCTTCAATCCGCCCCCACCCCGGCCGTCCTGCGTGAC
>DAHVTI010000426.1 GCA_027324255.1 Bryobacterales bacterium | reverse complement strand
TACGTCATCGACGCGAGCGTGGCGGTGAAGTGGTTCCTGGATGAGGACAAGCACGAGGCGGCGAAGGAGTACCTGGCGGGAGTGGATCCGCTGCTGGCGCCGCGGTTGATTGAGGTGGAAGTGGTTTCGGCGCTGAGCCGGCGGGTGCGGAGCAGGGAAGTGCCGAAGAGCCACGGGTTGACGCTCATCGATAGGTGGCTGGGGGACTTCCTGAAGGCTGACCTGCTGCAACTGGTGGAAGACCGGGTGTTACTGGCCGAGGCGGCGCAGATGGCGGTGACGCTGGACCACAAATTGCCGGACTGCCTCTACCTGGTCCTGGCCCGACACGTGCAATGTCCTCTGGTGACGGCCGACGTGCAATTGGCGCGAAAGGCCAAGGGACTGAAGGGCGTCGAGGTGCGGCTGCTGTGAGGGGGATTGGGGACATGGTTGCGATGCTGAGGGTTGCTGTTGCGGGCCTCGCATTGTTTGGGGGCGGCGGACTGTGGTGTTCCGGGCAGGAGGGGCCGGCCGCGCTGGCGGCATTTCAGGAGTGGCGGAAGAGCGGGGCGAACGCGCGGCTGGAGTGGGACGCGGCGCTGCAGAGCTATGAGGCCAAGTTGAGGGCGGAGGGGGCAGGCGCGGAGGCGGCCGGGCGGACGATGCGGCTGGTGGTGGCTTACGACGAAGCGGAGCTATACGACCGCGTCTACGCGGAGGCGCCGCGGTTCAATGCACGGCCGAACGGGTTTCTGGTGGAGGCGGTGGAGCAGTTGACGCCGGGCCGGGCGCTGGATGTGGGGATGGGGCAGGGGCGGAACGCGATCCATCTGGCGCGAAGAGGCTGGACGGTGACGGGGTTCGACGTTTCGGCGGTGGGTCTGCGGAAGGCGAGCAAGGGGGCGGCGGCGCAGGGAGTGCGATTGGAGGCGGTGCGGGCGTCGGACGATGAGTTCGACTTTGGGCGGGAGCGGTGGGACCTGATCGTGATTCTGCACGCGCTGGAGAAGCGGAGCGTGCACAAGGTGCGCGAGGCGCTGAAGCCGGGAGGCGCGGTGGTGGTGGAGGCGGCGCACGCCGAGCCGGGCGGGTATCCGTTCGGGTACGCGTCGAACGAGTTGCTGAGGCTGTTCGAAGGATTCAGGATTCTGCGCTACGAAGAGCGGATGGGCGTGCACGACTTCAGCGAAGACCGGGGCGAGAAGACGCGGCTGGTGCGGCTGCTCGCCCGCAAGGTTCCATGACGGGTCTAGTGGCGGAAGTGGCGGAGGCCGGTGAAGACCATGGCGATGCCGAGGCGGTCGGCGGCGGCGATGACGTCGGCGTCCTTGACGGAGCCGCCGGGCTGGATGACGGACGTCGCGCCGTTCTTCACGACGACCTCGAGGCCATCGGGGAAGGGGAAGAAGGCGTCGGAGGCGACGGCGCAGTTTTCGAGCGGGAACACGGATTTTTTAGCGCCGATCTCGGCGGAGAAGACGCGGCTCATCTGGCCGGCGCCGGAGCTGAGGAGCTGGCCGTCGCGGGCGTAGACGATGGCGTTCGACTTGACGTGTTTGCAGACCTTCCAGCCGAACTCAAGGGCGGCCCACTCTTCGGCCGTGGGCTGGCGCCGGGTGACGACCGTGGCCTTGGGCTTGTCGAGGGTGAGCAGGTCCGCCGATTGAGCGAGGAAGCCGCCGGTGATGGACTTCACCACCATGTCCTCCGGGAGGGTGCCTTTGACGGTGACGAGGCGGACGTTTTTCTTGGCCGTGAGGATGGAGAGGGCCTTCTGGGAGAAGGCCGGGGCGGCGACGCATTCGACGAAGAGCTTCGCCATTTCGGCGGCGGAATCCTCGTCCACTTCGCGGTTGCAGGCGATGACGCCGCCGAAGGCGGAGACGGTGTCGGCCTCGTAGGCCTTCAGGTAGGCATCGACGAGCTTGGACTGCTCGGCGCAGCCGCAGGGGTTGGTGTGCTTGATGATGGAGACGGCGGGATTTGTGAACTCGCAGACGAGCTGCCAGGCGGCGTCGAGATCGACGAGGTTGTTGTAGCTGAGTTCCTTGCCGTGGAGCTGGGTGCAGTTGGCGATGCCTTCCTGGCCGCAGGCATAGAGGGAGGCGGACTGGTGGGGATTTTCGCCGTAGCGCAGGGACTGCTTTTGGGGGACGTGGATGTTGAGGACTTTGGGCAGGGGAGCGGGCTCGTCCTTAAACTCGCCGTCCTGGACTTCGATGGAGGCGAGGCGGGCGGTGATGGCGGCGTCGTATCTGGCGGTGGTCGCGTAGGCCTTACGGGCGAGGTCCCAGTGGGTCTTCTTCGAGAGGCTGCCGGAGTTGGCCTGGAGTTCGGCGAGGATGGCGGGGTAATCGGCGGCGGAGGTGACGACGGCGACGTCCTGGAAGTTCTTAGCGGCGGCGCGGATCATGGTGGGGCCGCCGATATCGATGTTTTCGATGAGATCTTCGACGGGCGCGTCCTTATTAGCGGCCACCTTTTCGAACTCGTAGAGGTTGACGACGATCATGTCGATGGTGGCGATGTCGTGCTCGGCGAGGGCGGCCATGTGGGAGGGCTCGGAGCGGCGGGCGAGGAGGCCGGCGGCGATGATAGGGTGGATGGTCTTGACGCGGCCGTCGAGCATCTCAGGGAAGCCGGTGACCTCGCTGACGTCCTGGACGGCGAGCCCCGCTTCGCGGAGGAGGCGGGCGGTGCCGCCGGTGGAGATGAGCTGGCAGCCGAGGGCGGCGAGGCCTTTGGCGAAATCGGCGAGGCCGGACTTGTCCGTGACACTGAGGAGGGCGCGTTTGACTTCAGGCATGACCTTCCATTCTGACACTATCGGCTCCGTTGCTACCATAAGCATGTGGCGCACAAAATCACCTTGATTCCCGGAGACGGCATCGGGCCGGAAGTGGCCGATGCGACGGTCCGCGCGTTGGAGGCCACGGGGGTGGCCATCGAATGGGAGCGGGCCGAGCTTTCGGCCGCGATTATCGAACAGAGCGGGACGAGCCTGCCGCAATACGTGCTGGATTCGCTGGAGCGGACGGGGGTGGGGCTGAAGGGCCCGGTGACGACGCCGATCGCGGGGGGCTTCAAGAGCGTGAACGTGGCGCTGAGGAAGCAGTTGGACCTGTTTGCGAACGTGCGGCCGGTGTTTACGCTGCCGGGGCTGAAGACGCGGTTTGAAGACGTCAACATCGACATGGTGATCTTCCGGGAGAACACGGAAGACTTGTATTCGGGGCTGGAGCACGAGGTGGTGAAAGACGTCGTGGAGAGCCTCAAGATCATCACGCGGTACGCGTCGATTCGCATTGCCAAGTATGCCTTTGCCTACGCCAAGAAGAACGGGCGGCGGAAGGTGACGGCGGTGCACAAGGCGAACATCATGAAGCTGAGCGACGGGCTCTTTATCCGCTGCTGCCGCGAGGTGGCGACGGAGTATCCGGACATCAGCTACAACGAGCTGATTGTGGACAACGCGTCGATGCAGTTGGTGATGCGGCCGCAGACGTTCGACGTGCTGCTGCTGCCGAACCTGTATGGCGACATCGTGTCGGACCTGGCGGCGGGGCTGGTGGGCGGCCTGGGCGTGGTGCCGGGGGCGAACATGGGCGAGAAGCAGGCGGTGTTTGAGGCGGTGCATGGGTCGGCGCCGGACATCGCGGGGCACGGGGTGGCGAACCCGACGGCGCTGATGTCGTCGGCGATCCTGATGCTGCGGCACCTGGGCGAGGGGGCGGCGGCGGACAGTCTGCAGAAGGCGATTGCGGCCACCTATGCCGAAGGCAAGCACCTGACGCGGGACGTGGGCGGGATGAGCGGGACGAAGGACTTCACCGACGCGGTGATCTCGCATCTGACATAATCGGCGGGAATCCAACTCCTCCAAGGAGGTCCCGCGATGTTGAGCAGGCGATCTTTTCTGGCGGCGGCGGGCGCGTGCGCGGCGGCGCCGGGAGTAGCGCTGCCGGCCGAGCCCCCGAAGCTGACCATCACGTCGATGAAGGTGCTGCGGCTGCGCTTTCCGGGCAGGACGGCGCGCAAGCGGAACTCGATTATCGAGAGCGGCGGCGGCGCGCCGGGGATGACGTACCTGGAGCTGTACACGGACGGCGGGATTGTGGGGCGGTCGATTCCGGCGGGCGGGCTGAACACGGTGGAGACGGAGGTGTTCCCGCGGATCAAGGGAGAGAACCCGTTTTTCGTGGAGCGGATCTGGGACAGGATGTACCACCACAACCGGAAGCCGGTGGCGAAGGGCGACTACATCCGGGCGATGGGGGCGGTGGACATCGCGGTATGGGACATCATCGGGAAGGCGCTGGGGCTGCCGGTGTACAAGGTGCTGGGGGCTTACAGTGAGAAGATACGCGTGTACGCGGCGGGTGGTTATTACGAGGAAGGCAAGGGGTTGAAGGAGCTGGCGAAGGAGATGGAGGAGTACGTCTCCGAGGGTTTCCGCGCGGTGAAGATGAAGGTGGGCGGGGAGCCGATGAAGGTGGACGAGCAGCGGGTGAAGGCGGTGCGGGAGGCGGTGGGGCCGGACGTGGATATTCTGATCGACGCCAACAACAAGTGGACGGCGTACGAGGCGATCCACTTCGGGCGGATGGTGGAGAAGCACGACATCTACTGGTTTGAAGAGCCGGTGGAGCCGGACGACTTCGCGGGGTGCGCGGAGGTGAAGCACGCGCTGGACATTCCGATTGTGGCGGGGGAGAACGAGTACACGCGGTGGGGGTGCCGGGACCTGATCGAGCACAACTCGGCCGATATTCTGAACCTGGACACGGTGATTGCGGGGGGGATTACGGAGTACCGGAAGATTGCGGGGATGGCGTCAGCGCACCACATTCCGGTGGCGCCGCACGGCAATCCGTTCATGGCGGTGCACCTGCTGGCATCGACGGCGAACACGCTGGTGATGGAGACGTACCCGGCGGTGGAGAGCAAGCACAACCTGGCTCTACCGCTGTTCCCGGTGAAGGACGGTTCCATCACGGCGCCGGGGAAGCCCGGGTTGGGCATCGATCCGGCGCCGGAGATTGTCGCGAAGTACAAAGTGGGCTGAGCTACCTCAGCGGGACGGTGACGGGGGCGGCGAGCTTGAAGGTGAGGACGGATTCGGCGGGGATGACGGCGGGGTCGCCTTTGGTCATCATGGCGGTGCCGGTGCCGGCGGCAGCGCCCGCTCCGGCGCCGATGGCCGCGCCCTTGCCACCGCCGGCGATGGCGCCGATGGCCGCGCCGACGCCGGTCATGATGCCGCCCTTGATGACATCCTTCTTGACGCTGCTCTTAGCCTGAGCGCCGCGGTTGTTGGTGTCGATCTTGATGGGGCCGGCGGGGGTGGAGATGGATGTGAGCGTGACGGCGATGCTGGCCACGCCTTTCACCCTGCCGCCGGGATCGCTGGAGGTGACGACGCCGGCCACTTCGGCGCCCTTGGGGGCGACGAGGCGGCCGTCAACGGTGAGGTCTTTTTCGAGAGACGCGGCGAAGGGCGAGCCGCTGGCGGCGGTTTTGGTGGAGAGCGCGGTGGTGGTGCGGATGACGATAGGGGTGCCGGCGGGGAGGGTGATTTCCTTCGGGGCAGCGGGGGCCGCGGCGGTCTTGGGCGTGTCGCCCCAGCCGGACTTGGGAGCGGGGGCGGTGGGGGCGCCAGGGGTGCGGCCGGGCGCGGGGGCAGCGCCGCCGGGCGCGGGCTGCTGCGATTGCGCGGCGGCGGCCTGGGTCTTGGCCTCGTCCACTTGCTTCTGCGCCTCTTCGAGCTGCTTCTGCGCGTCGGCGAGTTTCTGTTCGGCCTCGGCCTGCGGGGTCTGCTTGGTACCGCAGCCGGAGATCACGATGGCCAGCGATAAAACGAGCGCCGGCAGAAATTGGTGTTTGAACATAGAAGCTACCTCCAGAATTGTCGGACCCCTGAGTGGCACTCCCGTCACCTCTTTCATACCAGTGTAGGATGCGGGAGGGGGAGAGGGGGAGGCGCTGGGGGAGCCTGTGGAGCAAGTACGCGACGCGGGTGTGCCACGCCGCCTGTGTCGAAAAACGAGCGGGGGGCAGGACTGGAGGCCGGCCGCAGGCGTGGCCGCCTGCCCCACAGCGCGGGGTTCCATTCCATTTGGCGGCCAGGAGGGGTCTGGTAAGCTGCCAGAGGTGCGAAAGGAGAAACAGGATGAGGCTGCTGTGGTTGGCGCTGGCGGTGCTGCGGCGGCGGGGGCGCAGATCGGGGTGCGGGGAACGGAGTTTGTGCTGGATGGGAAACCGTTTCCGTATACGGGGGTGAGCTTCTTCAACGCGATCTACAATCCGGCGTTCAACGCTTCGAGCGAGGCGCGGGGGCAGTGGCTGGACAAGTTCGGCTCGTACGGCATCAACGTGCTGCGGGTGTGGGCGCAGTGGGACAACGCGCGCGGCTTTGTGGACGCGTGCCCGGAGTGTTCGCTGTACCGGGCCGACGGGAGCCTGCGGGCGGAGAGGGTGGCGGTGCTGAAGGCGATGGCGGCCGATGCGGAGCGGCGGGGGATGGTGATCGAGCTGGTGCTGTTTTCGCAGGAGAGCTGGCGGGAGAAGATCCGCTTGAGCGAAGCAGCGGCGGAGCGGGCGGTGCGGGAATTGACGGCGGAGCTGAAGCCGCACCGCAACGTGACGCTGCAGGTTTGGAACGAATTCTCGTGGCACAC
>DAHVTI010000415.1 GCA_027324255.1 Bryobacterales bacterium | reverse complement strand
AAACGGGCCGGCGGGGTGCGATGTGCAGGTGGAGGGGCGGGTGCCGGCGGAGAGCTTCGAGGGGCTGAAGGCGCGGGGGCACGTGGTGGAGAGGCGGGGTGATTTCTCTACGAACATGGGGCGGGGATCGGTGGTGGTGTACGACCGGAAGACGGGGGTGAAGCAGGGGGCGGCGGATCCGCGGGGGGACGGGGCGGCGGTGCCGGCGCCTTAGTTGACGAGGCCGGTGGAGGTGGTGAGGTAGGCCGAGTCGGCGGTCTCGCCATACCCGGCGCTGAGCCAGCAGATGGGGCCGGGGAGGACGTCAGGGAGGCGGAGGCGGACCCAGCGCCAGTGGGGGTTGTCCTCGTGCGGACGCTCGCTTTCGAAGACGGGACGGACATATTCGTCGACGTTGACGCGATTGACGAGCCATTCGATAGCGGGGCCCTGGTGGTTGAGGCCGGTCATGAGGACTTCGATGGATTCGCCGGGGCGTGCGGGGTTCATCCAGTTGACGGGCTGGCCGGTTTCGGCGTGGCGGATGTAGGGGGAATCGGCGTAGTAGGGTGTGCCTTCGCCGAGGTCGCGCTGGATGAGGAAGCGCGGGGCGGCGAGCTGGACGGGGAGAATTTTGCGGAAGGGCTCGAAGGGGGAGCCGGGTTGCTCGATTTCGAGGGTGGCGGAGCCAGTGGGCATCTCGCTGGGGACGGCCCAGGAGAGTTGGGCGGAGTCGTGGGCGAGAGGCTCGACGGGTTGGCCGTTAAGAGTGATGGCGGCCTGAGCGGTGCCGCTGCCGGCCATGCGGAGCCAGAGGCCGGGGGCGAGAACAACGGGGGGCTGAGGGAAACTGGTGGCGCCGGGGACGAGGAGTTCGCGGGCGGAGCCGTCGAGGGGGTAGCGCACAATGCCGGAGAGATTGAGTGCAATGGCGGCGGACTGGTCGCCGGTGAGGGCGGCTCCGGAGGCAAACTCGCCGTCTTCGGAGAGACGAGTGGGGCCAGCGGCGGGGTCTTCCAGCAGGTAGAGAACTCCCCATTGGGAGAAGAGCAGCCGCCGGCCGGCGGGAGCGATGTCGAGGAGTTGAGCGTTGTCCCAAGTGGGGGCCCAGTCTGAGATGGCTCCGCTGGCAAGATCGATTTTGTAGATGCCGGTCAGGCTTGTCACGGCGGCGACGGTGGCGGTGCGGTCGATGAGGGCGGAGAGGGCAAAGAAGGGGAGAGAGAAAGTGCGGGGCTCAAGGCCGGGGGTGTGGATGGCGAGGGTGGAGCCGATGGGGGTGACGAGGGTTCCGTCGTCGGCCATGGCGGTGGGGTTGAGGGCGAGGTCGGCGGCGGTTTCCTGACCGGTCCAGAGGTCAACCCAGGTAGTGCGCCAGAGCCTAAGGGAACTGAAGGCCGCCCAGCGGCCCTCATGGCTGATGACGGCGCGGCCGGGGCGACGGAACTCCCAGCCGTCCTGCACGTTTCGCACGATGCCGGTGTAGGTGGGCGGCGCGCAGCCTCCGATAGCGAAGCAGAGTCCCACACGGTACTGGGTGACAGCGCGGAGGGTGCCGATGTCGTTGGTGTGCGGCCAGGCGACGCCGTCGATGGAGGGAGTGGATGACGCATCCTCTTCGGAGCGCATCAGGCTGCCGTCCCAGGAGAGGATGTGGTCCACACCGGAGGTGCCGCCGCGGAGCGGGATGCCGGACTCGAAGAGGGAGACGTGCCCGAAGTAGTCGGTGGCGATGCGGCCAGTCTGAAACTGGGCGGAGGCGAGGGCGGCGAAAAGGGAAGCTGCCAGAAGTAGGCGCATCAAAGTGATTTGGCGCCCGCGGGGAAGACGCGGACGCCCTTTGGACGGTCAAGGTAAGGAGGTGGTTACTTCCTGCCCTTGGCGGGGGCGCACTTGACCCAGCCCTTCTTCTTGTTGGACTCGATGACGGCTTCGAGGAGCTGCATGCCGCGGAGGCCGTCGGCGAAGGTGGGGTACTGGATGGGGAGGGAGGGGTCGATGACGCGGGACCAGAAGCGCCTGTAGAGCTGCTTGTGGCAATCGTCGTAGCCTTCGCTGTGGCCGCCGGGGTAGTCGGCGTAGGAGGCGGCGGCGGGATAGAAGAGGCTGCCGTCCTTGAGGATGAGCTTGTTGGGCTCGTTGCGGTTGCCGACCCAGAGTTCATCGGGGCGTTCCTGGTTCCAGGCGACGCTGCCCTTGGTGCCGGCGATGAGCCATTCGAAGCGGTTCTTGCAGCCGGCCGAGACCTGGCTGACGGTGTAGGCGCCGCGGCAGGTGTCGCCGAGGTGGAGCAGGGCCATGCCGAAGTCTTCGGTGTCGATTTTGACTTCGTCGTAATCCTCTGGTTTCAGGGTCTTGCCGGCGAAAGTCTCAATTGCCACTTTAGGTTGCTTGCGGGTTTTGTGGATGATTTTGAGATCGGCGCAGAGGGCGGTGATGGAGAGGCCGGTGACGTGCTGGATCATGTCCATCCAGTGGGAGCCGATGTCGCCCATGACGCGCAGGGGGCCGTTGTGCTTGCGGAGGATGCGCCAGTTGAAGTCGGTGTCGTAGAGGAGCCAGTCCTGGGAGTAGGTGCCCTGGACGACGAGGATCTGGCCGAGGTCGCCGTTGGCGATCATGGCGCGGGCCTGCTGGACGGCGGGGTAGTAGCGGAGATTGTGGTTGGTGGCGTGGCAGAGTTTTTTCTTTTCGGCCAGGTCGAGCATCTCCTTGGCTTCCTTGGCGGACATGGCCAGGGGCTTTTCGCAAAGGACGTGCTTGCCGGCGGTGAGGGCGGCCTTGGCCACGGGGGCGTGGAGGGCATTGGGGGTGCAGACGTGGACGCCTACGATTTCGGGATCGGCGAGGATGTCCTTGTAGTTGCCGGTAGCCTTGTCGACCGAGTTTGCTTTGGCGAAGCGGTCGGCCTCGTCCTGGGTGATGCCGGCGACGGCGGCCACATCGACGAATCCGAGACGGCGCAGGTTCTCGACGTGAGTCTTGCCCATGAACCCGCAGCCAATGACACCAACTTTGATTTTGCTCATAAAGATTCCTCCCACTTGAGCCGATAGATGGCTCAGGGTGTAGACCCTCTACACTCTATAACAACTGCACTGGCGGCTGGAAGAAATGGTCGTCCGACTCCGTTTCCGAGCTTCCCCAACCAAGAGAGACAACGTTGTGCCGATGCGGCGCGCTGCCCGTGTTCTGCCGCCGGAACCGGAGGTCGTGACGGCCGCGGAGATTGCGGCGGGAGCGGCGAGCCTGCTGTGGCCGGTGGCGGCGATGGTGTTCGCACTGGCCGTCTGGCGACTGGGCCAGGACTTGGGGCTGACGGCGAGGTTCTTCATCCAGGACGGGCCGCTATCGCACTGGCAGGTGTGGCTGGCGCTGGCGATATCGCTGGGGGCGGCGTGCATGTGGCTGACGCGGAGGGGCGGTCCGGGGAACGATTCGCGGGCGACGGGGTGAGGGGGCGCGATGGGACTGGCGCTGGCGGCCTGGGTGGTCAAAAAGGGGTAATTGGTGACTGTCACCATTTCTCAGCGGAGAGTTGGCCGATGGGCATGCCGGGGGGCGGCTCAGGCGCCTTGGGGAGCTTCATTTGGGCGGGATCCTTTTCGAAGGCGGCGATTTGAGAGAGGGCGAAGGCGTTGTGGGGGGAGCGGGGCTGGGCGGCGAGCCAGGATTTCCAGGCGGTGATTTTGGCCAGAGTGATGGCGCGGACCTGGCCGGCGGCGCGGTCGTCGGCGGCCAGGGCCATGGCGCGGCGGAGGGCGGAGAGGGCGACGGCGCGCTGCACTTCGGCGCCGAGGCCGGGGGCGGCGGGCGCCTTCCAGGTGGCGGCCCAGAGGCGGTCTAGGACCTCTTCGAAGGCGGGCTGTTTGGGGTCGCGGGCGTGGTGCTCGACGAGGCGGGCGGCGCGCTCGGCGTTGAGGAGGAGATCGAGGACGATACCGGCGGCGGATTCGGCGGCGGCGACGGGATCGAACGCCAGGCCGGTGTGACCCTGGAAGAGCTCACGGGATTGGGCAATGCCGGCGGGACGCGGGGGGATCTGGCTGACGATGCGCTCGGGGAGAGCGAGGGTTTCGGGCTGGAGGGTGGCGAGGACGGCATCGAGGGCGCGGCGCTGGTCCGCGGGAGGGAGGAGAGACGTGGCGGTCTGACCGTCACCGCGGAGAGCGTAGCGGTAGTCGAGGCCGCCGATGACTTTCACGGCCGCTTCGACCTGGTAGCGGTGGCTGAGGTAGAGCGGGACGAGGACGTCTTCGAGCTGGGCGAGGGCGGTGGCGGGGCGGATGTTGTTTTCGCCGAAGCGCTCGATAGCTTTGGCGCGGACGGCGAGGAAGCGGGTGAGCTCCGCGGTGGCGTCGGGGCCGTTGTCCCAGAGGTGGGTTTGGGGCTGGGCGCTGCCCGCGGGGCGGGCGTCCTGATCGGTGAGGAAGATGAGGCCGCGGCGGGCGGCGGCAGTGAGGAGGGCGTCGCGTTCGGCGGGACCGTTCTGGCCGTAGCCCCAAGTGATGGACAGCTTGTCCCACTCGCCGATGGCGGTGGTGTAGGCCTGGGAGAGGTCCGGGACGCCGGCGGCATCGAGCTGGATGTAGGGGTGGGGGTAGTCCATGACGGAGGCGTTGGAGTGGGCGGAGGCGACGTAGTTGTGGCCGAGGCCGAGGGTGTGGCCGACCTCGTGGGCGGCGAGCTGGCGGAGGCGGGCGAGGACCAACTGCATGGGCTGGGGGTCGTCTTCCCTGCCCTGCGCATAGGGGGCGCGGAAGGCTTCGGCGATCAGAAAGTCCTGGCGGGCGCGGAGGGAGCCGAGGGTGACGTGGCCCTTGAGGATCTCGCCGGTGCGTGGGTCGGTGACGCTGGCGCCATAGGACCAGCCGCGGGTGGAGCGGTGGACCCACTGGATGACGTTGTAGCGGAGGTCCATGGGGTCAGCGCCTTCGGGCATGAGCTCGACGCGGAAGCCGTTGGGGAAGCCGGCGGCGGCGAAGGCCTGGGACCACCAGCGGGCGCCGTCGAGGAGGGCGGAGCGGACAGGCTCGGGGGCGCCGCGGTCGAGGTAGTAGACGATGGGGTGGTCCTGGGTGAGGCGATGGCGGCGGATGAAGCGCTGGACGACGGGCTGGCCTACGGGGGTGGCGAAGTCGTAGAACGAGATGGGGAAGTAGCCGGCGCGGGGATCGAATTCGCGGGGCTCGAAACCGGGGCCGGGGAGCTCGACGAAGGAGTGGTGCATGCGGACGGTGACGGCGTTGGCGTCAGGTACGACGGGGCGGAGCAGCGGGCCGGCGGGTCCGCCGGTGAGGGTGACGATGGTTTCGATTTCGGTGTTTTTGGGGAAGTTTTTGGTGCGGGGGAGATAGAAGGCGCTGCGGGAGGCGTCCACCTTGTAGCTGCCCTGGCGGGCGCGCTGGAGGGTTTCGGAGACGCCGTGCGAGTCGCGGAGGAGGAACGGGGTGGCGTCGATCAGAACCTTGCCATCCTGGACGCTGGCTTCAAAGCCCCAGAGGACGCTTTCGGCGAAGCTGTCGCGGACGGCGCGGCGCTCGTCTTCGGAGCTGGAGCCGGCGCGGTAGCCATTGTTGGAGGCGACGAGGAGGACGCGGTTGCCGCTGCGCTCCCAGCGGACGATTTGGGTTCGTCCGAGCTGGCCGCGGTCGAGGCCGATGTCGTTGGAGCCGATGCCGGCGGGGAGCGAGGTGACGTAGAGGAACTCGCGGCCCCAGTTTTGCGGCTCGAGCCAGACCTTGCCGGCGGCGTCGTCCCAGAGGAAGGGGAGGAAGCCTTCGTGGCGCTGCCCTTTCGGCGCCGCAACCAATCCCAGCGTGAGAAGCGTCCCAAGTGCGATGAGCTTCATATTCTCTCCACTGTACACTGGTGTCATGCGGATGCTTTTCGCGGCCTTGCTGGGCTTCAGCGTGACTGCCATGGCGCAGAAGCCGTGCGGGAACACGCCGGCGTACACGCCGTGCGACATCGCTTTCGAGCTGGACGCGGCGGCGGCGGCGCAGCATCCGAATCCGAACCTGACGGTGGACGTGTGGGCGGAGTTCCGGTCGCCAGAGTACAAGACTTATCGCGTGGCGGCCTTCTGGGACGGGGGGCGGAGAATGGTGTTCCGCATCAACCCGGTGCTGGCGGGGGAGTGGACGTA
>DAHVTI010000173.1 GCA_027324255.1 Bryobacterales bacterium | reverse complement strand
CTTTTGCGGGGGAACACGGGGGGCAAGTCGTCAAGTTTTCCGACTTTGCCTCTCAGTACCAGCGATAGGTCTCGCCCGCAGCCACGGGCACTCACACCTCTACTCGACGGAGGCGGAGGGCGTTCCCGACGACGGAGACCGAACTGAAGCTCATCGCGGCTGCAGCGATCATCGGGCTCAGCAGCACTCCGAAAAAGAGGTAGAGCACGCCCGCCGCGATGGGGACGCTGAGCGCGTCGCAGACGACGGCGAACAACAAGTTCTCCTTAATGATTCGCAGCGTAACGCGGCTCAGCCGGCGCGCGCGCACGACGCCACCGCGGTCACCTTCGTCCCTCGAAGGAGGCGGAGACTGCCGAAGGCCGTTGCGAAGTGCTGCGTCTCGACCACAGCGTCGAAACCTGCTTGACGAATGAATCCGGGCAGAAGGCCGCGAGCGTTGTCGGTCGTCGATTCGAACCCGTCCAGCAGTTGGGTCAACAGGAAACCAGCCCGAAGTAGGAAGCTCGCCGACTGGCCCCAATCGGCGATGTGAATCTCACCACCAGGACGCAGTACCCGGCGACACTCGGAAAGCGCCGCTAGCTTCTCATCGCGCAGCAAGTGGTGGAAGACAAGGCAGGATAAGACCCGGTCAAAGGAGCAGTCTGGAAATGGCAACGGGCTAGGCGGGGTCTGATACAGATGGATCTTCGATCGGTTTGCCTCTGACTTCGCGTGAGCGATGGCGAGGGCCTTTTCGTCGACGTCCACACCAACGATCTCCGCTCCGGGTTCTGAGGCCTCGATCATCAGTGTGAGGGTCCCCGTTCCACAGCCAAAGTCAAGCACTCGCTGACCCGCTCGTACATTGGCCTGACGGACCAAAGCGGACTTGAACCCGTGTTCTGGCATCGCGCGACTCAGCGCCCAATCGTACGACCGGGTCAGCCAGTGATACCGCAGAGCTGGAATGTATCGTTTCTGATCTTGAGGTTGAGGCATTCGCTTCCCGCGCAGCAAGCATGGGCGCCGGTCAGTGCTTTTGACTCGGGCCGTGCTTTGGGGCAGCGGCTGGCGCGCTGTTATCGAGCAGCACCTCTTTCGCGATGATCTCGCCACTCGCCAGCGTCGTTCCGAATACGGCGACGCGATCACCTTTCTTGAAGCCGGACACAGATGTTTTGGTCTTCCCGCCTTCAAACGTTGTCTTGCCGTTGACCGTGATCGTCTTCACGCCCTTGTCCGTCTTGACTTCGATCCGGTCGGCGGCGATCGACAGCACCTCGCCCCTGGTTGGGGTTCCCTTGTGTTGGCTGGGATCGTGGGCCCTCACTACGGCGGCACCCATAAGACCAGTCAGGATCAGCGTCGCAAACAGCCTGTGGAACATTCTTCCGTCTCCTTCGTTCGAGTTAATGAGATGCGCCGCCTTGGATCTCGAGGCCGTTCACTTCCTTCATCAGCTCGAGTTCTTTAGCCGTGAGTTTCGGCAGATGGCGAATGAACAGGACGAGCTTCCAGTTCTCCTCGTCCTCTCCGCCCCACCCCGGCATGCCGGTGAAGCGGATTCCATTCTTGATAATGTAAAACAATTCACCGTCTGAGAGATCCTGTGAATCGGGTTGCCTCATATCAGGCGCCGGTGGATAGAGCCCGGCGTTGATCTGCGTGCGGCCACTGCCGTCGTTGGCGTGACAGGTAGCGCAGTGATCGGCGAAGTGCTCTCTCGCCTCGGCGACGGCCAAGGGGGTGAGGCTCACCGGATTCTTCAACTCCCGCGCTCCCGGAGGTGAAGCGATCCGCCTCGCATTCCTGGCTAGAACAGCTTCCAACGCCGATGGCTTCTCTCTCGCACTGAACCCGTGAGCGGTGACAAACCAGTACACCCACAGGCCCGCGGCCAGGCATATCGCGACGATCGCCAACGCAAGGACCTTCAGCCTGAGGCTCATGCGTATCCCCCTAATGTGAGTGGCCAGAGTGCCCACTGCCGGCGCTTGCGGCTTCGATCTTGTCGACCTTGATGACCTTCGTCTTCTCGAACAAGGTCCCGGTCACCGTGACCTTCTGAGCGGCGAACTTCTCCGGGGTCTGCTGGTCGCTGAGTACGTAGACGCCCTTGCCGACGAGAAGCGCGTACTTCGTCTTCGAATCCATCTTCACGCACTCCCTGACGCACTTCTCGTCGGGCGAGATGCCCATGGTGTGTTTGGCGCCGCACATGGTGTCGGTGATTACGCCGGTGAATGTTTGCGGTTTGTCGGCGGCGGCGAGCAGTGCCGCGCCAAAGAGGAGGGTGCTGATGGCTTGTTTCATTTCAGAGTCTGGTTCCTTTCTTCGATCGATGTCAAAAACTGAAGTCCCTTGTCCTGATTCAGGCGCTTCCAGAGCGCCTCGAAGCGTTTCTCGTCCAGCGGTCGCTTGAGTTGGAAGTTGAAGCCCTTCATGCTGCCGTAGTGCGTCTTGGCGCGCTCATAGGTCGTGAGCGTGAGTTGGTAGTGGTCTGAGGTACTGACGTTCTCGATGTCCTGGTACCGCCACGTGCGCGACTGGCGGGCCTGGTCCGTCTTGTAGACGATGCGATCCGGTCCGACCTGGAGGGTTCCTTCTGATCCCTTGATGGTCCCTTGTAGTTTCACCGGCAGTTCCCACAGAAGGTTGGCTTGGGTGTCCGCCATCGCTGCCACGAAGCGTCGATCCAGCTTATCCTCCAGCATCGTGTAGGCCGCTTCGAACGTCTGGCCTTTGGGCACGAGGAACTCGAATTCCTTGTCGATGCCGAGAAACCACTTCCGGTCCTTGTAGGTCACGAGGACGAGTTTATCCGGAGAAATCCAAAGCTCCTGGATGTCCTGGTAGTCGAACTGAACGCTCTCCAACTTCGGCGGTTTCTTGGAAGCCTTCTTTCGCTTGTTTTCGGGCAGCACTTGTTGATAGCCGATGCCTTGATCGTTGATCGTCAACACACCCTCACTGGCCTTCTTCTTGAAGACGCGGGCGTGGTCGCTCAGCGGCCGGTCGTGGCGAACCTGAAACGTGAGTTCGGCTGCCCCCACCGGGGTGAGCGCAAGTAGCGCGACGAAGAGGCCTACGACGCGATGAGCTTTTTGACTTCGGTGTTCCATTTCCAAACCTCATAGATGGCCGGGTAAACGACCAGTTCCAAAATGAAGGACGTGAAGATGCCACCAATCATCGGGGCCGCGATGCGGCGCATCACATCGGCGCCGGCGCCGGTGGACCACATGATGGGGACCAACCCCATGAACATCACGGCCACGGTCATGAACTTCGGGCGAATTCGCTTGACGGCCCCATCGTGAATGGCAGTTTGCAGATCGGCGAGGCTGTTCATCTTGCCATCCTTCTTCGCTCCTTCGTAAGCGATGTTCAGGTAGAGCAACATGAAGATCGCTGTCTCTGCATCGACGCCGAGCAGCGCGATAAGGCCCACCCACACGCCGATGCTCATGTTGTAGCCGAGGAAATACAGGAACCAGATCGCTCCGACGGCGGAAAACGGGACCGCCACCATGATCAGCATCGTCTCCGTCAGCGACTTGGTGTTCATGTAGAGCAACATCATGATCAGGAAGAGGGTAAGGGGCAGGATGATGGTAAGCCTCTCCCGTACGCGCTGCATCGCCTCGTACTGACCGCTCCAGACCAAGGTGTACCCGGCAGGCAGCTTCACCTTCTCACGAACGATCTTCTTGGCCTCCTCCACGTAGCTGCCCACGTCGCGCCCCGCGACGTCCACATAGACATAGCCGTTCAACATTCCGTTCTCGTCCCGTAGCATCGCGGGGCCGCTGGAGAGTTTGATATCGGCAAGTTGCGACACGGGGATCTGTGTCTTCCCGTCCATCGTGGGGACCAGCACGCGGCTGAGCCGGTTGACGTCGCTGCGGAAGTCCTGCAAATAGCGGACGTTGACGGGGTAGCGCTCGCGCCCCTCGATGGTCGTGGTGACGTTCTCGCCGCCAACTGCGCTCATCAGGACGGCTTGCACGTCCTCGATGCTGAGGCCGTACCGGGCCATCTCCTCGCGCTTCCAATCGAAGTCCAGGAAGTAACCGCCGCCAGTACGCTCTGCAAAGACATTCCGCGTCCCGCGCACTTTCGGCAGGATGCCCTCGATCTCCGTACCGATCCGTTCGATCTGCTTCAGATCCGAGCCGTACACCTTGATCCCAACCGGCGTGCGAACACCGGTCGTCAGCATGTCGATGCGAGCCTTGATCGGCATGGTCCAGGCGTTTGAGACGCCTGGCATCTGGAGTGCTGCGTTCATCTCGTCCACAAGCTGTTCGGGGGAAATATGGTCCGGCGTGATGTGGCCGAAAGCAGCCTTCAACCACTGGGGAGCCCAGGTCCACTTCGAGTACCACGTGTCCACCTTCCGCCATTGATCGGTAGGCTTCAGGACAATCGCGGTTTCCATCATCGAAAACGGCGCCGGATCGGTGGAGGTTTCAGCGCGGCCGGACTTGCCCATTACCGTCAGAACTTCGGGGAAGCCTTTGATGATTCGGTCCTGCACCTGCATCAGCTTCTGCGCCTCTGCAACGGAGATGCCGGGCAATGTGGACGGCATGTAAAGCAACGTGCCCTCGTAGAGCGGAGGCATGAACTCCGAGCCGAGCTTCTCGTAGATCGGGACAGTGACTACCACCATCGCGATCGCGCCAGCGATTACCACGTATTTCCAGCGGAGCGACCAGCGGCAAATGGGGTCGTAGATCCGCATCAGGATTCTGCTGATGGGGTGACTCTCCTCCGAATGGATCTTGCCGACCAGGACCGCGTTCACAACGCGGGCCAGCCAGCGCGGCCTGAATTGGAAGTTGTCCATGTGCGTGAATAGCAGCCGCATGGCCGGGTCCAACGTAATGGCCAGCACCGCGGCGATGATCATGGAGAGGTTCTTGGTGTACGCCAGGGGCTTGAACAGCCGGCCCTCCTGCGCCTCGAGGGTGAGGACGGGCAAAAATGCGACTGCAATCACCAGCAGCGCGAAGAAGCTGGGGCCGCCGACCTCTTTCACCGCGTCGATGACGACTCGGTGGTAGTCACGCTTCCGGCCAGTTCGGTCCCACTCCTCCAGATGCTTGTGCGTCTGCTCCACTACCACGATGGCCGCGTCCACCATTGCGCCGATGGCGATCGCGATCCCGCCCAGCGACATGATGTTGGCGCTGACGCCCATCATCTTCATCGGGATGAACGAGATGATGATGGCGATGGGGATGGTAAAGACCGGAATGAC
>DAHVTI010000314.1 GCA_027324255.1 Bryobacterales bacterium | reverse complement strand
CGCTCGTTGGGTTCCGAGGGCGGCAGCAAGTGTTCGGACACCTCCGCGATGTAGTCCAGAGCCAACCCAGCTTCGTAGCAGCCGCTCAGACCGAACTGCGTCTGAATCAGCTCAGCGTTCTCCAGCCGGACCAGTTCGACGTTCTCCCGCTGGTAGAAGGACATTCTCACCTGCGAAAGACGCTCGAGACCCGATCCGAAGGGGCTTTTCGGCTTGCGCGCCCGCTTAGCGACGCCTCGCAGCTTACCCTGATCGCGGGTAAAGTAGCTGACGATCAGGTCCCCTTCCTGGAAGGGGTAGGTGCGGAGGACGAACGCCTCACTGACGCGAGCCGGCATCGCTGGCGCTCAAATTCTTTCTCAGGTTATCACACGGAGAGGTCTCAAATTCAGGCGCCGCGGACGGGGTTGCGGAGCACTCCGATCTTCTCGATCTCCACCTCCACCACGTCGCCGGGCTTCATTGCGCGCGTCGAGCCGGGCGTGCCGGTGTAGATCACATCGCCCGGCGTCAGCGTGACGTAGCGCGAGACGAAGGCCACCACGGCCACGCAGTCGAACAGCAGGTCGGAAGTCGACTGCTTCTGCACCACCTCGCCGTTCAGCCGGGTCTGGAGCAGCAGTCCGGCGGCCGGGTCAACGCCGGTGGCGATCACCGGGCCGAGCGGCCCGAAGGTGTCGGCGCCCTTCGCCCGCCACCACTGCATGTCCTTGTCCTTGCCGCCCTGCCAGTCCCGCTCGCTGACGTCGTTGCCGCAGGTGTAGCCGAAAATGGCCGCCCGGGCCTCGGCCGCCGAGGCGTTGTGGCAGGTCTTGCCGATCACCGCCACCAGTTCGCCCTCGTAGTTCGTGTTCTTCGAGTCCGAAGGGATGACGATCGCCTCCCCCGGGCTCAGCAGGCAGGTGACGGGCTTGTAGAACATCTCCGGCCGCGACGGCGGCGCGGCCGAGCCGACGTGCGACTTGTAGTTCCGGCCCACGGCCAGCACCTTCGGCGGCACACACGGATAGAGCAGCTTCGCCGAAGACGCCGCGATGGGCGCGCCCGCCGGCCTGGGGTTGAGCCAAGGCGCGGCCGACAGCGGTTGAATCCTATCGCCCTCCACCCGCCCGTAGGAGACCCGGCCCGCGGCCGAGTACCGAACATAGTGCGTCACGCCGGCCGGCGGCGGCGCGGCCAGCAAGGCGGCTGACGAAATCATCTGTCGGCGCGTGAGTGGCATGGTGCGTCGATTATATGACGGGCCGCGCCCAAATGCGCCGGTTTGGCGTCATAATCTACCCATGACGCTCTCCCGCCGCAGTGCCCTTCAACTGGCCGCCGCCGCGCCTGCCCTCTTCGCCAGGTCCGCGCCCGCCTCCACCGTGGCCATCGCCCGGGTTCGAGGCTACGACCGGGCCATCTACGACACGCTCAAGAAACTGACTGACCAGGCGGGCGGGCTCTCCGGCGTCGTGAAGGGAAAGACCGTCGCCCTCAAGCTGAACCTCACGGGCAACCCGGGGCGCTATCCGGTGAAGGAGCATCTGCCCTACCGCACCGAGCCCGGCACCGTGCTGGCGCTGTGCCAGTTGATGGCGCGGGCAGGGGCGAAGCGCATCCGCATCCTCGAGAGCTTCTTCCCGGCGCGGCAGGAGATGGAGCTGTGGGCGCGCTACGGCCTCGACATCCAGGCCATCGAAAACTGCGGCACGAAGGTCGAATGGGAGAACACCAACAACCTGGGCCGCGGCAAGCAGTATGTGCGGTCGAAGGTCCCCTTCGGCGGCTACGTCTTCGCCTCCTACGACCTGAACCACTCCTTCACCGACTGCGACTCCTACGTCTCCATGTCGAAGCTGAAGAACCATTGGATCGCCGGCGTCACCATGACCATGAAGAACAACTTCGGGCTGACGCCGTGCTCGCTTTACGGCGGCGACGCCGGCGAGAACGGCAATGAGGATCCGAAGCAGGAGCGCCCGGCGATCTGCCACAACGGCGCGAAGACCCCGCCCAAGGGCGTGACGCAGGAGCTGAAGCCCGATTCGCCGCGCGACGCCGGCTACCGCGTGCCGCGTATCATCGTGGACCTGTGCGCCATCCGCCCCGTGGACCTCTCCATCGTGGACGGCATCGATACCATCCGCGGCGGCGAGGGCGAGTGGAACCAGGGCGTCGAGAAGATCAGCCCGCACCTGCTGCTCGTGGGCCGCAACCAGGTGTGCGTCGATACCGTCTGCGCGGCGGCGATGGGCTATGACCCGCGGGCCACGCGCGGGCAGGGGCCCTTCGTGCGCGGCGACAACACGCTGCTGCTGGCCGAGGCGGCAGGCCTCGGCTCGGCCGACCTCTCGAAGATCGAGATCGCCGGGCTGGCTCTGAAGGACGCGAAGATGGACTTCGGGCCGGGGCCCATGGGGAAGAAGATCCTGGGCTGATCAGCCGAACGCCAGGCCCTGCCTGCGGAAGAGGGTGCGCTTGAACGGCGCGCCGGACGCGGATCGGGTAAAATGAAGATACCTTCAATTCTGGCCCCGCCGCCAGCTCGCCTCGTCTTCTTTCCTGTTTCATCCGCACTCGACGCGAGAGTGCCTCTCACCGCCGTTCTCACACATTCGTGACGGGAATGGAATAACCGCGATACCCGGGGCTGGGATCCTGGTGTCGCTATAGAACGCCGCAGGAGTTCAAAACCTATGACGATCGAACGCAACCGGCTGCACAAACATTACATCCTGGCCAGCGACTTCGACCACACGCTGAGCTTTAACGATTCGGGCATCGTACTGAGTGAACTGCTGGGCACGCACGGATTTCAGGACAAAGTCGGCGGGCTGGCCAGGCTGCACTTCGTGCAGCAGGGTGGGGAACTGGCCTACCTGCTGCTGCACGATCCGGAGTACCGCTGCGTGCGGCGGGAACACCTGCACGAAGTGGGGAAAAGGATCCGGCTGAAGCGCAACATCCCGCTGCTGGTGAAGCTGCTGGAAGACCTGGACGGTCTGCGCTTTTCCTTCCACGTGATCTCGGCCGCGCCGGAAGAGGTGATCCAGTCCGCGCTGGAAGGGATCGTGCCACCGGACAACATTCACGGCACGCGGCTGCAGTATCACCCGGAGACGGGCGAGATCCAGTCGATTCTGAGGGTGCGCGCGGGCTACGGAAAAGTGGCGATGATCGAGGAGCTTTGCGAGGCGGAAGGGGTGAGCTACGACCGCGTGGTGTACGTGGGCGACGGCAGCTCCGACGTCCACGTGATGTTGAACCTGAACCGCCACGACGGGCTGACCATCGCGGTGTCGGAGAACAAGTTCATCACGCAGATCGCGCGCCGCACGGTGCTGAGCGACGATGCCCTGAGCGTGATGGTGCCGTTGATCGAGGAGATTCTGGGCTGGGACTCGGCGCGCATCCGCGCCTACTTCGACGCGCACGGGCTGGCGCTGCGCGAATGGAGCAAGGTTCGCACGGACTCCGTGACCATCACGGAAGGGGGCGAGCCGTCGCCGGCCGCGGCCTGACGGAGGGGCTTCGAGCATGATGAACCTGGAATGGCTGGGCTATGCCGCGACGGCCGTGTTTGCCTCCTCTTACTTTCTGAAGAGCCCGCGGGCGCTGCGCAAAGTGCAGGCGCTGGCGGCGCTGCTGTGGATCGGCTACGGGGTCATGATTCGCGCCACACCGGTGATTGTGGCCAATGCGGTGGTGATGGCCATCGCCGTCAGCAGCCTGTTCGCCTCGCGCCGCCAGGCGGAGGGGTAGACGGGCGCGCGGGCGCCGCCGGGAGGGCGCGGCGGCACCCGCGTTGTATCCTGAAGTTTTGGAGGTAATCTGCCCTTGAGCCGCATTGGCATGGCTTTTCGCGCGTTCTTTTCGATCCTCGGCGGATCGCTGCCGGAGGACATCGCGCGGGCGCACGGCTACTCGAAAACCCCGTTTAAGAAGGCTCCCGAGCCGCCCAAGGAAGGCGCGGTGAAGCCGGAATCCGGAGCCCTGCAACTGCTGGGCATCCTGCAGCGGGACGCCCGGATGCTGGACTTCTTCATGGAAGACATCGCGCCCTACAGCGACGACCAGGTGGGGGCGGCGGTGAAAAACGTCCACAAGCAGTGCCAGGACGCGCTGCGCAAGTACTTCAAGCTGGCGCCGGTGATCGATGGTGTCGAAGGCACTTTCGTGAAGCCGGAGTCGGCCGGCGCGCTGGCGCGCGACGCCGCGGCCGTGAAGTTCATCGGCAACCTGCCGCCGCAGGGCAAGCCCGCCGGCGGGCTGCTGCGGCACAAAGGCTGGCGCGCGGACACGGTGACGCTGCCGTCGGTGAGCGCGAAACAGAACCTGTCGATTCTGGCTCCGGCAGAGCTGGAAGTGGAATAGCGCACCTTGCGTTTTCTGGGGATCGATCTCGGCACCACGAACTGCGGCTTCGCCCAGGCAGGAGAAGACGCCCAGGGCGCGGTGGAGCTGTTCGCCATCCCGCAGTTGGTGACGCCGGGCGAGGTCTTCGCCGAGCCGCTGCTGGAATCCGCGCTGTACCTGCCGCGCGAGGGTGAGTTCGCGCCCGGGCAACTCGACCTGCCGTGGGAGGAGGCGCCGGCGCGGCTCGTGGGGCGGCTGGCGGCGAAGCGCGGCGCGGAGTCTTTGGGGCGGCTGGTGACGTCGGCCAAGTCCTGGCTGTCCTACACGGGCGCGGACCGCACGGCGGCCATCCTGCCCGTGAACGCGCCCGAAGGCGCGCCGCGGGTGTCGCCGGTGGAGGCCAGCCAGGCGTACCTGGAACATCTGAAAGACGCCTGGGACTTCACGCATCCCGAAGAGCCGTTCGCGGAGCAGCAGGTGGTGCTCACTGTGCCGGCCTCCTTCGATGAAGTGGCCCGGCAGTTGACGCAGAAGTCGGCCGAGCAGGCAGGCTTCCGCAACCCGGTGCTGCTCGAAGAGCCGCAGGCGGCCTTCTACGCGTGGCTCGAACGGCACGACGACTGGCGCGAGCGCGTGGGGCCGGGCGCGCTGATCCTGGTGATCGACGTGGGCGGCGGCACGACGGACTTCACGCTGATCACGGTGTCGGACCGAGGCGGCAACCTGGAACTGGAACGCGTGGCGGTGGGCGACCACCTGCTGCTGGGCGGCGACAACATGGACCTGGCGCTGGCGCACTCCGCGGCGCAGCGGCTGCCGAAGCTGGACGCGCTGCAGTTCCAGTCTCTGTGGCAGCAGTGCCGGCTGGCGAAGGAAGCGCTGTTGTCGGATGCCGATGCCAAAGAGGCGCCGGTGACGCTGCTGGGGCGCGGCTCTTCGCTGATCGGCGGCACGATTCGCGGCAAGCTGACGCGGGACGAAGTGGAGACGCTGCTGGTGGACGGCTTCTTCCCGGTGGTGAAGCCGGACGAGATGCCGGAGCGGCGGCGCAAGGCCGGGCTGGCGGAAGTGGGGCTGCCGTACGAGCCGGACGCGGCGGTGACGCGGCACCTGGCGCGGTTCCTGCGCGGGGCTTCGGGTGACCTGGCCTGCCCGACGCACGTGCTGTTCAATGGCGGCGTGTTCCAGGCCGGGCACCTGCGGGAGCGGGTGATGGAAGTGCTGAACGGGTGGCTGGAGGCCGAAGGGCGACAGGCGGCGCGGGCGCTGGAAGGCGAGGACCTGATGCACGCCGTGGCGCGCGGCGCGGCGCACTACGGGCGTGTGCGGCGGCAGGGCGGGGTGCGGATCCGCGGGGGCGTGGCGCACACCTACTACATCGGCATCGAGAGCGCGATGCCGGCGGTGCCGGGCTTCGCGGCGCCGATGAAGGCGCTGACGGTGGTGCCGTTCGGCATGGAGGAAGGGACGGGCGCGGCGGTACCGCGGCGCGAGTTCGCGCTGCAGGTGGGCGAGCCGGCCGAGTTCCGCTTCTTCTCGTCGGCGGTGCGCAAGACGGACGAAGTGGGCGATTTGCTGGACGAGATCCCGCCGGAAGTGGAAGAACTGGCGCCCATGCAGGTGTGCCTGGAGGGGAAAGAAGGGCAGGTGGTGCGCGTGGCGCTGGAGACGCACGTGACGGAGACGGGCGTGCTGGAGCTGTGGTGCGCCTCGCAGGCGCCGCCAGGCACGGAGAACGCGGGCAAGCGCTGGAAGCTCGAATTCCAGGTGCGGGAATCCAAACGCAGTAAGTAGACACGCATGAAGATCGGCATCGACCTCGGCACAACCAATTCGGCATTCGCCTTTATCGATCCCAAGGAGGCGGAGGGCGCGGACTTTCCGCCCGTACACATCCTGGACATTCCGCAGGCGGTGGCGGGCGGCGCGGTGGAGCCGCGGCGCACGCTGCCGTCGTTCCTGTACCTGGAGGGCGACGGGGCGGTGGGCGAGTTTGCCCGCGAGCAGGGCGCGCTGGTGCCCACGCGGCTGGTGCATTCGGCCAAGAGCTGGCTGTCGAACGCGGAGGTGGACCGCGGCGCGAAGATCCTGCCGTGGGACGCCCAGGAAGCGGGGCGCATCGTGTCGCCGGTGGAGGCGTCGGCGCGCTATCTGAAGCTGATGGCGCAGGCGTGGGAGCAGGCGGGCAGGGGGCCGATTGGCGAGCACGATGTCGTGCTGACCGTGCCGGCATCGTTCGATGAAGAGGCCCGCGAGCTGACGGTGGCGGCGGCGCGTGAGGCGGGGCTCGAAAAGCTGACGCTACTGGAAGAGCCGGCGGCGGCGTTCTACGCGTGGATCGCGAACCACCTGTCGCAGTCGCAGAAGGCGCTGTTCGACGGCATGACGGTGCTGATCGTCGATGTCGGCGGCGGCACTTCGGACTTCACGGTGATCCGGGTGGCGAGGGAGGAAGACCGGGTGACGTTCACGCGCACGGCGGTGGGCAAGCACCTGCTGCTGGGCGGCGACAACCTGGACCTGACGCTGGGGTGGCTGGTGGAGTCGAAGCTGAACACGCAGCTCTCGCTGCGGCAGCGCAGCGCGCTGCGGCGGCAGTGCTCGGCGGCGAAGGAAAGGCTGCTGGGGCCGGGCGATGTGGAGAGTGTCGAGATCACGGTGCTGGGCGCGGGCACGTCGCTGATCGGCGGGACGCTGAAGGCGCAGGTGTTGAAGGAAGAGGCGCTGGAGCTGGCGCTGGAAGGGTTCCTGCCGTTCTGCGGGCGCGATGAAAGGCCGCAGGAGGACAAGAAGAGCCTGTTCCGCGAGATCGGGCTGCCGTATGTGAGCGACCCGGCGGTGACGCGGCACTTGGCGGCGTTCCTGGAGTCGTCGGGGTCGCCGGCGCCGGACGCGATTCTGTTCAACGGCGGGTTCTTCATTCCGGAAGTGCTGCGGCAGCGGGTGACGGATGTCGTGGAGGGCTGGTACGGGAAACGCCCGCTGGTGTTCGAGAACAACGAGCTGGACCTGGCCGTGGCGGTGGGCGCGTCCTACTACAGCTACGTGCGGGGGACGGGCGCGGGAGTGCTGGTGCGCGGCGGGCTGCCGCGGGCTTACTTCCTGGGCGTGGATGCGCCGGAAGAGAAGATCAAGACGGTGTGCCTGGTGCCGCGCGGCACGGAGGAGGGCTCGTCGCTGTCGCTGGATCTCGAGAACCTCCAACTGGTGGCCAACAAGCCGGTGAGCTTCCGGTTGTATTCTTCGCTGACGCGGACGGAAGACAAGGTGGGCGACGTGGTGGAATTCGCGGCGGCGGAGCTGGGCGAGGCGCTGCACCAGCACGCGCCGCTGGAGGCCGTGATCCGATTTGGCAAGAAGGCCGAGGAGCGGCTGGTGCCGGTGAAGCTGGGCGCGCACCTGAGCGAAGTGGGCACGCTCGAAATCTGGGCCGAATCGAAGGTGAGCGAGCACCGCTGGCGGCTGCAGTTCGAGCTGCGCAAGCCGGTGCTGGCCGAGCAGGTGAAGAAAGCCAGGCCGGCGGCGGTGATCAGCGCCGAGGCGGTGGCGCAGGCCGAGCAGATGGTGCGGGACGTCTTCCAGTCGGGCGCGATGGCGCCGGAAGATTTGCCGGGCAGGCTGGAACAGGTATTGGCTCTGGGGCGGAACTCGTGGCCTTTGGAAGTGATCCGCAAGCTGGGCGATGTCTTCCTGGAATTGAACGGAGGGCGGCGGAAGTCGGCCGGCCATGAAGTGCGCTGGCTGAACCTGGCCAGCCTGTGCCTGCGGCCGGGCTTCGGGCATCCGGGCGACGAGTACCGGATCGAGCTGTCGCGGCGCGTGTGGGCGCAGGGGCTGGCCTTCGACAACAAGCCGGAGAACGAGACGCAGTGGTGGATCTTCTGGGGCCGCGTGGCGGGCGGGCTCAATAAGAATCAGCAGGCGGACGTGCTGCAGCGGCTGGCCTGGGCGCTGCTGCCGAAGGGCAAGGCGCCGCGGCTGAACGCGAGCCTGGAGCGGGAGATGTGGCGCTGCGCGGCGTCGCTGGAGCTGCTGCCGGCGGGGACGCGGACGGATTTGGGCAACGCGCTGGTGCGGCGGCTGCGGGCCGAGCCGGCGGCGAGCGACTTCTGGTGCCTGGCGAGGATCGGGGCGCGGAAGTTGTTCTACGGGCCGAACAATCAAGTGCTGCCGGCGGCCTCGGCGGTGCGGTGGATCGAGAGCATCGCCAAGCTGAAGGGCGCCGAGGAGTGCATTGCGCGGCTGGGGCAGGCGACGGGGGACGCGACGCGGGACCTGCCGCCGGCGTCGCTGGAGATGGTGCGGCGGACGCTGGCCGGATCGGCCGAGCTGCTGGCGCTGTTCGAGGGCGAGGCGGAGAGCGACCTGGAGTCGATGGCGCGGGTGTTCGGCGAGGAGCTGCCTTCGGGGCTGGTGCTGGAGTAGGAGGGCTGGATGGACGAGCTGTCGCTGATTGCCGCGATTCGAGGCATGAGCACCGCGCGGCGGCGCGACCGCGGGCTGATTGCCGGGATCGGCGACGACTGCGCGATTGTGAGGCCGCGGGACGGGGAAGACCTGCTGCTGACCACGGACTTCGTGATCGAGGACGTGCACTTCCGGCGGCGGACGCACACGGCGGCGGACGTGGGCTGGAAGGCGCTGGCGCGGGGCTTGAGCGACATAGCGGCGATGGGCGGGGAGGCGCGCTACGCGCTGGTGTCGCTGGCGCTGCCGGAGTGGGCCGGGGCGCGCTACGTGCGCGGGCTGTACGGCGGGATGAACGAGCTGGCGGGGCGGCACGGGGTGGCGATCATCGGCGGCGACGTGGCGCGCAGCGGGCAGTTGACGTTGGACGTGTGCGTGATTGGCGGGGTGCCGCGGGGCAAGGCGCTGCGGCGTTCGGGGGCGCGGACGGGCGACGTGATCCATGTGAGCGGCGCGCTGGGGCACGCGGCGGCGAGCGGGTACCGGGAGCGGCCGGAGCCGCGGCTGGAGCTGGGGCGGAAGCTGCGCGGCAAGGCGACGGCGTGCATGGACCTGAGCGACGGGCTGGCGCTGGACCTGCACCGGTTGTGCGTGGAATCGAAGGTGTCGGCGGAGCTGGACGGCGTGCTGCCGTCGGCGCCGGGGGCGACGTTGGAGCAGGCGCTGGGCGGCGGCGAGGACTACGAGCTGCTGTGCACGCTGCCGGTGGGGGTGCGGGCGCCGGTGGGCTTCACGCGCATCGGCGTGGTGCGGGCGGGGCGGCCGGGCGAGGTGCGGTTCGCGGGCATGAAGTTGGGCCGCCGCGGCTGGGATCCGTTCCGGTAGGGCTCAGGCCGGCGGGTTTTCGCGGGCGGCGGACTCGACGGCGGAGAGGAGCCGCTCGGCCTCGAAGGGCTTGGGGATGTAGCCGTCCATGCCGGCCTCGATGCAGACGTCCTGATCTCCCTTCATGGCGTTGGCGGTGAGGGCGAGGATGGGGACGCGGCCGCCGACGGCGCGCTCGAGGGCGCGGATCTGGCGGGTGGCTTCGAGGCCGTCCATTTCGGGCATCTGGACGTCCATGAGGACGAGGTCGAACTTCTGCTGCCGCACCTGGGCGACGGCGAGGCGGCCGTCCTCGACGGAGACGACTTCGTGGCCGTGGCGGCGCATGAGGAGCTCGACGAGGCGGCGGTTGACCTGGTTGTCCTCGGCGAGCAGGATGCGGAGGCGGGAGGGGCCGTCCGGGGTGGCGCCGGCGGCGGAGAGCGGGGCCGCGGCGCGGCGGGCATCCGCGCGTCCGGCGCGGACGGTGAGGACGAAGGTGCTGCCCGCGCCCGGCGCGCTGCGCACCTGGATGCCGCCGCCCATCAATTTGGCGAGGCGCGCGGAGATGGCAAGGCCCAGGCCCGTGCCGCCGTACCTGCGGGTGACGGAGCCGTCGGCCTGGCGGAAGGCCTCGAAGATGGCCTCGTGCTGGTCCGCGGCGATGCCGATGCCGGTGTCGGCGACTTCGATGACCAGTTTCTCGGCCTCGGGGCCGGCGTGGAGGCTGGCGACGCGGACGCGGATGGAGCCGGTTTCGGTGAACTTGACGGCGTTGCCGATGAGGTTGAGGAGGATCTGGCGGATGCGGGGACCGTCGCCAAGCAGGCCGGCGGGGACGGTCTGCTCGATGTCGAGGGAGAGAGCGAGGCGCTTCTCGGCGGCTTTGGAGGCGAGCGTCTT
The DNA here is from genome assembly GCA_027324255.1 of Bryobacterales bacterium. Classification (GTDB taxonomy): domain Bacteria; phylum Acidobacteriota; class Terriglobia; order Bryobacterales; family Bryobacteraceae; genus Paludibaculum. The sequence goes on along the minus strand of DAHVTI010000314.1, from coordinate 2,553 downwards.
CACCGCCTGCTCGGCCACCTCGCGCGGGGAGAACTGCTCCTCGTCGAGGGCCATGTGTCCGGCCTCGATCTTGGAGAGGTCCAGGATGTCGTTGAGGAGGCCGAGGAGGCTGTCGGCGGAGATCTTGACGGTTTCCAGGTAGTCGCGCTGCTCCTCATCGAGGTCAGTGGTGAGGGCCAGTTGGGTCATGCCGAGGATACCGTTCATGGGGGTGCGGATCTCATGACTGACGTTGGCGAGGAACTCGTCCTTGAGGCGGTTGGCGCGCTCGCTGCGATCCTTCTCTTCGCGCAACTGGCGGGTGCGCTCGTCGACGGCCTTTTCGAGCTTGGTCTTTTCGCGCTCGTGGCGGAGTTGGGAGCGCCGCAGGAGGAACAGGACGAGCAAGCCGAGAAAGACGAGCACCGAGAGACGGAAGGCCGGGTGGGCGTACCAGGGCGGGCGGATCTTGAACTCGAAGACAGCCGGCGAGAGGCTCCAGTGGCGGTAGCCGTCGTAGCCCTGCACCTCCATGCGGTAGTCGCCGGGGTGGAGGTCGGGGAACTGGATTTCGGGCAGTTGGGTTTCCTTCCAGGTGTCGGAGAGCCCGACCAGGCGATAGCGGTAGCGCTGGCTCCTGGGGCGGGCGAAGGCGAGCACGGAGAAGCGGACGTCAAGGGTGTTCTGGCGGTGGGTGACGCGGGCGTGGAAGGCGGGGTCGAAGGCGGTGGAGCCGAGCTTGACGCGGGTGAGCACGGTGGAAGGCGGGCCCAGGTTGACTTTGATCTGGGCGGGCTTGAAGCGAGAGAGGCCGGCGCTGGTGCCGATCCAGACGCTGCCGTCGGGCTCGGCGGCGAAGGCGTCGGTGTCGCAGTCGTCCCAGATGGGGCCGTCGCCGCGGCGGTACTGGGCCCAGTACTTGCCGTCTAAGGCGCCGATGCCGCGATCGGTGCCGACCCAGAGGTTGCCGGAGGAATCGTACCGGGTGAAGTAGACCTGGAGCGAAGGGAGGCCCTGCGCGACGCCGAGGTGTTCGAAGCGGAGGCGGTCTCCGTTTTTCCAGACCCGCGAGATCCCGAACTGGGACTGGTACGGGAGCCAGATCTCGCCATGGGGGCCGAATTCGACGTCGAGGACTCCGTCGTCGCGCAGACCGTCCTCCTTCGTGTAGCGGCGCCAGGAGCCGCCGGAAAAGATGAACAGCCCTTCCTCGGAGCAGAACCAGAGGGAACCGTCGGGCGCCTCCTCGATGGAGTAGCCCTTGGGCCTGGACTTGACGGGCAGCCGCACCTCTTCGAAGGTTCCGCGGCCGGTCAACTGGAGCAGGCCCGGCTTGGCGTTGGTGGTGATGAAGACGCGCCCGTCGCGGGTGACTTCAATGTGAGTGACAGTCTCGCCACGGATGGCGGGGATGGGCAGGCGGAAGCGGCTGAGCCTGCCCGTGCGGCGGTCCAGACGGATGGCTCCGAAACCGCGGACGCCCACCCAGAGGCTTCCGTCGGGCTCCCGGGCCAGGGACTGGACGGAAACGCTGCCGATGCCGGGATGGCGGCGGAAAGTGTAGCTGGCGCCCTGGCGGCGGCCCTGGTACAAGCCGTCCCCGGTGGCGACCCAAACGCCGCCAGAGCCGTCCGGCACGATCTGCCAAATAGTTTCGTCTTCGAGGCCCGAAGTTTCCACGAAGCCTTCCCACTCTCCATAGCCGACCCAGCGGGCGACGCCGCGGCCGTTCATGCCGAGCCAGATGGAGCCTTCGCGGTCGCGGTAGACGTTGGAGACGGAGCGGCCGGGCAGTCCCTCCCTGCGGCCCACGAAGCGCCACTTCTGGCCGTCGTAGATGCCGACGCCGTCGACCATGGGGACCATCAGGCGTCCCTGCAGGTCGGAGCCGAGTTGGGGCACCCAGGGGCTGCGCAGACTGCGCGGCGCGGTGAGGGGCTCGAAGCGGCTCGCGCCGGCGCGCAGGACCTCGATGCTGGTCCAGCTTCTCACATAGATATTGCCGGAGGAGTCCTCGATAATGTGCTCCCAGAACTCGTGCCGCTGGCTGGGCTGGACCGGGTAGGGTACTTCGCGGCCGCCCTCGGCCAACTGGCAGAGGGCGGAGCCGCAACCGTAGACGACGTCGCCCCGGCGGGTGACGATGACGCTGGCGACGGCATCGTGGTTTGCACGCGTAATGGCGCCGCCCGGGCGGCTGGTTATTCCGGCCGACGTGCGTGTGATGAGCCGGAACGCCCATCCTCCGGATTGCGGGTTGATCTCTCCGACGGCGAGGCCGGAGGGAGTGGCCGCATAGACGCGGCCGCGCATGTCGGAGGCGAGGCCGGCCGTGCCGGTGACCTTTTGTCTTTCGAGACCGTCGATGAGCACCTGCTCGAAGCGCGAGCCGGCGCGACGCCAGAGTCCCTTCATGGTGCCGACCCAGAGGGTGCCGTCCGTGCTCTGGGACAGGCTGAGGATGACGGCGGGCGGCAGGCCGTCGGTCTCTCTGAACTCCGTGAAGCCGCGGCCGTCATAGCGGTAGAGGCCGTTCTGGGTGCCGACCCAGAGGAAGCCCTCGCGATCCTGGAA
>DAHVTI010000304.1 GCA_027324255.1 Bryobacterales bacterium | reverse complement strand
GATGGTGGCGGCGATGGAGCTGACCAGGATGTCGCGGTTGTGGATGTGGCCCAATTCGTGGGCGATGACGGCTTCCACCTCATCGTCGCTCATCAGGCGCAGGAGTCCGACGGTGACGGCCACGGAGGAATGCGAAGGGTCCCGGCCGGTGGCGAAGGCGTTGGGGGCATCCTCGGGGATCACCCACAGCTTGGGCATGGGCAGGCCCATCTTCCCGGTGAGGCGGCGGACCATGGGCGCGACGCGCCAATACACTTCGGAGTTCTCGGTCTCACTGATGCGGATGGCTCCGCTGGACATGAGCGCGATCTTCTCCGAGAAGAAGTAACTTGCGACGTTCATCGCGATGGCGATGAAGAGGCCGGTGACGAGGCCGCTGCGGCCGCCGAAGGCCTGGCCGGCGGCCAGGAGCAGGCCGCTCATGGCTCCGAGGAGCAGGACGGTCTTGATGGCGTTCATGGTTGGTTCCGTTCCTATTCTCTCAGATGCGGGAGCGCGGCATTCCGTAACAAAATGGGGGCTTCGCTCCGGTCCGGGGAGGAGGAATCCGACGCCCGGGGATGATAGGATCAAAGTTATGAAAAAAGAGAGAATTCTCTCCGCAATGATTGAGATTGGCATCGTTCCGGTGGTCAGGACGCCATCGGCCGAGAGCGCATACAAGGCCATCGAAGCCATCTATCGCGGCGGCATCCGGGCGGCGGAGGTCACCATGACGGTGCCGGGCGCGGTGAAGGTTCTCGAAAAGCTGGCGGACGAATTCGGAGACAGGATGGTGCTGGGAGCGGGCACGGTGCTCGACCCGGAAACCTGCCGTATCTGCATGCTGGCCGGGGCGCAGTTCTTCGTGACGCCAGCGCTGAACCTGAAGACCATCGAGATGGCGCAGCGCTATTCGCGCCCCATCTGCCCCGGCGCCCTGACGCCGACCGAGGTGCTCACCGCCTGGCAGTCCGGCGCCGACATCGTCAAGGTGTTCCCGTGCGACAACGTGGGCGGCGCCAAGTACATCAAGGCGCTGAAAGGGCCGTTCCCGCAGATCGAGATGATCCCGACCGGCGGCGTCAGCCTGACCACGGCGGCCGACTTCCTGAAGGCCGGCGCCTGCGCCGTGGCCGTGGGCGGCGAGCTGGTGGATGCCAAGACCATCAAGGAAGGCAAGTACGAGGTCTTCGAACAGCGCGCCGGCCAGTTCCTGGAAGTGGTCCGCAAGGCGCGCGAGGAGATGAAGGGCGCCTGAACCAGTGGAGACAGCGTCGGGGTGCCATGCGGCGCCTCTGCTAGAATCGGGGAGATTCCCATGGCTGTGAGTCAAGACCTGCTCGATATCCTTGTTTGCCCCGCATGCAAGGAACCCGTCCAACTGACGGAAGACAAGCTCGGGCTGAAGTGCCCGTCGTGCCGCCGCGTGTACCCCATCCGGGACGACATCCCCGTGATGCTGGTGGACGAGGCGAAAGTCGAAGAGTAGCGCGCCGACGTGCTCCAGGAAACCTTCCGGCTGGTCGGTTACGCGCGGCGCTACACTCCGGCGCTGCTGCTGTCGGTCTTTCTCATGCTGGTCTCCGGCGCAGGCAGGGCCATGCTGCCCGTCCTGCTGAAGCCGGTCTTCGACCGCGTGCTGGACCCCGCCAGCCCGGACGCGCGCGTGTCCCTGCCGGTGCCGGACTGGGTGGGCTTCCGCCTGTACCTCGACCAGTTGGTCCCGTTCGAAATCCACAATGTGTGGACGCTGGTGGCGGCGGCCATCCTGATGGTGTTCCTGGTGAAGGGCATTGCCGACTACTGCGGCAACTACCTGGTGAGCTACGTCGGGCTCTCCGCCGTGACCGACCTGCGGCAGCGGGCCTTCGACAAGGTGGTGGCGGAAGAGCACGCGTTCTTTCAGGCGCATTCCACCGGCAGGCTGATGTCGTCGATCATGAGCGACATCGAAAGGATCCAGTTGGCGGTGTCGCAGATGCTGGCCGACTGGCTGCGCCAGAGCTTTGCCGTGGTGGGCATGGCCTACGTTCTTTTCCAGAACGACTGGAAGCTGGCCGTCGTATCGCTGACCGTGCTGCCGTTCGTCATCCTGCCAACGGCGCGGCTGGGCAAGCGCATCCGGCGCTCCACGCGCAGCGCCCAGGACAACGCCGCCGAGATGAGCCAGATTCTGCAGGAGGCGTTCAGCGGCCACGCGGTGGTGAAGAGCTTCACGGCCGAAGGGCTGGAAAGCGGGCGCTTCCGCAAGGCCGCCCAGAAATTCAAGCGCGCCAACCTGAAGTACATCGGGCTGCAGGCCCTGCCCTCACCCATCATCGAGTTCTTCGGCGCCGTGACCATCGTCGGGCTGCTCACCTATGCCCGCACGCAGATCAAGGCCGGGCAGATGACCACCGGCGATTTCATGGCCTTCGTCACCGCACTGCTGCTGCTGTACGAGCCGGTGAAGCGCCTCACCGGCATCCACAACATTTTCGAGCAGGCGGCCGGAGCCAGCCAGCGCGTGTTCGAGTACATCGACCGCGAGCCGCAGGTGGCCGACAAGCCCGGCGCCCCGGCGCTCGCGGTCCTCGAAGACGCCATCGTCTTCGACAACGTGAGCTTCCAGTACCCGGGCTCGCCCAACGGATTCTCGATGCACGGCTTCAACCTGGAGGTGAAGCGCGGCGAGGTGGTGGCCCTGGTCGGCTCCAGCGGATCGGGCAAGACCAGCCTGGCCAACCTGCTGCTGCGCTTCTACGACGTGTCAGAAGGAGCCATCCGGATCGACGGGCGCGACATTCGCGACGTGAGCCTGAAGTCACTGCGCCGCCACATCGCGCTGGTGAGCCAGGAGACCTTCCTCTTCGACGACACGGTGGCCGGCAACATCCTGTACGGCCGGCCCGGCGCGCACACGGACGAAATCGCCGAGGCGGCCCGCAACGCCCTGGCCGACGACTTCATCCAGGACCTGCCGCTGGGTTACGAGACGCGGATCGGAGAGCGCGGCGCCAAGCTCAGCGGCGGCCAGCGGCAGCGGCTGGCGATCGCCCGGGCGCTGTTGAAGAACGCGCCGATCCTCATCCTCGATGAAGCCACCTCCCAGTTGGACACCGAGAGCGAAGTGCTGGTGCAGAAGGCTCTGGGCAACCTGATGGAGAACCGCACGGTGATCGTCATCGCGCACCGGCTCTCCACCATCCGACGCGCCGACCGCATCGTCGTGCTGAGCGGCGGCTGCATCAGCGAGATCGGGACGCACGAGGAGCTGGTGAATCAGGGCGGGATCTACCAGCGGCTGCACGAGCTGCAGTATGTTGATCTGGAGCACTGACACATGAACCTGCGCAGCATGACCGGATTCGCCCGCGTGAGAAAGTCGAACGAGCTGGGCGAGGTGACGGCGACAGTGAAGAGCGTCAACCACCGCGCGCTGGACCTGCACACGCACATTCCCGCCCAACTGGAGCCCTTCGAATCCGGCCTGCGCAACCTGTCCAAGAAGTACCTGGTGCGCGGCCACGTCGACCTGCGGCTGAGCTTCACGCCGGCTCATACGATGGCCGCGGCGGCGCTCAACCGGCCGCTGTTCGAAGCCTACCTCCAGGCGCTGCAAGAGGCGTCGGCCAGCTACGGCATCGCCGGCCAGCCGGACGTCAGCGCGGCGCTGCGCATCCCCGGCATGCTGGCCCAGCCGGCCGAGGACGAGGACGCCCCCGAAGGACTGGAGCAACTGGTGCTGGCGGCCGCCGAGGAGGCCCTGGCCGCGCTGAACGTCTTCCGCGAAAGGGAGGGCGCCGAGATCCGCGGCCTGCTGAAGGGCCACAACGCGGCGGTGCGGCGGGATGCGGCCGAGATCGAGAAATACCGCGCACCGGCGGTGGAGCACTTCCGGGCGCGCCTGGAGGAACGGCTCACCGAACTGCTCAACGGCGTCGCCTTGGAACCGCAACGCCTGGCCCAGGAGGCGGCCGTGCTGGCCGACCGGAGCGACATCACGGAAGAGTTGGGCCGGCTTCTGGTCCACTCCCGCGAACTGGATTCCCTGCTCGACGCCGGCGGCGAGTTGGGCAAGAAGCTCGACTTCCTCATGCAGGAGATGAATCGAGAGACGAATACCATCCTTTCCAAGACCTCCGGGGTGGGCGAGCTGGGCCTGAACATCACAGCCCTCGGACTGGAGGTCAAGGCGAACATCGAACGAATCAGGGAGCAGGCACTGAACCTCGAATGAGCCAAGTCTTCATCATCTCCGCCCCGTCCGGGTCGGGCAAATCGACGCTGGTCCGAAATCTCCTGGAGAGGGACCCAAGTCTCATTTTTTCTGTCTCTTATACGACGCGGGAGCCACGCGGCCAGGAGCAGGAAGGCCACGAGTACCACTTCGTTTCGCGCGACGCCTTTGTCGCGATGAAGGACTGCGGCGACTTCATCGAGTGGGCGCCGGTTTTCGACGACTTCTACGGCACCCACCGGCGCTACGTGGACCAGGCGCGGGCGGAAGGCCGGGACGTGGTTCTCGACATCGATGTCAAAGGTGCGCGACAATTGAGAGAACGGATCCCGGAAGCCGTGAGTGTATTCATTCTGGCTCCGTCGCGCGAAGAGCTGGAAAAGCGGCTGCGCGCGAGGGGCGACGTGAGCGAGCAGGTCATCCGCAAGAGGGTGGCCGAGGCGGCCCGCGAGATTCAGGACTTCAGCCAGTACGGCTACGTGCTGGTGAACGAGGATGTCGAAGAAGCCTCGGACCTGCTGCAGGCGATTGTCGAAGCGGCGCGCCGGCAGGCAGACAGCGAACAGACGGCGCGGTTGCGATCGGAAGACGCTGCGGTGCGGACGCGAGTTTCGCAGATTCTGGGCACCTTCGAGCGATAAGGCCAAAACGAAGAAGACGAAAAGACCAAAATGGAAAGAAGCACCCGCACCCCCATTCATGCCATCCCGGACGACCCGGAGTCGAGCATCTACCGGTTCATCATCGTGGCGGCCAAGCGCGCGCGGCAGTTGCAGGGCGGCGCCCGTTCCTTCCTGCCATCCACGTCGAAGAAACCCACCGTCGCCTCCATGGAAGAAGTGCGCCGCGGGCTGGTGAGCTATTACGACCCGGCCCTGGAAGCCGACAGCCCGGCGGCTGAACCGCAGCTCTAGCCGGCGCAGGGGACGGAGGCGGACGCATGGCCTCACACTCGGCGGTGCTCGGCGTTGGCGGAGGTATCGCGGCCTACAAGGCGGCGGAACTGGCGCGGCAATTGATGGAGCGGGGTTTTGCGGTGAATGTCGTCATGACCGCCGCCGCCCAGGAGTTTGTCCGCCCGCTCACCTTCGCGGCTTTGACCGGCCGCAAAGTGGTCACGGAGATGTTCGGCAACGGCGGCGCGGATGAGGTGCTGGCTTCCAGCGTCGAACACATCCGCGTGGCGGAGGAGAACCAGATTCTGGTCATCGCGCCCGCTACGGCCGACCTTCTGGCCCGCTTCGCCCACGGCCTGGCCAACGACTTTCTCACCACTCTCTATCTCGCGTTCGAAGGGCCCGTCGTCCTGGCTCCAGCCATGAACAGCGCCATGTGGAACCACCCCGCCACGCAGGCCAACCTCGAAATTCTGCGCCAGCGCGGCCACCACATCCTGCCTCCCGACGCGGGCCCGTTGGCCTGCGGCACCACGGGGCCGGGACGGCTGCCCGAGCCGGCCCGCATCGCCGAATTCGCCCTCCGCGTGCTGACGCAGCGGCATGACCTCGACGGCGAAACCATCCTGATCACCGCCGGCCCGACCCGCGAGCCACTGGATCCCGTGCGCTTCATCTCCAACCGCTCCAGTGGGAAGATGGGCTACGCCATCGCCGAGGCGGCGGCGCAGCGCGGCGCGCGCGCCGTGCTGGTCAGCGGCCCGGTTCAACTCGAGCCTCCCGCCGGGGTGGAACTGGTGCGGGTGCAGACCGCCCGCGAGATGCGCGACGCGGTGCTCAAACACCTGGCGGAAAGCAGCATCATCGTCAAGACGGCCGCCGTGGCCGATTATCACGTGGCCAACGTGCCTTCGCAGAAGGTCAAGAAGACAGCCATGCGGCTCTCGCTGGAGCTGGATCCCACGCCCGATATCCTGGCCGAAGTCGGCCTGGAAATCGAGCGGCGCGCCAGCGGGCAACTGCTGATCGGCTTCGCGGCCGAGACGGAAAACGTCGTCGCCGAGGCCCGGCGCAAGCTGCAGGCAAAGAAGTGCGACATGGTGGTGGCGAACGACGTCTCCGCCGACGGCACCGGCTTCGAGAGCGACGAAAACGAAGTCGTGCTGGCGCTGCGTACCGGGGAAGTGACGCCCCTGGCCCGGGCTTCCAAGCGGGTCCTGGCCGACCAGATTCTGGACCAGGCGTTGAAGCTCCGCCTGGCGCTTCACAAGTCGCGGTAGAGGCACGATGGATCGCGACGAACTGCGGCGGCAACTGGCTTTCTACAGGGATCTGGGCATCCGGACGCTCTATCTGCCGCAGCCGGCGGCCGCCGCCGCGGCGAGTGCGCAGCCGCAAGCGGAAAGTCTCGCGCCTGCGGCCGTCCAGTCAATGCCTTCGCCACCGCCCAGTGAAATGCCCACCTCCGCTCAGGTTTTTTCCGCGCTGTTTCCAGCAGGTCCGGACGATGACTGCCTGGAGAAAGTCCGACAAGATATTGGTGACTGCAGGCGCTGCCGGCTATGCGAGGGCCGGAACCGGATTGTTTTCGGCTCCGGGAACGCACAAGCCCGGCTGGTGTTTGTCGGTGAGGGGCCCGGCGCGGACGAGGACGAGCAGGGATTGCCGTTCGTCGGCCGGGCCGGCCAACTTCTCACCCAGATGATCGACAACACCGCCGCCAAGGAAGGCCTGGAGATCCGCCGCCCGGACACTTACATCTGCAACGTCGTCAAGTGCCGTCCGCCCGGCAACCGCACGCCCGAGCCGGACGAGATGGAGGTTTGCGGGCAGTTCCTGCTGCGGCAGTTGATGGTGCTGAAACCCCGCGCCATCTGCGCCCTCGGCTCCACGGCCACCAAGGCCCTGCTCGGGACGAAGGACGGCATCACGAAGCTGCGTGGAAAGTGGCAGAGATGGCGCGACATCCCGGTGATGCCCACTTACCACCCGTCCTACCTGCTGCGCCCCTACAACCAGAACGCCAAGCGCGAGGCCTGGGAAGATCTCAAGAAGGTTTTGCATTATGTCTACGACGAACCGCCGCGGCCTCTTTCTGACTTTTGAGGGGCTGGACGGCTGCGGCAAGACCACGCAGATGCGGCTGCTCGCCCGGCGTCTGCGCGCCGCCGGCGAAACGGTGATCGAGACCATAGAGCCGGGCGGCACCGACATCGGCCGGGCTATCCGCCGCATCCTCCTCGATCCGCGGAACCAGCACCTGAGCGCCGCCGCCGAGATGCTGCTGTACTTCGCGGCCCGCGCCCAGAATGTGGACGAGATTCTCACGCCCGCCATCGGCCGCGGCGAAATCGTGGTCTCGGACCGCTGGACGGATTCGACCTGGGCCTACCAGGGCTTCGGGCGCGGGCTCGGCACCGAGGTGGTGCAGAGCCTCGACCGCATCGCCTGCCGCGGGCGGCGCCCGGACCTCACGTTCTGGATGGACATCGACCTGGAAACCAGCCTGGAGCGAGCCCGCTCCCGCAACCGCGACCAGGCCGCCGAAGAGACCCGCATGGACGACCAGGAACGGGCGTTTTTCGAACGCGTGCTGCAAGGCTATCAGGCCCTGGCCGAGGCCGAACCGGACCGCGTGGTGCGCGTGGACGGCCGCGGCACGGTGGAAGAAGTGGCCGCCCGGGTGGCTGCCGCCTACGACGGATTCCGGAGCCGCCATGTTTGAGGGCTTTTACGGCAACCGCGGCGTCACCGAAGCGCTGACGCACATGGCCGACTCCGGACGGATTCCGCAGACCCTGCTGCTGGCCGGCCCTGAAGGTGTCGGCAAGGCCACGCTGGCGCGCCATTTCGCCGCGCGGCTGCTCGGCGATGGCGATCCTCACACGCGGGCCCTGATCGACCAGGACGACCTCAGCCTGGAGCACAACCGCACACTGATCGCCGAGCGGGAGAAATGGCCCAGCGAAAAGCGGACCGAAGACCCCCTGCTGTTCGCCTCGCACCCCGACTTCGTCACCTTTTGTCCGGAAGGCCCGCTGCGCCAGTTGTCCATCCACCAGATGCGCCTGGTGAAGGGCCGCTCCCAACTGCGGCCCCTCAAGGGCCAGTGGCGCGTGTTTCTGATCGACCAGATCGACCGCACCAGCCAGCAGGCGGCCGAC